>NZ_JBFANN010000079.1:0-16581 GCF_040674855.1 Nocardia sp. NPDC049707 | reverse complement strand
CTCGCGTCCGAGCCGTCGAGACTCGCGACTACGTCGCATGCGCTTCGACGACTCGGACGCGAGACGGGCCGCGAACGGGTCGCTCGTAAGACTCGCTCCGTTGGGGTCACGGACGGCGGGGCGTTCGGCACCTGATGCGCGCGCGTCGAGACTCGCGCCCGATCGGATGTGCTTCGACGACTCGACCGAGTCGACGGCCGCGCCTTCGCGTGGACGCGAGGAAGGCCGCGAACTCGCTCCGTTGGGGTTCTTAGGTCAAGCGCGCTGGCTGCTGATCGACACCACTTCGCCGGTGAGGTAGGTCGTGTAGTCACTGGCCAGCATGGCGATGGTGGCGGCGACTTCCCAGGGTTCGGCGGCGCGGCCGAAAGCCTCGCGTTCGGAGAGGCGGTCGAGCAGTTCGGTCGAGCTGACCTTATCCAGGAAGGCGTGTCTGGCGATGCTCGGGGAGACGGCATTGATGCGGACGCCGAGTTCGGCGGCCTCGACGGCGCTGCAGCGGGTCAGGGCCATGACGCCGGCCTTGGCGGCGGCGTAGTGGGCCTGACCGTACTGTGCGCGCCAGCCGAGCACGCTGGCGTTATTGACGATCACACCGCCGTGGCCCGCATCACGGAAGTAGCCGAGGGCGGCGCGTGTGCAGCGGAAGGTGCCGTTGAGGGTGATATCCAGGACGCGGTCCCACTGTTCGTCGGTCATATCGACGACGGGGGTTTCACCGCCGAGTCCGGCATTGTTTACCATGATGTCGATGCGGCCCAATGCCGTTGCGGCACCGCGGATCAGCTCGTTGACCTGTTCGGTGCTCTGCACATCGCACGCGATCGAGGCGACCCGGCGCTCCGGGAATTCGGCCTTCAGTTCGACCTCGGTTTCGGCGAGACGCCGCTCGTGCCAGTCGGATACGACGACATCGGCCCCCTCGGCGAGCAGCCGGCGCGCGGTAGCCGAGCCAATGCCGGTGCCCGCCGCCGCAGTGATCACGGCATTGCGTCCGGTCAGCAGGCCGTGCCCTGGAATGGGCTGCGGCGCAACGGAAAGCGGTCCGTTCATGGGCGAGCCTCCCGCGGCAGTCCGAGCACGCGCTCGGAGATGATATTGCGCTGCACTTCGTTCGAACCTCCGTAGATCGTGTCGGCGCGGGTGAACAGATACAGCCGCTGCCATTCGTTGAGATCGTCCTCATCAGCCACCAGTCCGGCGGGCCCGAGCACGGCCATGGCCAATTCGCCGAGGCCACGATGCCAATTGGCCCACAGCAGCTTCGAGACCGACGCCTGACCGCCGTCGTCGGCGGCGCTGTCCTGCATGGTGCGCAGCGCGTGGGCTCGCAGGACGCGCAGGCCGACCCATGCCTTGTCGATGCGATCGGCGATCAATGGGTCGTCGGCCGCGCCGGTACGGCGGGCCAGTGCCTCGACATCGGCCAGTTCGCGGGCGAAGCGGATCTGCTGGCCGAGCGTGGAGATGCCGCGCTCGAAGGTGAGCGTGCCCATGGCGATGCGCCAACCGTCACCGGGTTCGCCGACGACCAGGTCCGCGGCGGTGCGGGCATTGTCGAAGAAGACCTCGTTGAATTCCGAGGTGCCGGTCAGCTGGATGATCGGGCGGACCTCGATGCCCGGCTGATGCATCGGAACCAGCAGGTAGGAAAGGCCCTTGTGCCGGGTCGAACCCTTTTCGGTGCGCGCGACGACGAAGCACCAGTCGGCCACATGAGCCAGCGAGGTCCAGATCTTCTGGCCGTTGATCGACCATTCATCGCCGTCGAGCTGGGCGCTGGTGGTGATGGCGGCCAGATCCGAGCCCGCACCGGGTTCGGAGTAGCCCTGGCACCACAGCTCGGTCACATTCCGGACGCCCGGCAGGAACCGCTCCTTCTGCGCCTGGGTGCCGAAGGCCAAAATCGTCGGACCGAGCAGTTCCTCACCGACGTGGGAAACTCGCGCGGGCGCATTCGCTTTGGCGTATTCCTCATGGAAGATCACCTGCTGGCGCACCGAGGCCTCGCGCCCGCCCCACTCCTTGGGCCAGCCGAGGCAGGTCCATCCGGCGGCGGCCAGATGCCGGTCCCAGGCGAGGCGTTCCTCGAATGCCTCGTGTTCGCGGCCGGGCCCGCCGAGTCCGCGCAACGCACGGAACTCGCCATCGAGGTTCTCGGCCAACCACTCGCGCACTTCTGCGGAAAACCGCGCGTCCTGTGCAGCGGTATCGGAATCTGAGGTCTGGATCGCAACCACGCCGGTAGGATAACCTACCAAGCACTTGCTTTGTTAGAGCCTGACCGGTTTATCTGGCAAAGGCAGCAAAAGACCCCGCCGACGGTGAGGACAACCGTGACAACCCCTGCACAAACGACACCCATGGCACTGCACGATGCCGCGCGCACTTTCGGCACCGCGCCCGCCCTCGGCGATGGCGAGGTACGGCTGGACTGGGCGCAGTTGCTGACGGCGGTGCAGGAGGTGGCGCGGGCGCTGATCGCCCGCGGCGTGCAGTCGGGTGATCGGGTCGCTATCTGGGCGCCGAATACCTACCACTGGGTGATCGCCGCCTTGGCCACCCATTACGCGGGCGCGGCCTTGGTGCCGCTCAATACC
Source organism: Nocardia sp. NPDC049707 (assembly GCF_040674855.1). NCBI lineage: Bacteria > Bacillati > Actinomycetota > Actinomycetes > Mycobacteriales > Nocardiaceae > Nocardia > Nocardia sp. NPDC049707. The sequence goes on along the minus strand of NZ_JBFANN010000079.1, from coordinate 13,981 downwards.
CGCTATGTCGCCGATGAGGCCGCCGATGTGCTCGAGCGCGTCGAGGCCAAGGCGCTGTTCATCGCCGGAACCTTCCTCGGCCGGGATCGGCTCGCCGAATTGCGCTCCGCCGCACCGGAATTGCACATCGATACGGCGGTGGTCATCCCCGTGGAGCCGGGCACCGAGACCACCGACGCCGCGGCCGTCAACTGGTCGCAGCTCGCCGGTATCGCCGAATCGGTCCCGGTAGCCGATGCCGTGCAGCGCGCCGAGGCCGTCGACCCCGAGGACATTTCCGACATCTTGTTCACCTCCGGCACCACCGGGCGCAGCAAGGGCACCCTGGTCGCGCATCGGCAGGCGCTGTCGGTGGTGCGGGCCTGGGCCGAGTGCACCACCTTGACCGGCTCCGATCGCTATCTGGTGGTCAGCCCGTTCTTCCACAACTTCGGCTACAAGGCGGGCATACTCGCCTGCCTGGTGACCGGCGCGACGATCATTCCGCAGGCGACCTTCGATGTGCCCGCGACCATGCGCCTGGTCGGCGCCGAGCAGATCTCGGTGCTGCCCGGACCCCCGACCATCTACCAGACCATTCTCGACTTCCCGGACCGGGACAACTACGACCTGAGCAGCTTGCGCGTCGCGGTGACCGGCGCCGCGACGGTGCCGGTGGTATTGGTCGAGCGCATGCGCTCGGAACTCGATTTCGATGTCGTCATCACCGGTTACGGACTTTCCGAAGCCGCCGGATTCGGCACCATGTGCCGCGCCGATGACGATGCCGCCACCATCGCGGGCACCTGTGGCCGCCCCATCGCCGATTTCGAATTGCGACTGAGCCCGGAGGGCGAGGTATTGCTGCGTGGGCCGAATGTGATGCTCGGCTACTTGAACGATCCGGAAAGTACCGCCGAAACCATCGATGCCGAGGGCTGGCTGCATACCGGCGATATCGGCACGATCGACGAACGCGGGTATCTGAAGATCACCGATCGGCTCAAGGATATGTACATCTCCGGCGGTTTCAATGTGTATCCCGCGGAGATCGAACAGGCCCTGGCCCGGCTCGACGGCGTGGCCGAATCCGCCGTCATCGGAGTGCCGGATACCCGCATGGGTGAGGTGGGCAAGGCATTTGTGGTGCGCAAGCAGGGCGCCGCACTCACCGAGGAGCAGGTGCGCGGGCATGCGAGCACCGTGCTGGCCAATTTCAAGGTGCCCCGATTCGTCGAATTCCGGAACCAACTGCCCTATAGCGCCGCCGGGAAGGTGCTCAAGCGTCAACTACGTGAGGAGAAGTCGTAATGTCCGACGAGAACGGTGTTCCCGATGAGGGAGACGTCGTTACCTATGAGCGGCGCGGCCCGATCGCGATCGTCACGCTGAACCGGCCGGACTACCGCAACGCGCAGAATTCGGTGATGACCTATGCCATCGACGCCGCGTTCGAGCGGGCCGTCGAAGACGCCGAGGTCAAGGTGATCGTCTTGGCGGGCAACGGAAAACATTTCAGCGCCGGCCATGACATCGGCACGCCGGGGCGCGATCACCATGTGCGCTATCAGAACAAGGCCACGCTGTGGTGGGACCATGTGGACCGGGTCGGCGGCGATCAGCGCTTCGCCCGCGAGACCGAGGTGTACCTCGGGATGTGCCGCCGCTGGCGGGAAATCCCCAAGCCGACGATTGCGATGGTGCAGGGCGCGTGTATCGCGGGCGGGCTCATGCTGGCCTGGGTCTGCGATCTCATTATCGCCTCCGATGACGCGTTCTTCTCCGATCCCGTTGTCCGCATGGGCATTCCGGGTGTGGAGTATTTCGCGCATCCGTGGGTGATGGGTCCGCGCGCGGCCAAGGAGTTCCTGTTCACCGGGGACCGCTTCGATGCGGCCCAGGCCAAGGAATGGGGCATGGTCAATCGCGTCGTGCCACGCGTCGAACTCGAGACCGAAACCCTCGCGCTGGCCGAAAAGATCGCCACCATGCCGCAATTCGGACTAGCGCTGACCAAGAAGGCGGTGAACCAGGCCGAGGATCTGATGGGTATGCGCGCGGGCATGGATTCGGTATTCGGCCTGCACCACTTCGCGCATGCGCACAATGCCGAGGTCGGCGCGGATTCGCTTGGGGGCATGAACGCCAAGTCGATGAAGGCCACCGCGACGGCGGCCACCCAGTCGACGTCCGAGCAGAACGGGACAACGTAGTGGATCTGGATTTCGATCAGGCGACTCAGGAATTCCAGCGGGAAGTTCGCGAATTCCTTGCCGCCAATAAACCCGCGAAGCCGCTGCCATCGATGGATACCGAGGCCGGATTCGAGGCGCATCGCGAATGGGAGCGCACGCTCGCCGAGGCGCGACTGTCGGTCGTCTCCTGGCCGCGGGAGTACGGCGGGCGCGATGCCTCGCTGCTGGAGTGGGTGCTCTTCGAGCAGGAGTACTACGCCGCCGGTGCGCCGGGGCGGGTCAGCCAGAACGGCATCTTCCTGTTGGCGCCAACACTTTTCGAGCACGGCACGCCCGAACAGCTGGATCGGATCATGCCGCGGATGGCGCGCGGTGACGATATCTGGGCGCAGGCCTGGTCCGAACCGGAGGCGGGCAGCGATCTGGCCGGTATCCGCTCGACCGCGCGGCGCACCACCGGTGGCTGGCTATTGAGCGGTCAGAAGACCTGGAGTTCGCGGGCATCGTTCGCGGACTGGGCATTCGGCCTGTTCCGCAGCGATCCCGATGCTGAACGGCACCGCGGACTCACCTACGCGATGTTCCCGCTATCCGCAGATGGTGTCTCGGTACGGCCGATTCCGCAGTTGGACGGGGAGCCCGGATTCGCGGAAATCTTCCTCGACGATGTCTTCGTGCCCGACTCCGATGTGATCGGCGCGCCCGGCGAGGGCTGGCGGGTCGCGATGAGCACATCCAGCAATGAGCGCGGACTATCGCTGCGCTCCCCCGGCCGCTTCAGCGCCACCGCGCAGCGGCTCATCGATCTTTGGCTCGACACCGGCGACCGCACCAATACTGCACAGCGAGATGCGGTGGTGGACGCCTGGATCGGCAGCGAGGCCTACCGGCTGCATACCTTCGGCACGGTCACCCGGTTGAACGAGGGCGGCAAGCTGGGCGCGGAATCCTCGATCACCAAGGTGTTCTGGTCCGAACTGGATATCACCATGCACGAAACCGCGCTGGAGGTACTCGCCGGTGCCGCCGAACGGTCCGGACCGTGGACGGACGGCTATCTGTTCTCGCTGTCCGGCCCGATCTACGCCGGTACCAACGAGATTCAGCGCAATATCATCGCCGAGCGGCTGCTCGGACTACCGAGAGGGAGCAGCCGATGAGATTCGCGCTCAGCCCGGAACAACTCGACTTCGGCACCAGCCTGCGCAAGTTGCTCGACGCCGGACGCACTCCCGCCGCCGTGCGCAACTGGGCCGCGGGCGATTCCGAGCCCGGCCGCGGACTCATCCGGCAGCTGGCCGGTGCGGGTGCGCTGGGTCTCGGCATCGAGGAGCGGCACGGTGGGATCGGCGCGGAGCCGATCGATCTGGTCGTCGCCTTCCAGGAGATCGGCCGGGCCGCAGTGCCCGGACCGCTGGTCGAGACGGCGGCCGCGATACCCGCACTGCTGCAAGCTCTCCCGGATACCGCACTGGCCGCACGCTGGCTGCCCGGGTTCGCGGAGGGGGCGGCGCTCGGCACGCTGGCATTCACCTCACCCGAACACGGCACCGTCGCGTTGGATGCGGATTCCGCCGAGGTGGTGCTGATCGCCGAAGGTAATCAGCTCCGCACCGGACATCGCGCGGGGCTGGTGCGTTCGGTCGATCCGGCGCGGCGGCTGTTCGTCGTCGAATCCGATGCTGTTGTCGCCGAGGGTGCGCAGGTACTCGAGGCGGTCGCGGCCGCCTTCGATACCGGTGCGCTGGCCAATGCGGCACAGTTGCTCGGCGCGGGACGGGCGCTCTTGGCGGCGGCCACCGAATATGCCAAGCAGCGCAAGCAGTTCGGCAAGCCGATCGGCGAATTCCAGGCGGTCAAGCAGAAGTTGGCCGATGTGCTGATCGGGCTGGATCTGGCCGAGCCGCTGCTGTACCGGGCGGCATTGACCATGGGTGAAGCCACGCGCGGGCGCGACGTCTCGGCGGCCGTTATCGCCTGCGGTGATGCGGCCTATCGGGCGGCGCGGGCGGCGTTGCAGGTGCACGGTGCGATCGGGTACACCGCCGAGTACGACCTGTCACTGTGGTTGACCAGGGTGACCGCGCTGCGGTCGGCTTGGGGTACACCGGATCTACATCGTTCCCGGATTGCCCGCGCACTGCGCGATGAGGCGGTTCGGGACCGAGCACTGCGAGGCGCGAAATGACCACATCGCGTAACGATTCGATGGCAGGTGGTGGTCAGGTGACAGGCGGGCCGAGCACTGAACACCAGGAATTCGCCGCCTCGGTCCGGGCGCTGCTCACCAAGCACGCCGGATCCGCCGCGGTGCGCGCGGCCATGGAAACCGAACTCGGCTACGACCAGACGCTGTGGCGGCTGTTGTGCGAGCAGGTCGGCGTCGCGGCGCTCGCGATTCCGGAGGAATACGGCGGGTTCGGTGCCAGCCTGATCGAATCCCTGCTGGTGGTAACCGAATTGGGGCGCACGCTGGCCGGGGTGCCGATGCTGGGGGCGGCCGTGCTCGGTGCACAGGCCGTGCTGTTGTCCGGTGACAACGAGGCATGTGAGCGGCTGCTGCCCGAGGTTGCCGAAGGTTCTCGCACGATCGCGGTGTGCTGGGCGGGGACCGGCGGCTGGGACGAGCCGGGTGTGCACTCCGAAGACGGAACACTGTCCGGCACAGCACATTACGTGCTCGACGGGCTGGCTGCCGACACCCTTGTCGTGGTGACCTCGAACGGCCTGTTCGAGGTCGATTCAGGTGCCGAGGGCGTCACCCGACGCGTCGTCGCGACGATGGATCCCACTCGCAAGCTCGCCGAAATCACCTTTGCGGCGGTTCCGGCGCGGCGGCTCGGTTCGGCGGATCCGGCGCTCGTCGCGGCGCGGCTGCACGAAATCGCTTGGGCCGCGGTGGCTGCCGAGCAGGTCGGCGCCGCGCAGCGGTGTCTGGAGCTGACGGTCGAGTACACCAAATCCCGCGTGCAGTTCGGCCGGCCGATCGGCAGTTTCCAGGCGCTCAAGCACCGCATGGCGGATATGTATGTGCTGGTGGAGTCGGCCAAATCCGCGTCGTATGCGGCGACGGTCGCGGTGGCGGAGCACAGCCCGTCCGCCGCGGAGGATGTCTGGGTGGCGCGGACGCACTGTTCGGAAGCGTTCACGACCATCGTGGCGGAGATGGTGCAGTTGCACGGCGGCATCGCCATTACTTGGGAACATGACGCGCATTTGTTCTTCAAGCGCGCACACGGTGATGCGCAGTTGTTCGGGCAGCCCCGCAGGCCGCTCACCCCGACCGCGTGAACCCAAGGAGTCCCGCTCCACGGGGCGCTATCGTTTGCACTGGTCATGTGGCATGGGGCAGCCTCCTGGCCATACATAGTTAGCGTATGCAATAATACTGCATGCAGCAGGCTCGAGTGGCGACAGCAGATGACATCGTGGTCAACCTACTGGTCACCGCGGGCCGGCTGACCCGGCTGGCCGGGGTGATCAGCGGCGACGATCTGCCGCGAGCCGTGATGCGCGCACTTGCGGTGCTCGACGAACACGGCGCGGTACGCGTCAGCGAATTCGCTCGCATCGATCGATGTTCACAGCCGGCGGCAACGGCGCTGATCGGCAAGCTCGTCGCGGATGGATACGCCTCCCGACGCAAGGATCCGGATGATTCCCGGGCCGTCGTCGTCGAACTCACCCCGGCCGGACGCACCCGCTTGACCCGTGCCCGCGCAGCCTTCGGCGGGGCGATGGCGGCGGAGCTCACCGGTTTCGATATCGAACGGTTGGCCCGAATGGAAAGCGATATGAAGGAGCTGCTGGACGCACTGAAAGAGTCGGTGCCGCGGCCGCTCCCTACGTCGCGATAGCCGATTCCGCTGGTCGGACCACCTTCCGGAGTACGGTCGGAGAGTATGACCGATGAGAAGCGTGGCCTAGTCAAGGTAGCGACCAGCCAGAAGCGAGTCCGGGTCTACCTCGGCGGCCAGTTGGTCGCCGATACCGCCCGCCCGGTCCTGGTCTGGGAGAGTCCGCACTACCCGACCTACTATTTACCCGTCGCGGATCTGCACGCGAAACTCGAGCCGAACGGCACCAGCGCGAAATCCCCGAGCCGTGGCACCGCGACCGGATACGACGTGGTCGTCGACGGCACCACCGCGGCCGGAGCCGCGGTGCGCTATCACGACTCCCCATTCACCGAACTGAACGACCTGGTGCGCCTGGACTGGAACGCCATGGACGAATGGTTCGAAGAGGATGAGCCGGTCTACGTCCACCCGCGCGATCCGTACACGCGAGTCGACATCCTCGCCAGCTCCCGCCACATCCGCGTAGAAGTCGACGGCACCACGGTCGCCGACTCGCACTCACCCCGCATCCTCTTCGAAACCGGCCTCCCCCCAAGGTATTACCTCCCCCTGACCGATGTCCGCCTCGACCTACTGAAACCGTCGCAGACCCACACCGGCTGCCCCTACAAGGGCACCGCCGAATACTGGACCGTCCACATCGACGGCAAGGAATACCCGGACATCGTCTGGGGCTACCGCACCCCATTCCCGGAAAGCCAGAAGATCGCGGGCCTGGTCTGCTTCTACAACGAGAAGGTCGATATCTACCTCGACGGCCAACTCCAAGAGCGCCCCAAAACCCCCTTCAGCTGACGCAGCAGTCGGTCGGCTCACTGGGGAGCGCTGTGCGCAACCAGCCGATCGTGGCCGACCTCGACAACCGCACACTCCTCGAGCAGTCGCACGATCTCGGCGAGATGTTCGCTGAATAATTGAAGCAGAACAGCATTGGTGATGTTGCCGGTCGACACAATCAGCAGCGACCGTGGCGACTGGTCGAGTACGTGTCCGATCCAGAAGTCGCGATCCTTGGTGACGACAACTCGACCTTCTCGATCAGCGATCGCCGCGATTTCATCATCCGTTGTCCGGTTTCCTTGTGCGATCGTGGAGGTGTGCACGACGTCGTGCCCAGCGTTCTTCAGCAGGACGGCCAGCTTGCGAGGAAGCTGGGCGTCGACGAGGAATTTCACGCCGCGTCGAAGGGGATCGTTGTCTGGCGGGCAGTCACGATTGCCGCGTATTCAAGCACCGCGAGTATGTCGTCGGTCTCCAGATCCGGGTAGTCGGCCAGAATCTCATCGATACTCATGCCCGCTGCCAGCAGCTCCAGCAGCATCTCCACGGGGTACCGCAATCCGCGCACCACCGGCTTGCCGTGGCAGACGGCGGGGTTCGAAGTGATGCGATCGAGGCGGGACATGACGACTACTCTACCTCAGCACGAGGGCTACTACCTGCGGCGATGTTCGAATTCGAGCATCTGCCGCAGCTAGAGCGCGAGCGTCCACACCACAGATCGTGAGCGTGTTCAGCTGAGCGACGATCAGACCGCGATCAGCGGTGGCTGGTCGTCCGCGCGACGGTATTGCCCTGGGGCCTGGCCGTATTCGCGTTTGAAGGCCTTGGCGAAGGCGAATTCGGAGGTGTAGCCGACCTTTCGGGCGATGGTGCCGAGTGGGCTGTCGGTGTCGCGGAGCAGGCGGGCGGGCGGTGAGCATGCGCCAGCGGGTGACATAGGCCAGGGGTGGCTCGCCGACTGTGGCGATGAAGCGGCCCAAAACCCCCTTCAGCTGACGTTTCCGATCAAATCGCAACGACCTCGAGCATGCTTTCGAGCCCACGGAAATCCTTGCCGTTGCGCGTGTAGAGCGGCAGCCCGCGGGCCGACGCTATCGCCGCGATCAGCAGGTCCATCCTGCGTGGTTTGGGATCACGTTTCGCCGCCACGGTCAGAGCCACCAACGTTCCGTACCGCGTCGCCGCATCTTCGTCGAACGGCAGCGGATCGAAGTCCACAATGGCAGCGCCGAGCTGCTCGGATCGCGCGGAACGAGTCGCGGCATCCTTGGCCATCGCGACGCCCTGATTCAGCTCCGCCAGGGTGATAGCAGTGATTTCGGGGATCTTGGGCAGGGCATCCGGATCCAGGACATCCAGATCGAGATACGCGCAGGTATCGAGGACGCCGGAAGCGTGCCGGTTCGTCATCGACGGGATTCCCATATGTCATCGTCGCCGATGCGGTCCTCGGTACCGAAGAACTCGTCCGCCTCCCGCCGCATCCGGGCATGGTCCACGCGCGGCAGTTTGCGATGCCGTGCCACGAGTTCCGCAGCGGTCAATCGGCGGCGGCGACCGACGGGCCGCAGTTCGGCGACCTCCACACCATTGCGGGTGACCCGAAACACCTCACCGGCCTCGACGGCATCCATGACCGCTGCGGAGTTATTGCGGAACTCCCGCTGCGTGATCACCTTCATGAGGCCAGCGTAGCCCAATGTAGCACCCAAGGCTACAGGCACTTCAGACCGCGATCAGCGGTGGCTGGTCGTCCGCGCGACGGTATTGCCCTGGGGCCTGGCCGTATTCGCGTTTGAAGGCCTTGGCGAAGGCGAATTCGGAGGTGTAGCCGACCTTTCGGGCGATGGTGCCGAGTGGGCTGTCGGTGTCGCGGAGCAGGCGGGCGGCGGTGAGCATGCGCCATCGGCTGACGTAGGCCAGGGGTGGCTCGCCGACAGTGGCGATGAAGCGGCGGGCCAGGGTGGCGCGCGAGACGCCCGCGATATCGCTGAGGTCGGGGACCGTCCAGGTCCGGGCCGGCGCTTCGTGCACGGCGCGCAGTGCGGCCGCGACCGCCGGATCAGCGAAGGCGCCCGCCCAACCGGTAGCGGGTTCGGCGACGGCCTGCTCGTCGAACCACGCGCGCAGGATGAATAGGAGCAGAGTCTCCAGGATGGTGGGGACCGCAGCATCGCTACCCTGTTTCGGTTCGGCGACCTCGGCAGCGAGCAGGTCGACGGCGGCGCGCAAGGACGGGTGGCGGCCGGGACGTGCTGGGAGATGGATGAATTCGGGGAGTTCGTCGAGCAGCGGGTGGCTGCGCTGCCTGCCGAGTTCGTATGCGCCGCAGAGCAGGGCGGTGCGGGCGCCGGGCCCGATGATCTCGCGCGTCTCCCCCGGTTGCGCCTGCTCGGTGACCGGACTGTCGAGGCGGTCGAGCAGGTCGTGGTCCGCGCCGCGCGGCATGAACAGGACGTCACCGACTCCGAGGGCAATGGGTTCGCCACCGGTCGGCACCGCGAAGCACGAACCCTGTAGCACCACATGGAAACCCGCGCCGGGAACGACCGGATAGGCGCGGCCCCATGGTGCGTGCCGGATGAACAGGCCGGAGGTCGGATTGCCGGTGCGAATGGCGGCTATGGTTTCACTGAGGATATCCACCTCTTCACCATATCTCTCACATATGAGCGTTTCAGACATGAAAATGTGAGGTTAACCTATTCACCGGTCGCCCGCCTGCCACCGACGACCGCCCGTGCACCTCGCGGATAAGTCCGCGACGGATCACTCAGCTGAATCCACCGGAGGACTCGCCGCGTATCAGCGCTCCGAGGGACTCGCGGTCGGTGACGTCCATCTTGATGCAGGCGCGGTAGAGGTGACCCTCAACCGTGCGGACCGAGACGGTGAGCCGGTCGGCGATCTGACGGTTGGACAGGCCTGCCGCAACAAGATTCGCGATTTCCCGTTCGCGGGCGGTCAGCGGCAAGGGGTGGGCTGCCTGGCGCAGGGCAGGCGTGCTGGCACCGCCGCAGGCGGCGGCGAGCCGGTTCGCGGTGGCGGCGGACTCGAGGAGACGGCGGCGGTCACCGGCGCGGTCGTGCGCGGATGCGGCCTGGGCGGCGGCATCGGCGGCCGAGAGCAGGGCGCCGATGCGTTCGAATTCGGCTGCGGCTGCGTCCAGGCCGGGTCCGTCATGGACGGAGAGTGCCACCGCGTGGCGGGCTTGGACTTGCACCAGCCGGCCATCGACCCGGACGGCCAGGTCGGCGAGCCGGCCTGCCACGGAATGGTCGCCGAAACGAGCCGCCGCATGCAGTGCCATGGCCTCGATGGCGTGCTGCTGTGCGCGCGCCGCAGCGTCGGCGGCGCCGATGGCCAGTCGGATAGCGGGAGTGACGGTGCCTTCCGCGGCGGCCGCGCAGGCGCGCGCGACCTCCAACTGCGGGTCGTAGACCGCGCTGTGCCTGCCACCGCGCGCGGTCGCCTCGGCAATGGATTCGGCCGCCTCCGCGGCCCGGCCGAGCGCCGAATACGCCTCGGCCAGACGGATTCGCGCCGGAATGTGCCAGGCGGCGGCCCCCTCGGCGGTGAGCGCGGCCAACGCCTGTTCGAGATGTTCGATCCCGTCCAGGAAGCGCCCCTGCGCCACGTCGACGGTGCCCTGCAAGATCTTCGACATCCCCCACGCCAGATACTGGCCCGGCGCGGAATAGCCGAAATACCCTGATGCGCAACGACGTGCGGACTCGAGGTCACCGGTGCAGATCAGTGCGAGGACTTCGGCGTGGGTCGAGATGAACCGGTTGAGCCCGTCGATATGCGACTCCACCTGATGCCCGCGGGCCGCGTACTGCCGCGCCGCCTCCCCCTTACCCATCAGTGCCAGCGCCAAGCCGCCGCCGAAGGCCGCCCACCAAACCGCCCATGGTGGTGCGCCTTCGGTCTCCATCACCGTCTCGGCTCCGGAAAACGCATCATCGAGGCGATTTTCATTGACAGCGCACGCCGAAGCCAATCCATCGAAGGTCGCGATGATCTTCGGATGGCGCACCTTGCTCCGCAGCATCGTGAGCACCTCGTCGGCGCGCTCGGCATCGCCCATGGCCCAGAACAGATTCGACACCCGAGTAGTGCCCCAGCGAGCCAGCTGCACCTCGTTCATCTGATCGGGATCGAAGCTGGCGAGGGTGCGTTCGGCCTCGATGCGATGGCCCTGCCACAGGAGCGCGCGGGCCAACAGGTCGGCAGCCTCCACCCCACCGCGACGTTCCACCGCGGCCCGCGCGAACCGCTCACCGAGCGGCAGATTGGCCAGTCCGATCGCATCGGCGGCGGCCGCTTCGAAGAGTTCCAGATCGGCGGATTTATCACTGTCCAAAGCCAATTCGGCCAGCCGGATGCGGTCCGGCGCGGAATTGATCGGTCGTTCCTTGAGCGAGGAGTACAGCCGCCCGCGCAGCCGCCGGGCCGAGGCGATGCCGAGCCTGCGCCGGATGACCTCACCGAACAGCGGATGGTTGTAACGCACGGTCAGCTGATGCGTGTTCTCGACAACCCTGATGAGCCCGCGGGTTTCGGCGGCCTCCACGGCTTCCTCGCCCGCCAGTTCGGAGAGCACGTCGAGATCGATGGGCTCGCAGAAGGTCAGCAGTTCGAGCACCCGCAGCACCGGTTCGGGCAGCTGCTCGACCCGATCCTCCAGTAGCGCAGCCAATTCCGAGGTCACCGCAGCCCGACCGCGCAGCTGCCAGACGCCGTTCACCTGCCGCAGTGCACCCGCCTCCAGCGCGCCCTCCACCAAATGCCGAAGGAACAGGGCGTTTCCGCCGGAGGACTCCCACATCAGGTTGGCGGTGAAGCCCTCCAACTGCCCGCCGAGCATCGACTCCACCAGATCGACACTTTGCCGCTGGGTGAACGGCGCGAGGTCGATGCGCAGCAGATGACCGTCTTTCCATAACGAGGTGACCGCGTCGGGTACCTGCACCCCGCTGCGCACGGTCGCGACGATATGCGCGGCCTTATCGATGGCCAGCTGCAAAAGCAGTGTGGCCGAGAGCTGATCGAGCAGGTGCGCATCGTCGACGCCGATGATCGCGGGCCCGTCAGCTAGCAGTGCCTCGCGGGCGGCGGACATGAATGTCACCGGATCGTGCGCCGTGTAAACGCCGACCATATGGGCGAATACGCCCAATGGGATGCTGCGGGCCGACTCTGTGCCCGCCACCCACCGGATATTGCCGCCTACCGCGCCCGTCGCTTGTCGCGCCAGCGTCGTCTTTCCGACTCCGGCCTCGCCCGTCAATATCGCACCGACACATTCGGTTCCGATGAGTGCCGCGCGGATCGCTTCGAACTCGGTCTCGCGCTCGATCATCGGCCAGTTCCGAGCCATAGCTCTTACTGTAGTTCGTCACCGATCACGATCGACGACAACGAACGATGAACGGGCGCACCGGTTCCGCTGTTTCGGCCGCTAACCGAGCACGTCGTGCCGGACAATGGTCTGGTCACGCCCGGGTCCGACGCCGATACAGGAAATGCGGGCGCCGGACAGCTCCTCCAGCCGCAAGACATAGGCCTGGGCGTTGGCCGGCAGCTCCTCGAACGTCTTGACATGGGAAATGTCCTCCCACCAACCGGGCATCTCTTCGTAAATCGGCTTGGCGTGGTGGAATTCGGTCTGGGTGGTCGGCATCTGCTCGACCCGCTTGCCATCGATTTCGTAGGCGACGCAGATCGGCACCCGCTCCAGACTCGACAGGACGTCCAGTTTGGTGAGGAAGTAGTCGGTGATGCCGTTGACCCGGGTCGCGTAGCGCGCGATGACCGCATCGAACCAGCCGCAGCGGCGGGCCCGGCCGGTGGTCACGCCGACCTCACCACCCTGCTTGGCCAGGAATTCACCGAAGTTGTCGAATAGTTCGGTCGGGAACGGACCCGAACCGACGCGGGTGGTGTAGCACTTCAGGATGCCGAGCACCGTCGTGATCTTGTTGGGTCCGACACCCGCGCCGACCGCCGCACCACCCGAGGTCGGGTTGGACGAGGTCACATACGGGTAGGTGCCGTGGTCCACATCGAGCAGGGTGCCCTGCGAACCCTCCAGCAGTACAGTCTCGCCGCGCTCGAGCGCGAGATTCAGTTCCAGGCGGGTGTCGGCGATGCGGTGCTTGAAGCTATCCGCCTGTCCGAGCACCTCATCGACCACTTGTTGCGGATCCAATGCGCGACGGTTGTAGATCTTCACCAGGACCTGGTTCTTGAACTCCAGGGCCGCCTCGACCTTCTGGGTCAGGATCTTCTCGTCGAGCACATCGGCGACGCGCACCCCGACCCGAGCGACCTTGTCCTGGTAACACGGACCGATGCCGCGACCGGTGGTGCCGATCTTCTTGTTGCCGAGGAAGCGTTCGGTGACCTTATCGATGGCCACGTGGTACGGCATGATCAAATGCGCGTCCGCCGAGAGCAGCAATCCGGAAGTATCGACACCGCGCTCCTCCAGCCCGGCCAACTCGGCGAGCAGGACGCCGGGATCGACCACGACACCGTTGCCGATGACGTTCGTCACGCCCGGGGTGAGGATGCCGGACGGGATCAGATGCAGTGCGAACTTGTCGCCATTGGGCAAGACAACCGTGTGCCCGGCGTTATTACCGCCTTGGTACCGGACGACCCATTGCAACCTGCCACCGAGCAGATCGGTTGCTTTGCCCTTACCCTCGTCGCCCCACTGGGCGCCGATCAGGACGATTGCCGGCATGGTCGTGTCTCCTACGGTTCGACGCGCAACAGCCATCTGTTGCAGCTACCTGCCGTATTGAGGCGGTGGCCGGAAGCACAGTCTACCCAAAGCGTTAAAGGCGGCGTTGAACCGGATCGCGGGCGACGGTCGACGGTCGACGTTACGCACCCACCACGGAGCGAACCTTACGAGCGAGGAGTTCGCGGCCCGTCTTGCGGCCGAGCCGCAGGCACGGCCATCGAACACAGCCGAGCCGTCGAAGCGCACGCGACGAAGTCGCCAGTCTCAACCGTCCGGCACGCGTGCACCAAGTGCCGAACGCCCCTCCAGCACCGACCACCACGGAGCGAGTCTTACGAGCGACCCGTTCGCGGCCCGTCTCGCGTCCGAGTCGTCGAAGCGCATGCGCCGCAGGCGCGAGTCTCGAC
>NZ_JBFANN010000078.1:0-16652 GCF_040674855.1 Nocardia sp. NPDC049707 | reverse complement strand
CGAGACTCGCGACTTCGTCGCATGCGCTTCGACGACTCGGACGCGAGACGGGCCGCGAACGGGTCGCTCGTAAGACTCGCTCCGTTGTGGTCGGTGATGGTGGGTCGTTCGGCAGCTGGGGTGCGCGTGTCGGGACTCGTGCCCTATCTGATGTTTTTCGACGACTCGGCTGAGTCGATGGTCGCGGCTTCGCGCGGATGTAAGACGGGACGCGAACTCCTCGCCAGCGAGACTCGCTCCGCGGTGGTCGACGATGTGCGGATGGTTCAGCACCTGGTGCGCGCGTGTCGAGACTTGCGCCCTATCTGATGTTTTTCGACGACTCGGCTGAGCCGATAGCCGCGGCTTCGCGCGGATGTAAGACGGGACGCGAACTCCTCGCCAGCGAGACTCGCTCCGCGGTGGTCGACAATGTGCGGATGGTTCAGCACCTGGTGCGCGCGTGTCGAGACTCGCGCCCTATCTGATGTTTTTCGACGACTCGGCTGAGCCGATGGTCGCGGCTTCGCGCGGATGTGAGACGGGCCGCGAACTCCTCGCTCGTAAGACTCGATCCGTTTTGTCGGCATGTTGGCATGGCTCCCAACCTGAGGTGCGCCGGACGAGATGGTCGGCACGCGAGGGGTGCCGCAGGTGTCGGATCTCAGCGACCGATCCGGGCACTACTACGCTGGCCGGGGTGAGGAAACTAGTGCCGTTGGTGGTGGACGCACTGCTGGTGATCTTGTTCTGCGCGATCGGGCGGCGCAGCCATGACGAGGCGATATTCACCGGACTGCTGAAGACGGTGTGGCCGTTCGCGGCCGGGCTCGCGATCGGCTGGGTGGTCGCGGTCGCGGTGGCCACCCGAGGATCCGGCGAACAGAAGGCACGATTCGACGGAACCGCGCTGTGGCCCACCGGAGTTCTCATCTGGCTCGGCACACTCTGCGGCGGCATGCTGCTGCGCGTGATCAGTGGTCAGGGCACGGCGTTGAGTTTCATGATTGTCGCGGCATCTGTGCTCGCGCTGTTCATGCTCGGCTGGCGCGCGGCCGTCAAGGTCATCAACTGATTACAGCTCCGGTTTGGCCAGAGCTTGGAACAACCTGGCCGCCATCCGCGCGGTCGCGTCGCCGCTGTCGGCGTCGTTGATGTGGATCGCAAGAGCCAGATCCCCCGCATTCGCGATGAGCCAACCGTCATTGCCCGCGGTGGCCATGAAACCGACGACATCGCGGTAGGGCCGCAGCGGCGCGAATTCCGGTCGGCCGGCGCCGTCGCGCAACATCGCGCGCAGCCGCTCGGTGAGCTCCGGTGACATCGCGGCGACCTGCGCGTCCGTCGTGGCCGGGTGCCCGGCCTCGATCTTCGGTGGCGGCACCTGTCCGCGCGCGATGGCGGCCGCTGCGATCGCCATGCCGAATGGGCTGGCCAGCACCGCATCCGTACCACCGCCCTGGCTTACCTGCTCGGCACTGCGACCCGCCACCGCGACCCGGCCGGTCACCTCGTCCAATCCCGGCACCTTGTAATCGACACCGACGCCGAGATTCGGCGCGGATTCGGCCGCATCCTGCACCGAAACGTCCTGCGGTGCCTTGTTCTTCAGCACCGATGCCACATTGCGGAACAGATCGATATTGGTGCCGACCGGGTAAAGCCCGGTAAACGCGACCGGGCCGTGTTCGGTGGCCTGCGTATTCTGCGCGACGGCGACGACCGCGCCGCTGGACGGTTGGATCGCCACGATCGAGGCGGGCGTGCCGACGCTCACCACCGCGTCCTCGGCGGCGCGCTGCAGGCGCTGATCCATGGTGGCCGCGATATCCGGACCGGGCGGGCCCTGGTAACCCGCGATCTGGCCGACGAAACGTCCGTCCTGTTCGAAAATCTGCACACCCCAACCGGCGTGCTGATCCTGGTTGTCCTGCCATACCTTGCGCAGCGCGTCCAGCATCGGCGACCAGGTCCGGCGGTCGGCGGAGATCAGCCGCGGCTGCTTCTCCATGACCACGCCGGGCACCCGGGCCAGCGCGGATTCCAGGATCGCGAAATCGGGTTCGCGCAGATTCACCGCGACGATCGGCTTGCCCTGTGCGGCCGACACCTGCTGCAGCAGCGCCGGTCCGGTGATCAGCGGCGCGACCGGTTCGATGGCCTTGGCCAGCGCGTTGGCCGAGGCCACCTGATCGGTCGTCTTGGTGGGGTCGAGTGTGATCACATTGATGACCTGCTCGGTCATCAGCGCGTCGCCGGCGATGTCCTTGACCTGCGGCGGTGGGGTCGGCGTGGTGCGCACCAGCCGGACCGTGCGGTTGTGGTCCAGCTGCGGCATGACGACGGCGGGATCCCAGGAGATGCGCCAGCCGATGGCCAACTTCCGCACATTGCCCTGCAGGCTGTATCGCCAGGTCTTGTTCTCGCCGAAGTTCCAGGCGACATCCATACTGAACAGGCCTGCCTCGCGGTCCAGGCCGATGAATTGGGTTTTCTGGTAATCGACCGTGCCCGGCTGCAATCCGGCGAACATTTGCTTCAGCGTTGCGGATGCGGCCGTGGGGTAAGACGTGAGTTCCGCGGCCTTGGCGTAGTTCTGCTCGTCGAGCAGTGTGGTGAAGCGATCGACGACGTACTCGGCCTCATCACGCTTCACATCCGAACCACACGCCCCGATTGCGATAGCCAGCGCCACCACCCCCGAGAGTGCGATTGCGCCCCGGACGCGATAGCGGCGGGATCCCCACACATCCATGTCGCCCACTCTTTACTCTTGTCACTCCAGTAACAAGACCACCGTACCTGAAATTAGCTGCCCGCCGTGCCGCGCCGACCGGATGTTACCCATGCTCAGCATCTCCAATTGTGCCCGAAGCCCGTACTTCGGTTGCTCGACCATGGACGTTCCCCGCCCCAGTGCGACATCCGGCGCCGCAACCGTACCGGCCGGAACACGAACTTGCCAGAAAACGGTCCACGTCGGCGTTTCGGCTGCCCCCGTCCCCGTTTCGATCGCGCTGGGCCGCATTGACCAGCACACACCTTTCTTCGGTGTACCCGCACGGCCCGTGACCGAAACCGTTCGCACAGAGCGGAACCACTCGCACACCTTGCGGCGTAATCTTGTAATCAATGAAATACAGACACCACAGTAAGTAGGTGAATCCCAATGAGGCATGAGCATCGGGGACGGAGCTTCGGACGACCGGGCGGTTGGCAGCAGGCCGATCTACCGGATCCCGCGGATGCCCCCGACTGGTTCGCTGGACGATTGCCGAGCGAGTGGTTCGCCGGGCCGCCCGTCATCGAAATCGACCGGGACGAGATCGTGGTGATCGGTACGCTCCCGCCGGTATCGGAAAAGGAAGACACTTCCGGCGGCGAGGTCCCGGCGGCGACGAAAGAGGGCGCCGTCGCCCGCTTCCGCGAGACCACCCGCCCGGCCCGCATGCAGATCGCGAATGAGGCCCAGCGCCGCTACGGTCGCAGTGTCGCGTGGGGCGTCGCCGTGGACGGCGAACGAATCATGTTCACGCACTTGGCGGTCCCGGTGATGACGCGACTGCGGCAGCCGGAGCGCAAGGTGCTCGACACGCTCGTCGATTCCGGCGTGGCGCGCTCGCGCGCGGATGCGCTGGCGTGGACGGTGAAGTTGGCGGGCAAGCATGCCGAGGCCTGGCTCGAGGAGTTGCGCACCGCCATGCGGAAGGTCGACGACCTGCGGTCGGAAGGTCCGCAGGGACTCTGAACACGGCGGGCTAGTGTCTTAGCCATGTCGACACCTGGTCCGATCCTGGTTCTCAACGGCCCGAACCTCAATATGCTCGGCACCCGCCAGCCGGAGGTCTACGGGTCGGCAACACTCGATGATGTCATCGAATTGTGCCGAAAGACCGCCGCCCGGTACGGCCGCGAGATCGATGCGTTCCAGTCGAATTCCGAAGGAGCGCTGATCGATCGGATCCACCGGGCGCGCGGCGTCGAGTCGGGCATTGTCATCAATCCCGGTGGACTCACGCATACTTCGGTCGCGCTGCGTGATGCGCTGGTGATTCCGGAACTACCGATCGTCGAGGTGCACATCAGCAATGTGCATGCGCGCGAGGAGTTCCGGCATCACTCCTACATCTCTCCCATAGCCACCGCGGTGGTGGCCGGAATGGGGATCCATGGCTACGCCGCCGCCGTCGAATTCCTGATCAAACGCTGACCGAATTGCCTTGTCGCACTAGGCGAGGCGGAAGACCGGGAAGCCCGGTGCGATCTCGGCCAGCTCCGCGTCGGTGGCGTCCGAGGTGATGCCCTCGAAGAACCTGCCGACCTCCCAGCCCCACTTCTGCAGGTAGAGGCGCAGCAGCGGCACCTTGTCCGCGTCGGCCACTTCGGTTGCCGCGAACGCCTCGACCTTGCGGCCCAGCCGCAGTTCACCATCGCCCGCGACGCGCAGGTTCCGCACCCACTGGGTGTGGCCGCGCGGCGCGACCAGGTAGCGCGCGCCGTCGGTATCGGTCAGCAGATTGACCATGGTGGTGCGCCATTCCCCGCTTTTGCGGCCGCGCACGGCCAATAGTCGCGACCCCATGATGCTGATGCCGAGGCGCGGCAGCCAGTTGGCGATCTTGTTCACGATCGGGTCCATGCCGGTGGGGCTGATGTAGCGGGTGCTGGCGTTCATTTCCTACTCCTTGTGAGCACTGCTCTCTGTTGAGACCAGTGTTCCACACCGGTTCGCGCCACGTCAAGAGCACTGCTCTCTTTTCATTGCGGTGAGCGTTGCCAGCGGCGCGGCGCTGGGATACACCGCGTCATTCATCCTTTCGGTACGGATGGGTGTGACGTGGCTGGGTTGCGCGAGCCGACACGGCTTGCCATCGCACGCTGGTGAGCGGGTGCCGGCTTCGGTTGGCCACTCGCCGACCTGCCTAGCGACCAAGGTGCCCCAGCGATGGGCGACGGCGCAGTGCCGCGTGGAGCAGAGCGGGTGGCGTGTCGTTCTTCTCGGCTGGGGCAAGGTCGACACCGGGTGCGACAATCGCGTCGATCGCGTCGAGCACATCCTCGGACAGCACGGTGTTCGCGGCGGCAATCTGAGAGCGCAGGTGCTCGATCGTGCGTGGCCCGATGATGGCGCTGGTCACGCCGGGATGCGCGGTCACGAAACCGAGCGCGAGCTGGATCATCGTCAAACCGGCCTCGTCGGCGACATCGGCCAATTGCTCGACCGCAGCCATTTTGGCACGGTTGACCGGAATGGTGGTGTCGAAGCGTTGCGGCATGAAAGTCGAACGGCTGGTGGTGATTTCTCGACCCGCGCGGATCGCACCCGAAAGCCAGCCCGAGGCCAACGGGCTCCAGACCAGCACACCCAGTCCGTACTGCTCGGTCACGGGCAGCACGTGGGATTCGATGCCGCGCTGCAGGATCGAGTAGCTGGGCTGTTCGGTGACGTAGGGGCGCAGGTGGTTTTCGCGAGCGGCCCACTGGGCCTGGACGATTCGGTACGCCGGAAATGTCGACGAACCGAAATAGCGAATCTTTCCGGCGCGCTGTAGGTCGGTCAGGGCCGCGAGCGTCTCCTCATCGCTGGTGTTCGGGTCCCACCGGTGGATCTGGTAGAGATCGACGTGGTCGACGCCCAGTCGGCGCAGGCTGTTGTCCAACTCGGTGACCAACCAGCGGCGCGAACCGCCCTGATGATTGCGCTCCGCGCCCATCGGCATGCTCGCCTTCGTGGCAAGCACAATGTCGTCGCGGCGGTCAGCGATGGCCTTGCCGACCATCTCCTCCGACTCGCCGGCGCTGTACATGTCGGCGGTGTCGATGAAATTGATCCCGGCCTCCAGGGCGGCATCGACCATCGCGGTGGCGTCGTTCTGGGTGGTGCCCCCGATCCGGCCGAAGTTCATCGCGCCGAGCGCGAGAGTGCTGACCTGCACACCGGTGCGGCCCAAAGTGCGGTACTGCATGAGGTTTTCCTCCAGGAAAGGCGTGAATTGGTTTCGACTCGGCTGCTCTGGCATCCTGAACAAACGGAACGTTGTTCCGATAGCCAACATACGGAACATCGTTCCGCTTGACAAGCGCCGTGCCGGAGGTGGTCGATATCGACAGCGGATCGGGGTCATCAGCCCCAAGAAAACGAGCCGACGCCCGGCGTAACCAGCAGACACTGCTGGACGCCGCCGCAGCAGCTTTCGTCGCGTCCGGTGTCGATGTACCCGTGCGCGATATCGCCGCCAGGGCAGGCGTCGGCATCGGCACGATCTACCGTCACTTCCCGACCCGAGCCGATCTCATCGTCGCCGTGTACCGGCACCAGGTCGAGGCATGCGCCGACGCCGGTCCGACACTTCTGGCGAACAGCACCACACCCCACGCCGCCCTCGGGCAGTGGATCAACCTTTTCGTCGACTTCTTGGTCACCAAACACGGCCTCGCCGAGGCACTACAGTCCGACGATCCCACCTTCGAGACCCTGCACGCCTACTTCCTCGACCACCTCGTCCCGGTCTGCGCCCAGCTACTCGATGCCGCCGCCGCAGCGGGACAGATCCGTCCCGACATGGATCCCTACGAACTCTTGCGCGGCGTCGGCAACCTCTGCATCGGCGCAGGTAGCACCCCCCGCTACGACGCCCGCCGCATGGTCGACCTCCTCATAGCAGGACTGCGCCTCCAGGGGACATGACTTCCCGCGTTCGACCTCGCCTGCCTCCAACACAGTTCGGAGGCGATATGCCGCGTGAACCGCCGTAGCTGCTCGATCCACACGCGGCTGTCGCGGTGGGCTGGCGATGCGGCACCGAGGACCGATCGAGTAATGAGCGACCGCGGGGGCCCGACACCGCCAGGACCAGTCGTCGCCGACCCGCGACCGCCAACAGAGCGTCAACGTGCGCCGGCGCGTACCTGCCCGACCTCGCTCGGGAAACGCGGACGCTGACCCATCACAGCGACACCCACCGCGACAGCGGTAAAGGCGGCGCTGCACCACAATGCCGCGGTTGGGCGATCAGCGCGATCGACAACCAGACCGGCAGTGACCGGGCCGAGAACAGCGCCGATGTTGAAGGCAGTGGTTGCCAAGGCGCCAGCGGTACGCGGAGCAACCGATGTAGCGGTCTGCACGATCGTCGCGATCAGCGTCGAACCGACACCGAACGCGACCGCACCCGCCACCACCGACATGACCATCACCGCGATCAGTGCGTGCGCGGTCACAGCGGCCAGCAGCCAGACTCCGGCGAGTACGACCGTTCCGCCGACGATGATCCGCCGCCGGTGACGGTCGCTGTAACGACCGGTAACCGTCACACCGAGAAACGAGCCGACGCCGAACAAGGCCAGCACCAAGGGAACCCACCGGCTGCCCCCGATGCCGGTCGTGATGGTGCCGAGATAGGTGAACCCAGCGAAGGTCGCGGCGTTGACCAGGACCCCGGCCAGGACGGCGACCTGAACCGGCCGCTGCCGCAGCACCGGCCATTCGCTCCGCATCGACGGCGCTTGCCCGTCCGGCTGAGCACGGTCGCGCATGTCACCACCGAGCATCATCCATACCGGCACAAGCACTGCCGCGCTGGTGACGGCAACGGCCCAGAACGCCGAACGCCAACCCCAGACCTGCCCGAGCAGCGTGCCTGCGGGAACACCGGCAATGCAGGCCACCGTCACACCGGACACCACCACCGAGGTCGCGCGCCCGATCACCGCCGGACCGACCAACCTCGGCAACGCGGCCAGCACGATCGCCAAGAACCCGGCATTGGCGACCGCCGCGACAACGCGTGTCACCAGCAGTACCGCGAATCCGGTTGTGACAGCACCGACAATATGAGCGGCACAGAACAATCCCACGAACGCCGTGACCGAATATCTGACAGGCAACCGGCCCGCCGCCAGCGCCAGCACCGGTGCCCCCAACACCATGCCAGCGGCGAATAGCGAGGTCAGCAAACCAGCGGCACCGAGCGAGACGCCGATATCGTCCGCGATCTGCTCCAACAATCCCGACACCATGAACTCGGATGTGCCCTGCGCGAAAACCGCAACAGCCAGCACGAACACCACAATGGGCATGAGAGAGAACTCCCGGATACAGGGCGCCACAGTAAGAATCACGACACCCGAGATGGATTGCAGAATCGGGCGAGCCATCACCCGACAGCAAGAAACCAACGTCGTCCGGCGCTGCGAGATACCAAACCGCACCAGCCGCTCAGCGACTGGCGAGAACCACACTCACAACGCCGCCCAGCACACAGGCCAGGCGGCTACCTTCTGGACGCCTCCGGAGAACTCACCCCGATACCCTAACAACCCAAGTGACTGTGTGCCCCAGTGGTGGACGACGGCTTGTGGGTGATCTCGCCGAAGCCGTTGGGTTGTCGACGTCGAAGGCACTCAACGGTTTCCAGGTAGTCGACATCGAGACGGCTGTAGTGGCTGCGGGCAATACCTCCGCTACGAGGCGCACGCCGGAGAGTCCCGGTGTTGCTGAACCAATCTCCTGGAGTTGGAATGGCCGGGTAGGAGTTCACGCGGCTAGGGCCTGGGTCCGACGCGCACCCGCCGGTATTACACCCGACAATGGGGGGATGGTATCCGCGCCCTGGGTGGTGATCGCCCCGGACAAGTTCAAGGGCTCGCTGACCGCCGCCGAGGTGGCGGCTGCCCTGGCCGCAGGCATTACCCGCGGCTGTCCGGAAGCGGAGATCCGGCAGGTGCCGGTTGCCGATGGTGGCGACGGAACCGTCGACGCATTCGTTGCCGCTGGCTGGGAGCGGATCGAGGTCGATGCGCCGGGGCCGACGGGAGCGGCCGACACGGCCGCCTACGCGGTGCTGGGAACCACGGCGGTGATCGAATTGGCCGCAGCGGTCGGGCTGACGAAACTCCCAGGGGGACAACCCGATCCACTAGGGGCGCACACCTATGGACTCGGTGTCGTCATCGCACATGCGCTGGATCGAGGGGTAACCGATATCGTCCTCGGCTTGGGCGGCAGCGCCTCCACCGACGGTGGGGCGGGCATGTTGCGAGCGCTCGGCGCTCGGATCCTCGACGCGGATGGCGCTGAATTATCCACCGGCGGGGCGACTTTGGCGCGTGCTTCGCGATTGGACCGCGCGGGATTGCATCCAGGGATCGCGACGGCCACCTTCACCTTGGCCTGCGATGTGGACAATCCACTACTCGGCCCGACCGGCGCGGTCGCGGTATATGCGCCACAGAAGGGGGCGACGCGATCGGATCTGCCCATTCTCGAAGCAGCACTGACGAATTGGGCGACTGTCGTCGCGCCGGAATTCGCGGGGATACCCGGCGCGGGCGCGGCGGGCGGCACCGGGTTCGGCGCACTCGCGGTGCTCGGCGCACAGGTTCGCAGCGGTATCGAGGTCGTGCTCGAACTCCTCGATTTCCCAACACTTCTCGACGGAGCCGCTCTGGTAGTCACCGGCGAAGGTGCCCTCGATACCCAAAGCCTGCACGGTAAGGCCCCGATCGGTGTCTGCGAGGCCGCGCGCAGAGCAGGCGTCCCGGTGGTGGCCGCAGCCGGACGAACGCAATTGACGCCCAATGAGATTCGGGCGGCGGGCTTCACCGCCTGCTACGCTCTCGCCGATCTGGAACCGGATCCCGCCCGCTCCATCGCCGATGCGGCGCGGCTGCTTGCTTCCGTCGGCGAGCAAATAGGTCGGGATAACCTGTGACATGTGTCTGGCAGCGGCGGAGCGGATACCGCTGGCCGTCTCGATCGTGCGCGCGGCCAGCGGTATCCACATCGAGGTCGCGAGTTCTGCTTTCACACCTGCCGAATAGCTGCCGTAGCTCCGGAGGACTGCGATCAGACGGGGAACGTGACTCCGGTCAAATTCTCCGAAACCGTCCACAGGCGTTGCTGCACGGCCGTGTCGTGTGATTGCCGACTCGACTCCACAATCTTCGGGTAGCCGCGGCTCTCGAAAAGCCCATCCGGTCCGTAGTACTGGCCACCGAGCACCTCGGGGTCGGTGGCGGCGCGGAGTATCGGCAAAGCACCCATTGGCGCGCTCTGGGTGGCGATTGCGGCAATTACGGGTACGAGCGCACGCAGCGCAGTCGGCGTATAGCGCATCAAATCCGTGTTGGCGCCACCGGGGTGAGCCGCGACCGCAATCGTCGTGCCGGTTCCGTACAAGCGACGTTGCAGCTCATAGGTGAACATCAGATTCGCCAGTTTGGACTGTCCGTACGCGGCCACCCGGTTGTAGGACCGTTCCCCCTGCAGATCGTCGAAGTTGATCCGCGCGCGGATACGGTGGCCGATGCTGCTGACGGTGACCACTCGCGAGCCCGGTACCGGCAGCATTCGGTCGAGCAACAGCCCGGTGAGCGCGAAATGGCCCAGATGATTCGTACCGAATTGCAACTCGAACCCGTCGCTGGTGGTCTGCTTCGGCGGGTACATCACCCCAGCGTTGTTGACCAATAGATCGATCGTGGAATATGCGGACCGGAGCTGCTCCGCGGCATTGCGCACGGATTCCAGCGAGGTCAGATCGAGCTGTTGGACGATGGTGTCCGCGCCCGGGACGGCACTCGCAATACGGTCCGCAGCATATTTACCCTTGTCCACATCCCGTACCGCCAAAACCACCGATGCGCCGTGCGCCGCCAGTGCCCGCGCGGTCTCGAACCCGAGGCCGCTGTTGGCGCCGGTCACAACCGCCAGCCGTCCCTTTTGAGCTGGTATGTCGTTCTCCGTCCACCTGTTCGCCATCGTTCCTCCCAGGAATCGGTCGGCCCGCCGGTGTGCCCCGACGGGCCCGGCGGGGGTGAGACTCATATTCACACGGTCGCGCTCCCGCTGCGGTTGCGCAAGGTTCGGCGACCGCCGCGCCCGCGCGGGCACCACACACATCGTCGTGGTCACCGGCGCCACGGCTCGTTTCGGAGCGCGACGATCCCCAGTGAACTCATCGGAGATCACACCGGCACGAACCACACGCCGACTATCGCCCGACTAACCATGCCGGTTGTTCGGAGTCGCACCCTAGCTAGCCTGCCGCGGCGAGCAGATTGCCGAGCAGTTCGTCGCGGTGCTTATCACCCCAGGCTTCGAGCGGGCGTAGCGCGACTTCGAGTTCTTCGCCGAGTGGCGTGAGCGAGTATTCGACGCGCGGAGGAACCTCG
Organism: Nocardia sp. NPDC049707; assembly: GCF_040674855.1. Taxonomy (NCBI): domain Bacteria; kingdom Bacillati; phylum Actinomycetota; class Actinomycetes; order Mycobacteriales; family Nocardiaceae; genus Nocardia; species Nocardia sp. NPDC049707. The sequence continues at coordinate 5,498 of NZ_JBFANN010000078.1, read as the reverse complement.
GGGAAGACCTCGCGGTGCACTACACCACTGGCTTCCAGGTGACGCAGGTTCTCCGCGAGCACCTTTTCGCTGACTCCGGTGAGCAGCTTGCGGATCTGACCGAAACGCTGCGGACCAGCGGCGAGCACCCACATCAGATGCAGCTTCCACTTGCCGCCGACGACGTCGATCGCCACCGACATGCCGCACATTTTGTGATCTGCGCCACTGTTCACGCCCACCGCGCTCCTTCTGACCTGAATTCGAACCTCGAGGTAAGCAACCCCACCTGAACGTGCGGTCTTCCCGACCCTACCTGCGACAACGACCATGGATCTCGCGCACGACAACCAATCGAACAAGAACCGAAGGGACACAACATGTCCGAACAGACCTCCGTCTCCGTCATCGGCCTCGGACCGATGGGTCAGGCCATGGTCCGGGCCTTCCTGGATGCCGGTATCGAGGTCACGGTGTGGAATCGCAGCACCGAGAAGGTCGATGCCATGGTCGAACTCGGCGCGCGGCGGGCCGCCACGGTCGCCGAAGCGCTGGACGCCAATCCGGTCACCGTGCTCAGCCTCACCCACTACGCCGCCATGTACGACGTATTGGGGCAGGCCACCGACCACCTCCGGGGCAAGGTGATCGCCAACCTGTCCTCGGACTCGCCGGAGAAAGCGCGCAAGGGTGCCGAGTGGGTGCGTTCGCACGGTGCGGAATTCATTTCCGGCGGCGTCATGTCGGCGGGCGACAATATCGTCCATCCGGCGTCGTACATCTTCTACAGCGGCCCGAAAGCGGTCTTCGACGCGCATGCCGAACTGCTGCGTCCGCTGAGCCCGCAGGAGTACCTCGGTGCGGACGACGGTCTCGCGCAGGTCTATTACCAGGCGCTTTTGACGATCTTCCATCCCTGGCTGCTGGCTTTCGACCAGGCGACCGCGGTCATCGAGCGTTCCGGCCACAGCATCGCCCAGTTCATCCCGTTCGCCGTCCGCTCGAATGCCGCATTTCCCTACTTCATGGAGACGCACTCGGTTGCCAACCAGAACGGCGGCTGGGCCACCCTGGCCAGCCTGAAGATGATGGACGCGGGTGCGCAGCACATCATCGATGCCAGTGAAGAGGTCGGTGTCGATGCGACGTTCTCCCACACCGCACAGGCGTTCTGGCGCAAGGCCGTTGCCGCCAGCGAGCAGCACGGCAGGGCCGTTTCCACCTACGCCCTCATGCGTGGCGAGGCGGTGTGACGATCAGGCATCTCCTGCGGCTCGGGCGGATTCGACGCCGGAACCCAATCGCGGGAACGGGGCGGTGGAGAAGATGACCTCCACCGCGACCTCGAAATACGCCGAGATCCGTAATGCCAGATGCAGGCTCGGGCTGTATTCACCGCGCTCGAGGTAACCGATCGTCTGATAGTGCACGCCGAGCGCTTCGGCAAGCTCCCGGCGGGAGATGCCGCGCTCGGCACGCAACATGGCAATGCGGTTGTAGATGACCTCAGTAGGCACGCTGAATCGCCTTCTCGCGGCGCGCCGCCACGTTCGCCCCGGACTCGCGACGTGCCATCCTACGCAGCACGATCGGCGCGAGCAGCAGCCCGGCCACCGCCCAGACACCCAGCACGGCAATGGTTTCCAGATGTCGCCAGGAATGACCGAGTTCGATGGTGACCGCGTCGCCCGGCAGCATCGCCGAACGCATGCCGAGCCCGACCCAGTAGACGGGGAACACCTGCGCCACGCCCTGCAGCCAGCCCGGCATGGCGGTGATCGGATAGAAGATGCCGGAGATCCCCACTATGCCCATGATCGGCAGCGCGACGAAACCGACATTGCGCGGGTTGCTGAACAGCGATCCGAGCACCGCACCGACCGGCATGGTCGCGAGCATGCCGAGTGCGACGACGCCGATCAGGCCGAGCCAGGAACCGACACTGTCCATGACGGTGCCGTCGACCAGGAAGAACCCCGAAATCAGCACGATCAGGAACGGTATGACTACCCAGCCCGCGGTCGTGATGATCTTGCCGATCAGGTAGCCGACCATGCCGTTCGGAGTTGCCTTGGCGCGCAACAGTGTTCCGTCTTCGCGTTCCATGGTCAGCATCTGGGCAATGCCGAACATGCCGTTGAAGGCGACGAGCAGGCCGAGGATGCTCGGCAGGGCCAGCGACCCGAGCGCGAAGCCGCTCGCCTCGAAGGTCGCGTTGCGCATGAAGAACAGCACAATGACCATGGCGATCGGCGAGAACAGCATGCCCCACAGATCCTGAATATTGGTAAGCATTTGCCGCATTTCGATCAGTCCACGCCGGATACCGGCCCGGACCGCGGCGGCGATCGGATTCATCGGGCGACCTCCTCCAGTGCATGGACCTCGGTTTCGAGCCGCCCGGACTCGTATTGCCGCACCAGCGCCATATACGTGTCCTCGAGCGAGGCACGGCGCACCTCTAGTTCGCCGATCCGGTCGCCGTGCTGCTTGAACAGCTCGTAGACGAACTTGGTCGACTCGGTGGTGGTGTGCACGAACCGTTGTCCATCGTGAGTCCATCGGATTTCGGCCTCGCCCGCGATGCGGCGCGACAGTTCGTCGGCCGAGCCGTCGGCGATGATGCGGCCACCGGCCAGGATCATGATGCGGTCGGCGAGCTTCTCGGCCTCGTCGAGATCGTGCGTGGTGAGCAGGATGGTGGTCCGGTCGTCGGCGAGATGATGGACCAGATCATGGAATTCGCGGCGGGCCTGCGGGTCGAAGCCCGCGGTCGGTTCATCGAGGAACAGCAGTTCCGGGCGGCCGACAATGCCGATCGCGACATCCATACGGCGGCGCTGCCCGCCGGACAGCGATCCGATCTTGCTGTTCGCCTGCTCGGTGAGACCGACGGCGGCAATGAGTTCGTCGGTGCCCCAAGGCCGGTGGATCGTATCCGTGCCATATGGTGCGTAATACGAGCCGAGGTGTGAAAGCAGTTCGCGCACACGCCATTTGGCATGGTCGCGCCAGGACTGCAGGACGACACCCAAGCGCGCCCGCCACGCTTCGTCGGCATGCGCCGGATCCATGCCGAGCACTTCGACGCGGCCCGCGGAGCGCATGCGGAAGCCTTCCAGAATTTCGATGGTCGTGGTCTTGCCCGCGCCGTTCGGACCGAGGAGCACCAGCACCTCGCCCGGCCGGGCTTGGAACGTCACATCGCGCAGGACATCGGTCGTGCCATACCGCATCCGCAATTTTTCGACGTCGAGCGCGACGGCGTCACCCATGGTCATCTCATCCTCCCGTTGTGAGATCGGGACGATTCATAGCATATCTACTACATTGCGCCGCGACAATGCTGTTTCTTGCCAACACGGATTGACATGCAGCCAAATGGCTGCCTATCGGGCGGCGCGCAAGTTCGTAATCGGACGCCGCTGCAACGCGGGCCAGACCCCGGCCACCGTCGCCTACGGCCAAGCCGCGGCGCTCACCGAATGGTTCGACGGGAATCGATGGACGAACGTGAGATCGACTGTCGGACAGCCGGTTACCACGATTCGATCAGCGGAACATCGTGCTCCTGCCGCTGCCACTCCTCGTTGAGGCGACCGAGTCGGTCCCGAGCGGCGATGCCGCGCACGCCTGCGATCTTGTCGTCACGGATCTCCAGGATCAGGACGCCAAGGACCCGGTCGTCCAGCGTGGCGAGCATGGCCGGGCAGCCGTTGACCACGACGGCATGGATCGAGGGCGAGCCACCGGCGAGTCTCCGCTTGGCCGCAGACGGTTTGAAGCCGGCCCGCATCGCGCTGGCGATCCGCTCCGGGGTCGAGTACCGGATCAGCTTCTCGGCCAGCCCCAGCCCGGCGCCATCGGAGACGCCGGTCGCGTCGTCGGTCAGCAGTGCCACCAGCCGTTCGGTCCGGCCCGAGGAGGCGGCATCGACGAACGCCTCGACGACTCGACGCGCGGAGGCATGGTCGATATCAGTGCCGTTGCCGGCGGCGGCGATTCGACGCCGGGCTCGGTGGATGTGTTGCTGACTCCCGGACTCGGTGATGCCGAGAATCTCGGCAATCTCGGCGTGGCTGTACGCAAAGGCCTCGTGCAGCACGTAAGCGGCCCGTTCGACCGGCGACAGACGCTCCATGAGGGTCAACACCGCCAGGGTCACCGATTCGCGCTGCTCGACGGTCTCGGCCGGGCCGAGCATCGGGTCGCCGTCGAGGAGCGGTTCGGGCATCCAGGTGCCGACCGCGCGTTCGCGCCGCACCTTCGCCGAACGGAGCCGGTCGAGCGCCAGGTTGGTGACGATCTTGGTCAGCCATGCCTCGGGCACCTCGACGTACTCTCGGTCGGCGGCCTGCCATCGCAGGAACGCGTCCTGCACCGTGTCCTCGGCGTCGGCGGCCGAGCCGAGCAGACGGTAGGCGAGCGAGGCCAGCCGATTCCGGCTGGCCTCGAAACGCGCCACGGTGGCAGTGTCCATGAGCACGACTCTATGCGGCGACCACGTCGGGTGAGTGCTCTCGGCTGGTGGCCAAGCGGTACTTGTGACTCGGCATTCCGAAGGTCGGGTGGCTCACACTCCAGGCGGAAGTCGCGAGGATCGCAGACTTGACGCGCATGGCCGTCCGGCCACGCAGGGCCCACGACTTCGATTGCGCGTCACCGTCGACCAACTGGAAGAGCCCGTTCTTCCGGCCGAGGCTGATGTGGTTGCCGACATACAACAGCGAGGTCGTCGAGATCTTGCGCCCGGTCAGGTCCCCGATGATCGCGGCCGTCGCCTGCATGCCGGTGAATCCCGCGGAAGCGCAGGACATCGGCAACGGCCGACCGTTGTCGCCGATGACGAAGGCGCTGTCACCGGCAACGTAGACGTCCGGGTGCGAGACCGACCGCATCTGACGGTCGACCGCGATCTGGCCGTTGGGTACCACCTCCAGGCCGCTGGCGGCGGCGATCGGGTGGACGGCGAAGCCAGCGGCCCACACGGTCGCGTCGGAAGCGAAAGTGGTGCCGTCGGCGGCGACCGCCGCCGCCTCCTCGACGCGCTCGATGGTGGTGTGCTCGTGGACCGTGATACCGAACCGGTCGAAGGCACGCAGCAGGTGACGGCGGGCCTTCGTGCCCAGCCAGCCGCCCAGTTCGCCGCTGGTGGCGAGGCTGACCCGAAGTCCTGGACGGGATTCGGCGATCTCGGTGGCGGCCTCGATCGCGGTCAGGTTGCCGCCGACCACCAGCACCTTTCCGTCCTCGCCCAGCTCATCCAGGCGTGCGCGCAGGCGCAGCGCGGCCGGCCGCGCGGCCACATGGAAGGCGTGCTCGTCGACGCCCCGAACGTCGTGGTCGGCGGCGGTGCTGCCGAGCGCGTAGAGCAGGGTGTCGTATTCGAGCCGGTCGACGCCCTCGCCGTCGGCGAGTGTGACGGTCCGGTGCTCGGCGTCGACGCTGGTTACCCGCGCAAGTCGTAGCCGGATGCCGGTGCCCGCGAACACCTCCGCCAGCGGCCGGTGGCGCAGATC
>NZ_JBFANN010000077.1:0-17198 GCF_040674855.1 Nocardia sp. NPDC049707 | reverse complement strand
GGCCCTCGTACTGGTCATGAAAACGTCGATCCGAATCTCGCCCCGCGTCAGGCCGATTTGCTGTGAACCGGTGGACTCAACTCAGCCTGACACGCAGGGGGGTGGCGAGGAGGGGGTCGGGGTCGATTCCGCTGGCCAGAAGCGATGGCATCAGTGAGACGAGGTCGACCCACGCGGCGCCGCTGCATGGCCAAGCCCAGTCCACCACGACCACGCTGCCATCGTCGCGGTACAGCATGTTGTCGGGGCGAAGGTCGGTGTGCAGCAACGTGTCACCGGCAGCCAGATCGGACCAGGTCGCTTCCAGCTCGGCCAGCCGGTCCAGGTTGTGTAGCGACCACGAGTCGAGATCAGCGGGCGGACCATGTTCGGCGAACTGGCGCCAACCGGTTAGCTCCGCGCCGTAGGACTGTTCGATTGTGGGCAGGTCGGCGAGCGGATTAGGCGTCAACACCACCGCTAGCTGCTCGACCGCGTCCAAGACGGCAGCTAGTTCGTTAGGGCGATCGAGGCGAGGGTGTCGACCAGGCACCGCTTCGAACACGGTGACCACCCATCCGGCCGTCTCGATCGAGAACAGCGCCGCAGGTGTCGGAACCACGGCAGGTAGACGGGACACGGTATCTGCTTCGATCCGATACCGGACGGCGAGGGCGTCATCGCCAGGGACAGCTTTCACGAAAACGGTTCGGCCGCTATCCAACTCGACAAGCGCGGCCATGCCGTGGCTGAATCCGCCAGAGGGGACCGTCACCATCTGAGCTCGATCACCCAAGTGGCGCTCGATCGCCGCGCGCACTGCGTCGGGCAGCTGATCCCATCCGATGCGATACGCGGCCTGCTCGTCTGTCATCACATCATCGTGGGTTTCCCACCACTGAGGATTCCACTTATTTTCGGATGGAGTGGAAGTCAGCGTTGAACGTATTCGCCATCACCTTTGAAGGCCAGACCATCCCGACCAGCATGCACGGGAGGACTGATCCATTTGCCCTAGCCGGGCTCATCCCCGCGCGTGCGGGGAGCACGGCCTGCATCACCAACTCTTCGTCGCTGAGCTGGGCTCATCCCCGCGCGTGCGGGGAGCACACCGAGCGCAACCAGGCCGTCGGGTCCATTCCGGGCTCATCCCCGCGCGTGCGGGGAGCACGCGATGCAGGTCGCCGAGCGGGAGTTGGACGAGGGCTCATCCCCGCGCGTGCGGGGAGCACGAGATCTCGATTTCCGGGGGGCTTCCTGGTGTGGGCTCATCCCCGCGCGTGCGGGGAGCACCTCGAGGCCATCGACGACCTCGATCCGGACGAGGGCTCATCCCCGCGCGTGCGGAGAGCACCAGAGCCCGCTCCCGTGCCAGATCCGGTTGTGGGGCTCATCCCCGCGCGTGCGGGGAGCACTGGTGCCACCACTCGGGGCACCATGCGGCCTCGGGCTCATCCCCGCGCGTGCGGGGAGCACACTTCCTGACCAGCGGACTTTCCGTTCAATCCTCCTGTTTTCATTCACTTTTCGGAGGCTTCGGTCGCGTTACAGGTGCGCACGCCTTTCGGTACCTACTCGCCTTGCTCCACCCCGAACGTGGTCCACCCGGTTTGTGATCGCCAGTGTGGGGACGTCTCATCAGATGGACGCCGTCGATATCGACCGGTTCCCATTCGTGCCGGTGGACCTTGAAAGCAAGTCGCTGTTCGGATCGCGCTGAGTAGATCATGATCCGCGGCCGTCCCTGGATAGTTCCACTACTCGCTGCCATGCCAGCTCACGAACACGCGCAGTGATGATTCCGACGAAAACTCCAGGGCTGACTTCGAGTAGCCAGCGTGTGAGGTGTCCGCGCAGGCCCGCTGGGCAGGCGCTCAGGACGATCACTACCACGGGACCTCTTCCTCGTCGTCGTAGGCGATGCCCGAGGCGACGTTGCCTTTCCGGTCCCACAATTCCACGACGTCGGCGTCCCACACCTCCGCGGCATCCGGTTCTTCTGGGAGTAGAAGTGCGTGAATGTCTTTGCAGCAACGCTCTAGGAGGCCGCCGGAGTGCACGGCGTCGCGCACCGCGCGACGTGTTACGGCGGGGATGTCGTCTCCGCCTTCGGCGGCGACGTCGAAAGCGATTGGGATGGCGAATTCGGCTTTGTATAAGTCGGCGAGGTCGAAGACGAACGAGCGTTCGTGCCCCGTGTGGACGAATCCCAGCCCGGGTGTGCAGCCGAGCGCCACAACAACTGCATGGACGATCCCGTACAGGCATGTGGTCGCCGCCGACAGTGCTTGGTTCACAGCGTCACTGGCGGTGAAGTCGTTCGGGTCGTAATCTCTTCTGTTCCATTCGATTCCGGTACGCGCGGCGTTTTCTCGATAGATCCTTCGCACCCGGGCACCCTCGCGGCCTCGCAGCTGCTGCATAGTGAGACCGCTGACATTCTCACCGGGGAAACGCATTTCATACATCGTCCGCGCAACCCGCAATCTGGCCGCCTGGTTCGACACGGCCAGCGCCTGCGCCTCGAGCAACCGCGAGCTGCGGGCGAGTGACCGGCCGTGCGCGTAATACCGGACACCGCGCTCGCCGACCCACACGGCTGTCGAACCGCTCTCCGCGAGCAGCATCATTGCCTGATGGGTGATGCGAGTGCCAGGCCCAAGGAGTAACGCCCCGAGGGTGGCCGCCGGAATATGCACCACCCCTCGCTCGTCGGTGGCGGTGATCGCGTTGGCGTCACGGTGCACCACCGCCCGTTCCAGGTAGATGAACGACAGTCGGTCCTGTGCTCGCAGCAGTTCACCGATGCGGGCCGGACGAACCCCAGGTATCTCCTTCACCGATTCAGCCCCAATCTGTACACAACCCGGGCGAAATGCGAAGACAGCAGGTCCTTCGGTTCAGCACAGTTACTGGGCAGGTCACACAACGCGGTAGACCATCAGGTACGCGATCCCAAATTGTGAATTCGTCATCCATGACGGCATCTGTATCACCTGACGCTGACATGAATCCCGCTGTTGCCGTTAGGTTCTGCTGAATCGCGGGCACATGTACGAGGTGGTCCCCCATCCCCACTGAGGTGGCCGAGCGCATGAGCTCATCCCCGCGCATGCGGGGAGCACGTTCACAATCTCGGACCACTGGTCGTCGGACAGGGCTCATCCTTGCGCATGCGGGGAGCACTTGGCTGCGGCCTTGTTCATCCATTCGGAGAAGGGCTCATCCCCGCGCATGCGGGGAGCACTGCGGCTGCACCGGCCAATCCCAATATCGCGCGGGCTCATCCCCGCGCGTGCGGGGAGCACACGATCCAGTACACGCGGACCAGAGCCTTGATGGGCTCATCCCCGCGCGTGCGGGGAGCACTGCTCATAGGTAACAGAATACGGGGTTGCGGCGGGCTCATCCCCGCGCGTGCGGGGAGCACCCATCGACCGACCATCGCCGGTTCGCGCTGGTGGGCTCATCCCCGCGCGTGCGGGGAGCACCGTGATCGGCACGAACACAGTCCGCGACGGCGGGGCTCATCCCCGCGCGTGCGGGGAGCACCGGGGCGGAACCGGCCAGGCATCTACTGGCCGGGGCTCATCCCCGCGCGTGCGGGGAGCACCACCTGTTCCTGTTCGCCCGCTACGTCGAGCAGGGCTCATCCCCGCGCGTGCGGGGAGCACAGTTCGGCGAAGAAGTCGTCGAAGCTGTCCCAGGGCTCATCCCCGCGCGTGCGGGGAGCACAGATTCAGCGCCAGGGTGGTAAACATCCACACGGGCTCATCCCCGCGCGTGCGGGGAGCACACTTCGTGACCAGCGCGCTTTCAGTTCAATCCTGCTATTTTCATTCACTTTTCGGCGCTTCCTTGGCGTTGGTTGCGCGATTTGAGACCTCCGACACGCCTATTGGGTTTCGGTTGATCGTAAGGGTTGAGATTGTTGTCGGTGGGGCGCAGTACGCTGCGGTCCGACTCTGTTGATGCGACGGGTGATTCGGTGGGGACGTGACTGTGCTTTCGGCTTCGACGTTGTCTGCGTGGGCGAAGAGTGACCGTGATGGCGGGAGTTTGTCGTTGGTGCGGCATCTGGCGGATTCGGCGGCAGTCGCGGGGCTGGTGTGGGATCGGTGGTTGCCGGCCAGCACACGATCGGCGATCTCGGATGTATTGCCTCGCGGTGTTGAGGATGGGCGGGTGCTGTTGCGGTGGCTGGCCGGTGTTCATGACATCGGGAAGTTGACTCCGGCGTTCGCATGCCAGGTCGAGGCGCTGGCCGGGCGCATGCACGATAAGGGTTTGACGATGCGGAATGCTCCGGCGAATCGGGGGGCGTTGCCGCACGGGTTGGCGGGCCAGGTCGAGGTGGAGCGGTTCCTGACGGCGCGCGGGTGGAGCAGGAAGGTGGCGCAAAGCTATTCGATCGTCGTGGGCAGTCATCACGGCAAACCACCGACGCGCACCGAGTCCCGCGATGCCCCGACCCAGCGGGTGCTGCTCGGTACTGATCCTGAGTGGGCGCGGTGTCGGGACGAACTGCTCACCCATGTCACCGTTGCCGTGGGCGCGCAGGAGCGACTCGATGATTGGCGGCAGGTGCGGTTACCGCTGACCGCGCAGGCGTTGTTGACCGCCGCGGTGATCGTGTCGGATTGGATTGCCAGCAATCAGGATCTGTTTCCCCTCGATAGTGCGCGGGTCTCCGAGACCGCGGCTGGTGCGGCGTGGGATGAGCTGGGACTGGCGGCACCGTGGACCCCGACGGTAACCGTGCCGGACGCCGCTTTGTTTCGGGCCCGGTTCGAGCTGCCCGAGCACGCGAAAGTTCGTCCGTTGCAGGCTGAATGCGTAGATCTCGCGGCGCGGCTTACCGAACCGGGTTTAATGATCATCGAAGCACCCATGGGTGAGGGGAAGACCGAGGCGGCGTTGCTGGCCGCGGAGATTCTCGCGCGCCGGTTCGGGTTCGGTGGGGTGTTCGTCGCGTTGCCCACGATGGCGACCTCGGATGCGATGTTCGAGCGGGTACGTGAATGGGCCGAACGGCTGACCGATTCACCGGGCAGCATGTTCCTCGCGCACGGGAAGGCCGCGTTGAATCGGAGTTTCGCCGAGCTCAAGCGCAAGGGCTTCGCTTCGATCGGCACGGATTGCGATGACAACGGGGTCACCGCCCATGCCTGGTATGTCGATAAGAAGGGGCCTTTGGCCAATATCGTGGTGGGCACGATCGACCAGGTCTTGCGGGGTGCTCTCAAAACGCGCCATGTCATGCTCCGGCATTTGGGGTTGGCGAACAAGGTGGTGGTTGTCGATGAGGTGCATGCCGCTGACAGCTACATGTCGACGTACTTGTGCCGCTGCCTCGAATGGCTCGGCGCCTACCGTGTTCCGGTGTTGCTGTTGTCGGCAACACTGCCACCGGCCCAACGGGTTTCGTTGATCGAAGCCTATCAGCGGGGCAGGACCGGGGCCCCGGATACGGCAATGGTTGCGCCGCCGCAGGGGTATCCGAATATCAGTGTCTGGCCATCGCGGGAGACCTCGGTAGCGGTGGCAGCCTCCGGCCGATCGATCGACGTTCATATCGAACGGATCGATGACGCTATCGCCACAGTGGTCGAGATGGTGCGCAGCACCGTGGCGGCGGGTGGGGTTGTGGGGATCGTGTGCAACACGGTCGGGCGGGCGCAGGAGATGTTCACTGCGCTTGTCGAGGATAAGGATTTCGCTGCGGATCAGTTATTGCTGGTGCATTCTCGGTTCGTGGCGTTGCACCGCAGCGCGTTAGAGAATCGGTTGCGCGCCCTGTTGGGGCCGCCGGAGAAGGCTAGTCGGCCGAGCGGGGGGTTCGTGGTTGTCGGTACACAGGTGATCGAGCAGTCCCTCGATATCGATGTCGATGTGTTGATCACCGACCTCGCCCCGATCGACTTGATGTTGCAGCGCATCGGCCGCCTGCACCGGCACGCCCGCGACCACCGCCCCGACGGGGTCGCGGTGGCGCGCTGCGTGATTCGCGGCGCCGACTGGACGAGCACCCCACCGGTTCTCGCCAAGGGTTCGGTAGCGGTGTATGGCCTTGCACGCTTGCTGCGGGCCGCTGCGGTGATCGACACCCACCCCGAGCCGGCGATCGCGATCCCCGATGACGTTCCGACATTGGTCGAGCGGGCCTATGCCGAACTGTTCGCCGCACCAGCGGGATGGAACGAGACCATGGATGCGGCCGAGGCCACCTGGGGTGCATTCATCGCCGAGCAGCAGGACCGGGCGCGGACGTATCTGCTGCCCCGCCCGTACGGAGAGGAGCCGACCTTGCGGGGCTGGCTGACCGCGGACGTTCCAGACGACGTCGAAGGAGTGGGAGGTCAGGCGCAGGTCCGCGACGCTGAAGACACGATCGAAGCGATCGTGGTCCGGCAAGTCGATGGTGTGGTGTACGCGCTTGATGAGGTACCCGACTATGGGGGCCGAGTGATCCCGACCGAGGGGCCGCCGGATTCGAGGTTCGCGAAAGCGCTGGCGGCCTGCACTATTCGGCTACCGGCGTCGTTGACCAACTACGGGCGCATGGACAAAGTGATCAACACCCTCGAGGCAACCTACTACTCGGGCTGGCAGCAATCACCGTGGCTTGCCGGAGAACTCGTCCTGGCCCTCGATGAGGACAACTCGGCGATCGTGGCCGGTTACCGCTTGCGCTACGACAAGTTGCGTGGGCTGCTGATCGACCGCGCGGAGAGCGAGAAATGACAACTCCGACAGTAGATTTCGATTTGCTCACCCAACCGTGGATCCGGGCAATCGACCGGGACGGCAGACCACGCACGCTGTCGCTGCGTGAGGTCTTCCGATACGCCCATGAGCTGTCCAGGTTGACCGGCGAGGTGCCGACGCAGTCGTTCGCGATCCTGCGGTTGCTGCTGGCGATCCTGCACCGCAGCGTCACCAACCGCACCGGCATCACCGCAGCGATCTGGGGAGATCTGTGGCGCACGCAGACAACGGTGTCCGGTGAGACACGCACGACGTTGCCGTTCGAGGAGATCGACCGCTACCTCACCGACAACGCTGATCGGTTCAGTCTGTTCGACACGGACAAACCCTTCTTTCAGGTCGCGGGCCTGCGGTCGGAGAACAACACCGTCAGTGCTCTGGACAAGCTGATCGCTGATGTTCCCAACGGGGAGAAGTACTTCACCACGCGTGCGGGGGCGAGTGTGGAGCGGATCGACTTCGCCGAAGCGGCGCGCTGGCTGGTCCACGTGCACGCGTTCGACCCGTCAGGGATCAAGACCGGCGCGGTCGGGGACAACCGGGTGAAGAAGGGGAAGGGCTATCCGATCGGGGTCGCCTGGACCGGGGGCCTGGGCGGGGTTTTCCTCGAGGGTGCGACGCTGCGGGAGACGCTGCTGCTCAACCTGGTGCTGCGTGATATGAACGCCGAGAGGTTCTCCAGTGATGATGTTCCGCCGTGGGAGCGTGACCCCGACGGTGCGGCGGCGCGGGCGAACACGGCACCGACGGGCCCGGTCGATCTGTGCACCTGGCAGAGCCGACGAGTCCGACTGGTGCACGACGGCGCGCAGGTGACCGGGGTCGTGCTGTGTAACGGGGATGCACTGGAGCCGTTCAATCAGCAGCGGATCGAGCCGATGACCGGGTGGCGTTTCAGCGAACAGCAGACCAAGAAGGCCGGCGGCGAAGCCCGCCACTACCCCATGACCCATGAGCCCGAACGCGCTCTGTGGCGCGGGTTGACCTCCCTGATCGGTGAAGTCGCGAACCCGACCGGGACGCGGGGCCGGGCGATCGCTCCGGGAGTCCTCGAGTGGTTGTCGTACCTGGTCGACGAAGACGAACTCGACCCGGCACATCCGGTGCGGCTGCACGCCACCGGTGTGCATTACATCAACAACCAGTCGGTCATCGGCGACATCTTCGACGACACGATCGGCTTCCGGGTCGCGCTGCTGTCCGCCGAGCCTGAATTACGCACCCTCGCAGTCAATGCGGTGCAGGTCGCCGACAATGCGGTCTACGCGCTGGCGACCCTGGCGGGCAATCTCGCCACCGCTGTCGGTGGAGAGCCCGAGGGGGCGCTCAGCAGGGCGAAGGAACGCGGCTACTTTGCCCTCGACGGTCCCTACCGGCGATGGCTGGCAGCCTTGAAACCCGCGGCCGCACCGGATTACGACGAATACGACGCCCGCTGGGCGCGGCTGGTTCGCACCGTGATCGAGCCGATCGGAGCCGATCTGATCGCCTCGGCAGCTCTGCCCGGCTGGGTCGGGCGCGAGGCTCGTGGTCATTACATCGATTCCAGTCAAGCAGCGCGCTGGTTCCGTCGACGGTTGGAACAACTGCTTCCGGCCGCATATCCCCGTCGCACCGATGAAGGAGGGTCCGCAGCGTGAACACCTACCGCGCCAGAGACACTGCGCTGGAAGATTTCGTCACCGGTCGTGTCGCCACACTGCAAGCCCGCTATCTACGTGATGAGCCGCAGGCCCTTGCGGCGATGGCCCGGCTGCGCCGCGGTGTCGGCGCCACGCCCGGGACCCGGCCCGACATCTGGGAGTTGACCCTCGCCGACATGCCCGACACCCTCGTCGATCGCCGCGACTACACCCGAGCCGAGCGCGATGGTGCACCGACCCCCTGGGAGGTGGCAGCCCACGACGCGATCACCCTGCACGCCTGGCACCAACAGTCACGCAGAGAACCGATGCACCTGCGGGGCCGCAGGTTCGGTACGGCGGTGTGGACACTGGGCGAACGAACCAGCTCGGCAGAGGCCGTGCGCCGCCGATTCCACGCCTTAGGAACCGCATCCCAGCACGACGCGCGCTTGGCTTATCTGCGGGGCCTCATCAGCCAATTCCGTTCGAATTCGATCCCTGTGGACTACGGCAGGCTCGCACGCGATCTGCGCCGCCTCGACGATTCCACCTATTCCGGCGCCCTGTTGCTGGAATGGGGGCGCGACTACCACCAAAAACCCTCGGCGCCTGCTGATTCCGACGGCAGCCAGCAGCCAACCTCGAAAGGCGAAGACCAGTGATCCGACTGTTTGTAGACGTGCACATCTTGCAAACCGTGCCGCCGAGCAACATCAACCGCGACGACACCGGCAGCCCGAAATCCGCAGTCTACGGCGGGGTTCCACGCGCACGGGTATCGAGCCAGTCCTGGAAACGCGCGACCCGCCAAATGTTTCGCGAACTGCTGGATCCGGCGACCCTGGGAGTGCGCACCAAACGGGTGGTCGCCTTGCTTGCCGAACGCATCACACAACTCGCACCCGATATCACCGAGCCCGAGGCGCTGGCCGCACAGGTGTTGACAGCCGCCGGGATCGAGCTGGAGAAGAAGGCCAAGCGCCCGAAGAAGGGTGAGCCCACCGAGGAAGGACCGGAGCAGTCGAAGTACTTGCTGTTCCTGAGCGCTTCCCAGATCGATCGGCTGGCGAAGCTGGCGATCGAGTCGGCCCGCACCGAATCCGCGATCGATAAGTCGGCCGCGCGGGCGGCGGGCCAGGGCGCCAACAGCGTCGATGTCGCGTTGTTCGGCCGGATGGTGGCCGATGCGACCGACCTGAACATCGATGCCGCTGCGCAAGTCGCGCACGCGATCAGTGTGCACACGGTCAACAACGAGTTCGACTATTTCACCGCGGTCGACGACCGCGCCCCTGAGGACAACGCGGGCGCGGGCATGATCGGGCTGGTCGAGTTCAACTCCTCCACGCTCTACCGCTACGCCACCGTCAACGTCGACATGCTGCGACAAAACCTGGGCGATGACACCGCCACCGTGCGCGCGGTCGAAACCTTCTTGACTGCCTTCATCAAGAGCATGCCCACTGGCAAGCAGAACACCTTCGCCAACCGCACCCTGCCCGACGCCGTGCTGATCAGCCTGCGCACCGATCAACCGGTGAACCTGGTCAACGCGTTCGAAGAACCGGTCAACGCCGCCGGTTCGGCACGAGCGGTCGCCGCGGCCAAGGCGTTGGTCGCCCGCCATCGGGCCATCGACAACGCCTACGGAAACGGATCCGCCCACAACTTCGTCATCGCCGCCGGCGACGGCATCAACGAACTCGCCGAACTCGCCGCACCGGCACCCTTGCCGCAGGTCATCGACGCCGTCGCAGCCCGGGTCGACGCCGCGCTCGGTGAGAGCAACTCGTGAGCGTACTGCTGCTGAAACTCGCTGCGCCGCTGCAATCCTGGGGCGTAGCAAGCAGATTCGCGCGCCGCGAAACACAGCAATACCCCTCCAAAAGCGGGATTATCGGGCTGATCGCCGCCGCGCAAGGCCGACGCCGCACCGACCCGATCGAAGACGAACTCACTGGATCAGCTTTCGGTGTCCGCATCGACCAACAAGGCACCCTCATCCGCGACTTCCAGGTCGCGGTCAGCCTCGACGAACGCACCAAATACCCACTCTCACAGCGCTACTACATCGCCGACGCCGTCTTCGTCGCCGCCATCCAAGGTGAACAGAATCTGCTCGAAGGCATCCGCGAGGCCCTGCTACGCCCGCAGTTCCCGCTCTACCTCGGCCGCCGCTCCTGCCCAGTAACCGAACCCCTCGTCCTCGGCGGCATACGCGAGGGTTCCCTGCGGGATGTCTTGCACGACACCAGCAACTGGCAGGCCTCCCGCTGGTACCGGAAGCGTCAACCCACCCGAGTTCACCTGCCGATCTTCCGTGACCGCCTGCCCGAAGACACCACCGATGCCCTCGCAGAACAGGTCCGAGACGTCCCCTTGAGCTTCGACCCCGTCCGACGTGAATACGGCTGGCGCACAGTACTCAACGAACACGCACCGCTCGACAACCCCGAAGGCCGGGCCGCTGGCCACGACCCGCTCGCCGCGTTCGGAGGCGCCTGATGTACATATCGCGGATCCCCCTCAACCCAGCGCGCCGCGGCACCCGAAAGTTCCTGTCCTCACCACAGGTCATCCACGCCGCCGTCCTCGCGGCCTTCCCCCCCGCCGCGCTCGAACAACCCGACAACGAGGGGCGCGTCCTGTGGCGAATCGACCAGAATGACAACGCCATTCACCTCTACGTCGTCAGCCCCACTGAACCCGACTTCACCCACATCGTCGAACAAGCCGGATGGCCCACCACCACAGCATGGGCGACCCGCAAATACATCGAACTCCTCGACACCCTCGCCACCAACCAACGCTGGCACTTCCGTCTCACCGCCAACCCCGTCCGACGCACCATGAACCCCACCGGCGCATCAACCAGACAACGAGGAGCCATCGGCGGGTTGAACACCGAGGAGCAACTGAATTGGTTGCGCCGCAAAGCACTCGACAGCGGATTCAACCTCGCACGATGCGGCCCACCCAACCTGCAAGAGGACGATGTCCAGATCATCAGTCGCCAAACGTTGAAGTTCCTCCGTGGCACAGCCAACGTGTCACTGTCCACCGCCACATACGAAGGGGTGCTCATCATCTCCGATGCCGCACTACTCCGCTCAGCCCTGACCAACGGCATCGGTCGCGCCAAGGGATACGGCTGCGGACTGCTGACATTAGCGCCCAACCGGTGACCGAATACCGAAGCGCCGTACCGAACACCGCCAGAAAGTGAATGAAAACAAGAAGATTCGCCAGACAACGCACTGGTCAGGAAGTGTGCTCCCCGCACGCGCGGGGATGAGCCCTGGGACAGCTTCGACGACTTCTTCGCCGAACTGTGCTCCCCGCACGCGCGGGGATGAGCCCACTGCGATGACCTGGCCACCGCCGCCGTCATGGTGCTCCCCGCACGCGCGGGGATGAGCCCGCGAAGACGCCCAGTGCGCCGACAAGACAGATGTGCTCCCCGCACGCGCGGGGATGAGCCCTGGCGGTCAAACACGCACTCGTCTGGGTGCAGGTGCTCCCCGCACGCGCGGGGATGAGCCCCCTCCGCTTGTTCACGTTCGTCAGAGCCAAGGTGTCGCTTCCGCCTGAAGACTGCCCCTTTGATTCCTCTCGGGTTCAAAACGGCGGATTCAACCGATCGTCGCAACATCTCGACATTGAGGAGTTGCGATGGATGTTCGGCCGAGGCGGCCTTCGGACCGTGCGTTGCGGCCACCGTTGCGGCCACCGATGCGGCCGAAAGCAGCCAGACGCGTACAGCAGCAACAGTTTTGGGTGAACATCGCTCGTGGGCTGTCGAGCGAGGATGCGGCACTGGCGGCGGGTGTGTCTTCGGCGGTAGGCACGCGGTGGTTCCGTGATAGTGGCGGGATGCCGTCGATCAGCCTGACGCCGCTGTCGTAACTTGAATTTCGCAGAGCGAGAAGAGATCTCAATCCTGCGCGCAGGTGGTGCGAGTGTTCGTGAGATCGCGCGCCGCCTTGGTCGTTCGCCGTCGACGATCTCGCGGGAGTTGCGCTGCAACGCCGCGACCCGCAGCGGATATCTGCACTATCGGGCCACGACGGCGCAATGGCATGCTAATCGGCGGAGACGGGACGGTGGTGGCTGGCCCGGACGTGCGCTGGATCGGCCGTCGTCACGGTCGACGCAAGGACCGGCGGTGGGCGAAGTCATGGAGCCCTGAGCAGATCGCCTGGAGGTTGAAAGTCGACTTCACCGAGGACCATTCGATGCGGATCTCGCACGAGGCGATCTACCAGGCGCTGCGTCGTAAGAACGACCGTATCGACGCCGCCGCTGCAGCCAGTGTCGCGGCGCTGCACGCAGATGCTCGACCAGTGCAATCCGAAACCCACAGCCGCACAAGAGCTGCCGGACTCGCGCTGTCGCGGCCGGTGCTACGTCCACGCCCCTCTCGCCCATCGCGACCAGCCACAGAGCCAGATGGCGACAGAGTCCCCCCGGCGTTCTCGACTGCCCAGGTTCGCTCGGTCCATTGTCCCGCCCCCGGATCTATCTACTCGCGGAGCTCTGTTGGCGCAGGTTCGCCGCTACATTGAGGACCACCTCCGCGACTCGAGTCTGTCTCCGACTACGATAGCTGCGGCCACGGCATCTCGGTTCGCACGTTGCAACTCGTTTTCGCAGAAACCGGTACCACCGTGAGCCGCCGAATCCGCGACCGCCGCCTGAATGCGTGCCACCGCGAACTCACCCGAGCTCGGCCTACTGACACAGTTACCGACGTCGCCTTCCGGTGGGCATTTACCGATGCCGGACATTTCAGTCGCGCCTTCAAGCAGTCGTTCGGAGTCACGCCCAGCAGCGTCCTGACCCATGCGCGCTCAACCGGCTGAGGGCTGTCAACAATCTGGCGGTTCCAACACAGCACGGAGGTTGTCAACCGCCTGAGATAGGTCGGGCACGGAGAGTGTCAGAATCTTGTGGGCGGATCAGCGAAAAGCCCTGATAGGGGCCCACGCCAGGAGTTTGGACCGGAATTCTTGGCGTATTTTTGGTCGCAGCCCGCAGACTAAACAGGTCAGGCACGGTGACCGTGCCTGACCTGGTAGTTATGCTCCCCCATCTGGACTCGAACCAGAAACCTGCCGTTAGCAGTTCGAGTGCTCCATGATCACCACCGGGTCCGGCCTACAGCGGGTAGTCGGCTTCGATCACCAGTCGACCACTCGAAAACCGCAGGTCGTCCGCGTTCCCATCTTCGGTGTGCCCCGCCGAGGGCACCAACCTGCGACGGCTCGGATCAAACCTCGCCTCATCCTGGCACAGCTCGATGCGTACTCCAGCCCGCGCTGCAATCATCGCAGCCTGGTCGCGGTGTCTGGCGGCGCACCATCCGCCACGAGGTGAGCAGGCCGACCGGAATCGGTATGACTATTGCACCTTGCAGGGCGAAAGGCTGTGCGTCGGTGTTGATCCGGGGACTTCCACGCGGATCGCCAACGGGCTGGGCGGCGACCAGGGACTCCAGTTCGGTATCGCTCATAATCTCAGCGTCGTCCTTAAGGACCGGGGCGATGTGCTCCTGTCTCAAGCCGACGACGCAGGGTCTCCGAGTACCAGAACAGAGGGCATGTCGCCCTGGCGTGGAGCGGCGGGCTCGGCCTGTAACCGCCGAGTTCGACCGAGCACTCACCGCGCAGGTCGGTTCGATCGTCGAATGCCGTATCCGCGACCATCTTTCAAGTCCCAGGTCACATCACGGCGACCAGGCGTCCGACGACCTCCCCTTGCGGTGGTCGCAACGCCGTAGTTGACGTTGCAGAAGAGCTGGTCGACAAACCGTGCCAGCGTGCTACATGTCAGTGGAGACGCCGCACTCTCAGATGTACTACCTGGGCTGAGCTGCGACGCAGGCGATTTGCGCCCCCTACGACCTCTGTCAGTACGCTTCTTGGCCTATGAGCCATGAGCGACCAGGCCCCGACAACGGCAGCGACGCAGCGATCGAGTCCATCAGAGAGGATCGCCTAGCGCGTGCCGTGTTTGCGACCCGGATCGCGAAGCGTATCGCGAGAACTGGAACCGGACCCAGTATCGTGTTCGGCCTCGCCGGGCCCTGGGGAAGTGGCAAAACCTCGATGCTGAGCATGATCGAAGAAGCGCTCGAGAACATCTCAGCTGAAGCCGAGACCAACGCTCATCGCTGGTCAATCGCGCACTTCACCCCATGGGCAGCATCGGATGTCGATTCCCTCATCACCGAGTTCTACACCGCGATCGCGGCCGCCCTTCCGAAAAAGGCGACTGAAGCAAGAGAGCTGCTGAAGGCGGCAGCGCCCGTTGTAACCGCAGTCAGCAAAGCACTGGTGGCTGCTGCCGTAAACAAGATCGCGCCTGGCGGTTTTGAATCCGCAGCGCAGGCAGCCACTGATGCGGTGGCCGACAAACTTGGCACAGTCGACGTACCCGAGGACCCGTTCCAGGCCAGATTCGAGAAAATTTCCGAGGCCATCGAGGAGGCCGGCACGAGGGTGCTCGTCGTTGTGGACGACCTCGATCGCCTGCACACCGACGAGCTCTTGGCTGTCATGAAGGCGGTGAGACTGCTCGGGCGATTTCCGAACGTGCACTACCTGCTCTCCTACGACAAGACCACGGTGCTCGACCTGCTCACCTCCTCAGACCTGGCACGCGACAACCGGGACCGTGCCCACCGATACCTTGAGAAGATCGTCCAATACCCGTTCCTGCTTCCCCCGATCCAACGCCTGCACATCGAGACCGAACTGCATGACGGACTCGCCACCGTTGCCAGAAACCTCGAGCTCAACCCCAACGCACCCGCAACCGAATACGCGGTGGAACAGTTGATCGAGGTCCTGCCAGACCCGAACGCGTTGACCCTGCGCAGCATCAAACAGCTGTGTTTGCAGACCGATGTGTTGTGTTCGATGGTCGGCCCCGACGAGATCGACCTGTTCGATGCGGCAGTCCTCACCTACATCCGCTTGAACTACCCCGACCTCTACGAGCGGATCCCGATATGGCGATCCATGCTGCTCGCCCCCAGCGACCGCGCCACAGGGACGAACGACGACTGGCTCAGCCGCGTCCGCACTACCATTGCCTCTGGCGCAAGCGGTGAGACCGCGACCGCGGTCTACCGGATGCTGGTCGCCCTCTTCCCGCGCCTGCCTCACGTCCCAGGCGCGATGTGGACGGATCGAGCCGCTGCCTGCCGGATCAGCGATCCTGACTACTTCGACCGATATTTCCAGTTTGCGATACCCGAGGACGACCTCAGCGACGCCGAAGTCCGCGAAGCGTTCTGGCAGCTCGTCCGTGACGGCGAGCTCGGCCCTGACTCAATCATCAGCA
This sequence comes from Nocardia sp. NPDC049707, assembly GCF_040674855.1. Lineage (NCBI taxonomy): Bacteria > Bacillati > Actinomycetota > Actinomycetes > Mycobacteriales > Nocardiaceae > Nocardia > Nocardia sp. NPDC049707. The sequence continues at coordinate 1,479 of NZ_JBFANN010000077.1, read as the reverse complement.
AACACGTCCCGACACACACGCCTCAACGGCGCAGACTGATGACAAAGTTGATCAACAATCTCGATGTCGTCCAAGGATCCCCCTCGGCCACCAGCGCCGCAGCCTCCCACTGGGTCACACGGCCATTGTCCGACATGCATCCGGTGGAGCTCTACTACGGATGGGGCACGGTGATCTTCGGGATTCTGATCCATGCGGTAGCAACCGCGCCCTCGGACGAGGAAGCTGTCCGCATCCTCAGCGACTACTGCGCCGAGTTCGGCCTCTTTCACACCGCATCGATACTGGTCCATACCCCTCGCGTGGAAGCGGACTCCGATGATCGGCTGTCCGTCGCCATACGCGGTATCCGCGATCAGGTTGTACAGGCATGCTCGCGTGACCTGCGCACGCCATCCGCGCGGCCCGAGCAACAGCTTCTCGCCTTCGCTCGAGTCATGGACGACGCAATGTGGGCGCAGCTCCGCACAACTCTGCAAAACAGCGGGATCTCACAACAGGACATCGCAGCGCGGTTCGTCAGTGTTCAACGCGCGATCGACACCGGAACGCATGTCCTCGATAGCTTCCACAACGACATCTTCTCGAAGGTTGTACCTGACGATGAGCTGGATCTGAGCGGGTTCGACGACCCAACCGCAGTCGACCAGACTGACCTGTCGATCAGTGGCCGCCGGGCATTCGCCGCCTATAAGCTGCGACGCGCCCGGCCTCCACACATGGCAGGACGCAACGGAGGCAGCTCGAACTGATGTGACCAGAGTCCGTGCAGCCTGGGCTGCACGCTACTGCCGCTCGGTTCTGTCATCAGTTCGTAGACGTTCCCGTCTCGATGTACGTCGCCGTGAGCGCATCGAGACGGGAACGGGAACCGCCCTAAACCGGCGGGCCGCGCATCGCCAGATCGAATAGGAATCTGCGATGACCAGGTGTTTCCAGTTGCCTATGCTTTGCATGTCCTGTCGGGGACACCGGCCCGGGCCCGACGGTAGCCACAGCGGGTACACAACCGCCCAGGTGGCACTAGGCCGAACAGAATCCAGAACCAGAACGGGGGGTAACCGGGGGGACAGACACAGAAATAGCAGGTCAGGCCCGGTCTTAGACTGGGCCTGACCTGCTATTTCTGTGGAGCTAAGGGGACTCGAACCCCTGCCCCCACTCAGGCAGCCGATTGCCTCGAAACCGCTGTGGAGTGGCCTGTCCTATCTGGATCCGATCTGGGCTCCATGTGCGTGGAGATGCCCTGTAGCCGATAATCGGCTTCGATCATCAACCGCCCACCCGAAAATCGCAGGTCGTCCCGTTCCCACGTTCGACATGCCCCACCGGGGCACGAACCTGCGGCAACCGGACCAAAACCTGTCGGCGGAACGCGAATACTGGATCTGGCTCACTTTCCGTGATAGGCGTTGCCCATGATCACGAGGCAGATGTTCGGCCGGGCCGGTCTTCCACTGCTGCGCAAACGCGTGCTTC
>NZ_JBFANN010000076.1:0-17535 GCF_040674855.1 Nocardia sp. NPDC049707 | reverse complement strand
GTCGAGACTCGCGACTTCGTCGCATGCGCTTCGACGACTCGGACGCGAGACGGGCCGCGAACGGGTCGCTCGTAAGACTCGCTCCGTTGTGGTCGCTGAGGGGGTTTGTTCGGCACCTGATGCATGCGTCTCGGCACTCGAGTCTTGTCGCATGCGCTTCGACGGCTCGGACGCGAGACGGGTCGCGAACGGGTCGCTCGTAAACCTGCTCCGTTGTGGTCGGTGATGGTGGATCGTTCGGCACCTGGTGCGCTTGCGGCGCATGCGCTTCGACGACGACTCGGCTGTGTTCGATGGCCGCGCCTTCGACGCGAGACGGGCCGCGAACGTCGCTCGTAGGACTCGCTCCGTGCGGTTGGGTTAGTAGTGGAACTTGGGGCTTCGTGCACTGCGATCGGTCGGCCGCACGATAGATAAGGTCGTGAACTCCTCGCTCCGGTCGGACTCGCTTCGCCAGGGACGGAGGGCATCGACGCTCGGCTCAGATGGCTCGGGCCGACAACCAAGCGCGCCAGTCGGCGACCAGATCGTCGCGGCCGGTGCCGAGGACATCGCGCATGATGCTGTCCTCGCTTGCGGGGTCCCGTTTGCCCGCGGCGATGCTGCGGTAGAGCTCGACCAGTTGCGGCTGGCCGAACTTCTCGGCGACGAACGCGCAGACCGACCAGGCCTGCTCATAGGCGACGACGGCACCGCTGCCGGCGAAATCGGCGGCCGACGGGAGATCACGCGGGACCTCTCCGGCGCGGATACGGGTGGCGACCGTTGGCGCGATATCGGCGAAATGATGTCCGGTGCCGAGGTGTGCCACGAATTCGGCGAAACCCTCGAGCATCCACTGCGGTGCTCCGTCGATGGTCTGAGCTCGGGTGGCGATATGGGTGAGTTCATGGCGCAACAGAGTGCGCAGACCGTCGGCGTCGAGGCGACGTCCGGCATCGGAACTGAAGACGACGCGCTGGCCGGTTGGCTGGGTGCCCGGCACGAACGGATCGGCGACCGAGGCCGCGGCGACATCGGCGGGCATGCTCGCACCCGAGCGCACCAGCGCGGCGAACTCCGACGGATTCGACGCGACGACCACCATCGCGGACTGGGCCCAGCCCGGGCCCCATACTCCGGTGACGGCCGTGATCGCGGTGCCGAGTTCGCCCGCGAGCGTGTCGATTTCGGCCTGCTGGGCCGGATGACCGACGACCAGGGACTCCTGGCCGTTCCCGGTCGGCACCCGCTCTGTGACGAGCTGTCCGAAGGGTTCGAGCGTCCGTCGCACCGCGGCGAGGCGCGGATCGTCCTCGGCGGCGCGCAAGCTGCCGATCGAAGTCGGCTCGGCCGCATGCAGTTTCGGCAGTACCGAATTCGGCACCATCAGCAGTGCACCGCAGGTGCCAGTCAGTACGGTCACCATCGCGACGGTGGCGACGAACTGGAAGCGGCGCCGCACGAACAACCAGGCGCGGGCCCGCCGAATGCTACTCATAGCTGATCAGTATCGTCGTGCTGAGTGATAGGGCGTCGACCCCATCGGCGCAACGGCTACCGGAACCCCGAATGTGGAGGCGTGCACCATCATTCCATTGCCGGCGTAGATACCGACATGGGAGATATCGGAGTAGAAGAACACGACATCGCCGGGTTGCAGATCCTTCTGATCCACCGGCGTGCCGTAGGCGGCCTGCTGCGAACTGGTTCGCGGCACATCCTTGCCGACCTGTTTGAAAGCCCACTGCACCAGGCCCGAGCAGTCGAACTGGTGCGGTCCGGTCGCGCCCCAGACGTAGGGGTCGCCGATGCGGGTGAGTCCGGCGGCCAATGCGCTGGTACCGCTGCCGGGAACCAGTCCGCGCAGCAGGGTGTCGGTATCGAAACCGGGTGGGAAGGGCGATCCGGCCAATGCCGATTTGTCCTTGGTGGACAACTGCCCCCACGCCTCGACCACCCGCGCGATGGACCCCGACAGGGTGGCCCGCTTGCGCTCGAGATCCGCGCGCACCTGGTCGGCCTTATCGGAGGCGGCGCGTGCGGTATCGGCGGCGACGCGTGCGGCCTTTTCCGCCTCGGTCGCGACGGCGGTCGCCTGCTTGTAGAGAGTGAGCTGCTCGGAGTTCTTGGCCGAGATCATGTCGATGGTGGACATCTGGTCGAGCAGACGCTGTGGAGAGTCGCTGAGCAGGACGGCGGAGAGCCGGTTCGTGCGCGCGCCCTGATAGGCGGCGATTACGGTGCGATCGATGATCGGCTGGAACTTGCGGACTTCCTCGCGGGCCGCATCGGCGGTCTGCGTTGCCGCCGCGAGTTTGCCGTCGGCATCGTGCAGGCCGGCGAGCTTGATGTCGAAATCGGCCTGTGCACCGAGTGCCTGCTGATTGAGCTGCTCGGATTCGCGCGACAGGTCGATCATCCGTTGCACGGCTTCGCTGGCCGTGGTCGGCATGGCGGCCGGATCGGCGACGGCCGGACTGCCACTGCAGAGAGCAGCGGCCAGGACTCCGGCGGCTAATGCCCCTCCCACCAGACGTTTCGTGCGATGTCTTTGATGATGTGCTGTCACAGCGCGCCAGGCCCCGTCTCTCTCGTGAAGCGATCGTGTCGCCTCCGTAAGCTTCGGAACTTCTGTGGCGAACTTCGCAACCCCTGGGAAGGTCTCGATTAGGTTACGGAACGGCGTAGGTCTGTGTCCAGTGGGCTACAAAATGATCACTCGGGCCGTCCCGACGCCCGGCCGTTCCGTATGGCCGGGCGGGGTGATCGAAAGAGCTGCTCAGAAGCGGCGAGCGCCGGCGACCGGCATGGAGGAGATCGGCGCGAGCTTCACCGGGGTACCGGAGGTGGAGGCGTGGATGACGTTGCCGTCACCGGCGTACAGGCCGGAGTGGCCGCCGCCGTAGAACGACACCAGATCGCCCGGCTGCAGGTTGTCGAGCGAGACCGGGGTGCCCGCGTTCAGCTGCTCACCGCTGGTGCGCGGCAGCTCCATGCCGGCCTGTTGGTAGGACCACTTGACCAGGCCCGAGCAGTCGAAGGCGTTCGGGCCGGCGGCGCCGTAGACGTACGGTGCGCCGACCTTGCTCATCGCGGCGTCGAGCGCGATATCGCCGACGGTCTTCTTGGGGGCCAGGAACGGACGCTGCGCCGGGCCGGGCACCTCGACGCCCGGGATACCCTGCGGGATCGGGATCTCGTTCGGCATGTCGAAGGTGCCGACGCCGGGGATGGTGACCGGCTGGGCCGAGGCGGGCGCAGCGGGTAGGAGGAAGACGCCGAGCGTGGCGGCTCCGACGGCTCCAGCCGTGATGGCACGCTTGGCATGTCGCTTGACGGTGTTGGTCGCCATGATGCGGTACTTCCAATCTGCCCCACGACGCCGCACCCGGTGGTGCGGCGGACTTCGTGTCGAAGCACCGTCGGGTGGTGCGTAGGACTCCGTGAGGTCTCGAAAAGATTACGAATACATCACGGTGATTTGTAAAGCCCGAGACATCCGAAATGGCGACGCTCAACACATTCTCCGCCGGACATATGCGATTTACGTCACATCAATCACGAAACAATAACGGAGTGTATTTATCCGCGAATGTCGACGCTGTTGCCGAGTCGGACGACCCTCGGCCTCGATGTGTCTCGGGCGTTGAGTCTTGTGGCATTTGCCCAGGTCGTAACGGTGTATTGGCTCTTGGTTGCCGGGTGAGTCGAACCGACCGGTCCGCTTCCTCGGGTTGCGGGCGGTGTGCTGGCGACCTCGACTCCGGGCGCTCGGGCATGTCCGTCCGATTGATGCAATTTGGTAAATAGTGTGACGCGCATCACTGTTTGACGTTCTAGATCATTTTGTAGGAATGGGAGCGAAATCCTCACGGTGTAATTCGGACATTTGTCCGATGGAATCTCGAGTGGGGTTTCCGGCGGTTCCTGTCGGACCCAGGCCCTACGCTGCACGCCGTGCCCGATCCGACGCCGCGCCAGGCCACAGTGCAGTTGGCCTTCGACGAGCTCGAGACGCCGCTCTACGACACCACCTTCGTGGTCGTCGACCTGGAGACCACGGGCACCAGCCCCGAAGGCGATGCGATCACCGAGATCGGCGCGGTGAAGGTGCGCGGCGGTGAGGTGCTGGGGGAATTCGCGACCCTGGTGAATCCGGGACGGGCCATCCCGCCCGCGATCGTCCAGATCACCGGCATTACCACCGCGATGGTCTATGAGGCACCCCGGATCGAGGCGGTGCTGCCGGGTTTTCTCGAGTTCGCCAAGGGCGCTGTGCTGGTCGCGCACAATGCCCGGTTCGATATGGCCTTCCTCCGCGCCGCGGCGGCTCGCCTGGATACGCCGTGGCCGAGCGGGCCGGTGGTGTGCACGGTGAAGCTGGCGCGGCGCGTACTTGCCCGCGACGAAGCTCCCTCGGTCCGGCTCGGTGTGCTCGCGCCGCTGCTCGGTGCGACCACCCAGCCGAACCACCGCGCCCTCGACGATGCCAGGGCCACCGTGGACGTGCTGCACGCCCTCATCGGACGGGTCGGCAATCTGGGCGTGCACAGCCTCACCGAACTACTCGACTATCTGCCGAATGTCACACCGCGCCAACGCGCCAAACGGGTTCTCGCCAACGATCTGCCGGCGAGTCCCGGCGTCTATCTTTTCCGCGGTCCCTCCGACGAAGTCCTCTATATAGGGACGGCCGTGAATCTGCGCCGCCGCGTGCGCAATTACTTCACCGGATCCGAGACCCGCGGCCGGATGAAAGAGATGGTCTCCCTTGCCGTTCGGGTCGACCATGTGGTGTGCGCGCACGGTCTGGAGGCCGGGGTGCGCGAGTTGCGACTGATCGTCGCACATACCCCGCCCTATAACCGGCGCTCGAAATTCCCGAAGCGCGGTTGGTGGATAACGCTGACCGACGAACCGTTTCCCCGATTCGCGATCGCGCGCACACCGACCGCGGATGCGTTGGGGCCCTTTCCTTCTCGGATCGACGCGAACGATATCGCGCTGACCATCGCGGAGCACAGCGGTCTGCGCACCTGCACCACGCGCCTGCCGCGCGACGGTCGCCACGACTGCCTGCCCGCGGTGGTCGGCGGATGCCCGGCGGCCGTCGGTGACACTCCTATATATAGAGAGGAATACGAACCCGCCGCGGCGGCCGTTCGGGCGCTGTTCGCGGGACACTCCGACGCGCCGCTGCGGGCGATGCTCGATGCCATCGAAACTCATTCGCACGCAGAACATTTCGAAGCCGCCGCCCGATTGCGCGACCGGACCGTCGCGGTGTTGCGGGCACTGCACCGCACCCAACGATTGGCCGCGGTGGCGCGGATCGCCGAACTGATCGCGGCGCATCCGGATGGCGCGGGCGGCTGGGAGTACGCGGTGATCCGCTACGGGCGGTTGGCGGGGGCGGGTACGTCGGCGCGCAGTGTGCCGCCCATGCCGGTGATCGAACGTATCGTCGCGACATCGGAGACGGTACTGCCGGATCCGATGCCGCCGTTGCGCGGTGCATCGCCGGAAGAGGTCGGTCTGGTGACGCGATGGCTGGGGCGGTCGGGGGTGCGGATTGTGCGCACGAGTGCGGGATACGGCGAACCGATCCGTGGTGCCGGACGCTGGGCCGGGTGGGCCGATCTCGCCGATGCGGCCGCACGGGCCCGACTCCACCCGGAGGACGCCGAACTCTCGGGGTACGCCCGCAGTGACCGCCTAGGCTGACAGCCATGATTACCGCGATCGTGATGATCCAGGCCGAGAACGCCCGCATTCCCGAGACCGCACAGGCGGTCGCCGACACCGAGGGCGTCACCGAGGTCTACTCCTGTGCGGGCGATGTCGACCTGATCGCGGTCGTGCGGGTGCGCGACCATGAGCAGATTGCCGAGGTGGTGACCGGCCGGATCGACAAGACCCCCGGCGTCGCCCGCACCACCACCCATATCGCCTTCAAGTCCTACTCTCGCGCCGACGTCGAAGCGGGGTTCTCCCTCGGCGAGTGAGCCGCTCAGGAAACGAGGATGGAGGAGCCGGAGAAGGTGCGGGAGGCGCCGGAGGGGAGTGCGGCGCCGGCTTCGCCCTTGCAGCCGGCCATAGCGAAGACGGTGACGGTGGCGTCGGTGTGGTTCTCGATGGCCAAGGGGGCGGCGCTGCCGCCGATTCGTAGGCAGCCGGACGGTCCGCGGTAGACAGTGCCGTTGACGACCAGGGTGCCCTGCGCCGCGTGTGCGGCGGGTCCGCCGACGACCGCCGCCGCGATCGCCAGTGCGCCTAGTGCCGCGTAAACGCCCCGCTTCATCAATGTGCTCCTCCGCAGTCGAGCCGGGCAGCGTATGCCCGACGCGAAAACGGGGCAACGCCGGATGGCCGCCGCCACTGTAACCTGTACCACCACAAGAGGTTTGCCGACGTGCGGCGCACGAATCGCGCCGCGGGAGTCAGTTGCCGCCGAGGGTGTTGGTGAGTTTGGTCCAGCGCTCGAGCAGGGCGGCGGATTTGCCGGTGTCGATGGCTTCGACGGCGCGATCGATACCCGCGGCGATGGCCTCGTGGATATCGGCATTCGGATCGCCGACACCTTGGGACAGGTCGTAGGCGACGATGGCGGCGGCGGAGTTGAGCAGCACCGCATCGCGCACCGGGCCCGCGGTACCCGCGAGTACGCTGCGCGCGACACCTGCGTTGACTTCGGCGTCCCCGCCGCGCAATGCGTCCAGGTCGACGCGCGCGATGCCGATGCGGGTCGGATCGATGGTGGTTTGCCGCAGTTGTCCGTCCGATACCACCCATGCGTCGGTGGTATCGGAGGTGGTGATCTCGTCCAGGCCGTCATTGCCGCGCACCACGAGCGCGCTCGCGCCACGGGCAGCGAACACCCCGGCGATGACCGGCAGCAGTTCGGGGAACGCGCAGCCGACCAGCCCGGCTCGCGGTTGCGCGGGGTTGGTGAGCGGGCCGAGGACATTGAAAACGGTGGGGATGCCGATCTCCTTGCGGGCCGGACCGGCGAAGCGCAGCGCAGGATGGAACAGCGGCGCGAAGCAGAAGCCGATGCCGACCTCGCGCACGCAGCGAGCGACGGCGTCGGGACCGAGGGCCAGCTTTACACCCAATGCCTCCAGCACATCGGCGCCACCGCTCCTCGAGGAGGCCGCGCGATTGCCGTGCTTGACCACGGGCACACCGGCTGAGGCCACCACGATCGAGGACATCGTCGAGATATTCACCGAACCGGACCGGTCACCGCCGGTCCCGACAATGTCCACCGCATCGCCGTCGATGTGGACCAGGCGGGCGTGGCCGAGCATGCCGGCGGCCATGCCGGACAGTTCCGAAGGAGTCGGGCCCTTGATCTTCATTGCGACACCGAAGGCGGCGATCTGTGCCTGCGTCGCATTGTCGGTGAAGATCTCGTTGATCACCCAGGTCGTGTCCTCCGCTGCCAGATCGCCACCATCGGCAAGGGTCCCGAGTACTTGGGGCCAGCTGCGCATGTCCACTTCTCCTGTCACCACTGGTTCGCGCACCAGTCTGTCGCGATAGAGCGTAGTGGTCGAGACGTTATTACCGCGGCGCGGTCGGGGAACCGGGTTGCAGGGCATCCCAGCCGTCCGCGACGCCATCGTGGCGTTGGGCGAGACCGACCATCCTGGACCGTTCCTGCGAACAGTGCAGCGCGTCGAGCAATTGAACCCGTTGCAGGATCAGTGATTCCAGTTCGTGTGGCCCCGCGGTACGCGGGGCCGCGGCGTAGCCGTCCTGGGCTGCTATCGCACACACCTCATCGATCCGATCGGGCGGAATACGCAAGTGATGGCGTAGCAGTGCGGGCTCGTCGACCTCGAGAGCCGAGGCGCGCGCGAGTGTTGTCGAACACGCTTCGGAGTCATCGAAGCACTCCGCTACGACTGCTAGATCGGAACGGGTCGGATCGAGTGGTTCGGGTTCGTGCCCGCCGAACAGCCGTCGCCACCACCGCGTCACATCCGCCTCCTGATCTCAGCTCTTCCTTACCTACACCTGACATGCTCGGAAGGGAGTCACACCGATCGTCGCATCTGCCGCGTCACAGCCGCGCGCGCTCGTGATCAACCTGTCGACACCGTGGTTCAGAGACTGTCTGTCCGTGCGTTTTCCGACACGGGAGGACAAGTTTCGCACCCGGGTACTTGTGTCGTACTACGACGAGTCATACTTACCCCCGTGACGACCGCAGTAGGGACCCCAGGATCGGCCATTACTCAGCGTGTGCATTCGCTGAACCGGCCCAACATGGTGAGCGTCGGTACCATCATCTGGCTGTCCAGCGAGCTGATGTTCTTTGCCGGGCTCTTCGCGATGTACTTCGTCGCGCGCGCCCAGGCCCACGGCAACTGGCCGCCGGAACCGACCGAGCTGAACCTGAAGCTTGCCGTGCCGGTCACCACCGTGCTGGTCGCCTCGTCCTTCACCTGCCAGATGGGTGTGTTCGCGGCGGAGAAGGGCGATGTATTCGGCCTGCGCCGCTGGTACGTCATCACTCTGATCATGGGTGCGATGTTCGTGGCCGGTCAGGGCTACGAATACACCACCCTGGTCAAGGAAGGCACCTCGATCTCGAGCAGCGCCTACGGCTCGGTGTTCTACATCACCACCGGCTTCCATGGTCTGCACGTCATCGCCGGTCTGATCGCCTTCGTATTCCTGCTGGTCCGCACCAAGGTCAGTAAGTTCACCCCGGCACAGGCCACCGCCGCGATCGTCGTCTCGTACTACTGGCACTTCGTCGACATCGTCTGGATCGGGCTGTTCGCCACGATCTACTTCGTCCGCTGAGCCGGGCCAGTACCCCAAATCTTTTGCACAAGTCGGTTCCGTCTACTCCAAAGGGACACAGATGAGTTCATCTCCCCCGTCAGCGCCAGAGCCCGCGAGCCCCAGCGCGGCGATCAGCCGCCACGACGTCGCGGCCGGCCAGGCCAGCAAGACGCGCAGGCAGCGCCGCATGCGGCGTCGCATCGCGGGTGGGCTCGCGCTGCTGGTGGGCCTCGTCGGAGCCGGATTCCTCGCCACCGCGATCACGCCGAACCCGCAGGTCGCGACCGCGAACGAGGACCAGTCCGCGCTGATCCGCGACGGCAAGCAGCTCTACGAGACCTCCTGTATCACCTGCCACGGCGCCAACCTGCAGGGCGTGCCCGACCGCGGTCCGAGCCTGATCGGCGTCGGCGAGGCGGCCGTCTACTTCCAGGTCTCCTCCGGTCGTATGCCGATGGCGCGCAATGAGGCCCAGGCCCAGCGCAAGCCACCGAAGTTCGACGCGCACCAGATCGACGCGCTCGGCGCGTACGTCGCGGCCAATGGTGGCGGCCCGAGCGTGGTCCGCGATGCAAATGGCGAGGTCGCTCAGGAATCGCTGCGCGGTCCGGATGTCGCCCGCGGTTCGGAGCTGTTCCGGATGAACTGCGCGTCGTGCCACAACTTCACCGGACGCGGCGGCGCGCTGTCCTCCGGTAAGTTCGCACCGCCGCTGGAGCCCGCGAGCGAGCAGCAGATCTACGATGCGATGCTCACCGGCCCGCAGAACATGCCGAAGTTCTCCGATCGGCAGCTGAGCCCGGAAGAGAAGCGCGACATTGTCGCCTACGTCAAGAACGCCACCGAGGAGAAGAGTCCCGGCGGCTGGGATCTCGGTGGGTTCGGTCCCGCGACCGAGGGTCTGGCCATGTGGGTGGTCGGCATCACGCTCGTCGTCGGCGCCGCCATGTGGATCGGATCACGTTCATGAGCGAAAGCAAGGAGCCAACTGACATGGGTCGGCCGGACGAGGGCCACGACGGTGCGGAACCGTCGAACGCGCAGGTGAACGTCACGCCCGCGGAGCCCACCGAGGAAGAACTCGACGCGATGTCGCGGGACGAGCTGGTCAAGCTCGGTACCGAGCGCGACGACGTCGACGTCGCCTACCGGCGCGAGCGATTCCCGGTACCGGGCACCCGCGCCGAGAAGCGCGCCGAGCGGCAGGTCACGTTCTGGTTCGCGGTCTCCGGTATCGCGGCCGCGGTCCTGGTCGGGGTCTTCCTGTTCTGGCCCTGGGAGTTCAAGGGCAAGAACGAGGACGGCCACGCCGCCTACTCGCTGTTCACCCCGCTGGTCGGCCTCAGCTTCGGTATCTCGGTGCTGGTCATCGGTGTCGCAGTGGTGCTGATCCGCAAGAAGTTCATCCCGGCCGAGCTGTCCATTCAGCAGCGCCACGACGGGCCCTCGCCCGAGGTCGAGCGCCGCACCCTGGTCGCCGAACTGCAGGATGCGCTGGATACCTCCACGCTGGGTCGCCGCAAGATGATCACCCGGACCGCGGGCGCCGGTGTCGGCGTACTCGGTATCGGCACGCTGCTTGTCTTCGTCGGCGGCATGATCAAGAACCCGTGGGCCAAGGGCGACAAGTCGCCGCTGTGGGTTTCGGGTTGGACCCCAGACTTCCCCGGCGAGACGATCTACATCCGTCGCGATACCGGTCGCCCCGAGGACATCGTGCTGGTGCGTCCGGAGGATCTGGACGCGGGTGCCATGGAGACGGTGTTCCCGTGGAAGGAGAAGTGGCGCGGTGACGAGCACGCGACGCTGCAGTCCCTGCGCGGTATCCGCAACTCCGTCATGCTGATCCGGCTGCGCACCGAAGACGCGCAGAAGGCCATCAAGCGCAAGGGGCAGGAGAGCTTCAACTACGGCGACTACTTCGCCTACTCGAAGATCTGCACCCACCTCGGTTGCCCGACATCGCTGTTCGAGCAGCAGACCAATAGGATCCTGTGCCCCTGCCACCAGTCGCAGTTCCTGGCGACCGAATGGGGTAAGCCGGTCTTCGGTCCCGCCGCTCGCGCACTGCCGCAGCTGCCGATCACCGTCAACTCCGAGGGCTACCTGGTCGCAGCCGGCGACTTCATCGAGCCGCTCGGACCGGCCTACTGGGAGCGTCGTTCATGAGTCGGGTTGCAGCCCAAGCCAATGAGGCGGACGAGCGGTACCGTGCCGCGGCGTTCGTGAAGCGGTCGATCAACAAGGTCTTCCCGACCCACTGGTCGTTCCTCCTCGGCGAGATCGCGCTCTACAGCTTCATCATCCTGCTGCTGTCGGGTGTGTATCTGACCCTGTTCTTCGATCCGTCGATGAGCGAGGTCGTCTACAACGGCGCCTACCAGCCGCTGCGTGGTGTGACCATGTCGCGGGCCTACGAGACGGCGCTGACCATCTCCTTCGAGGTGCGCGGCGGTCTGTTCGTGCGCCAGGTGCATCACTGGGCCGCACTGCTTTTCGCGGCCTCGATCATCGTGCACCTGTTCCGTATCTTCTTCACCGGCGCGTTCCGCAAGCCGCGCGAAGCGAACTGGGTCATCGGCTGCCTGCTGCTGATCCTGGCCATGTTCGAGGGCTTCTTCGGTTACTCGCTGCCCGACGACCTGCTCTCCGGTACCGGTCTGCGGGCCGCGTTCGGTGGTATCACGATGAGCATCCCGATCGTCGGCACCTGGATGCACTGGATGATCTTCGGCGGTGACTTCCCCGGCGACATCATCATTCCGCGCCTGTACATCGCCCACGTGCTGCTGTTCCCCGGCATCATCCTGGCGCTGATCGCCGCGCATGTCGCACTGGTCTGGTACCAGAAGCACACGCAGTTCCCCGGTCCGGGCCGCACCGAGAACAATGTCGTCGGCGCCCGCATCGTGCCGGTGTTCGCCTCGGATCAGGGTGCGTTCTTCGCCTTCACCCTCGGCATCGTGGCGATCCTGGCCGGTGTGCTGCAGATCAACCCGATCTGGAACATCGGGCCGTACAACCCATCGCAGGTGTCGGCCGGTTCGCAGCCCGACTTCTACATGATGTGGACCGACGGTCTCGCACGTCTGATGCCGCCGTGGGAGCTCTACCTGGGTCGCTACACGGTTCCCGCCGTGTTCTGGGTGGCACTGATCATGGGTCTGGTGTTCATGGTGCTGATGCTGTATCCGTGGATCGAGAAGCGCATGACCGGCGACGATGTGCACCACAACCTGCTGCAGCGGCCGCGCGACGTGCCCGTGCGCACTGCGATCGGTGCGATGTCGATCGGTTTCTATGTGGTGCTGACGCTCTCGTGCGTCAACGACATCCTGGCGCTGAAGTTCGACATCTCGTTGAACGCCACCACCTGGATGGGCCGCATCGGCCTGCTGGTCGTGCCGCCGGTGGCGTACTTCCTCACCTACCGGTTCTGCATCGGTCTGCAACGCAGCGACCGCGCGGTGCTCGAGCACGGCATCGAGACCGGTGTGATCAAGCGCCTGCCGCACGGTGAATACATCGAGGTGCACCAGCCGCTCGGCCCGGTCGACGATCACGGCCACCCGATCCCGCTGGAGTACCAGGGCGCGCCTGTGCCCAAGAAGATGAACAAGCTGGGTTCGGCCGGTAAGCCGGGCACCGGTAGCTTCCTGCGCCCCGACCCGGCACACGAGATTGAACAGGCCTTCGAGGCCGAGCATGCGGAAGAGCACAAGCAGCTCGCCGTACTGCAGAAGGTCCAGGAGAAGGCGAACGGTCACAACGGTAATCACTCGCACTGACCGATAGTCGATAAGCACAGGGCCTCGAGTCGAATTCCTTCGACTCGGGGCCCTGTGCCGTCAAAGGGAAACGCGGCGGCGAGCAGCCTCGATGGCCTCGAATTTGGCCAGGTTGTGGCGGGCGTCGGCGAGGGCGTCGTGGGCGTCCGGGGGGACCGGGGGCAGTTCGGGACGGCCGTGCGCCTCCCAATGCTGACGCAGCTCATTGGTGTAGCGGGGGAGGGCGTTGGGCAGGTCGATCATGGAGCCCCAGAGCTGACACAGCGCGACGTGGTCGTAGGCGGCCACCCAGGCCCACAGTTCGGGCTGCACCGACGGCCGGGGTACCAGGAATTTATAGAGGTCGTCGCGGATCTGTTCGCGACTGCGCCACAACGGCGATGCGGGCGGGGGAAGCTGCGGTAACACGTATTTGCGTACCCAGGGGCCTGCGCGATCGGGGTCGAATTCTGTGGAGACCGCGTAATATTCGCGCCCATCCTCGCAGGCAACGCCGATTGAAACCAAGTCTATTATTTTGCCATCTTCAATGAATTCTGTGTCATAAAAATACCTCAATCACTTCCCGCCTTCCTGATACCATGAACCCACGCATTCCGGGGACGTTGGGTTTTATGAAAAATTCTGCCGCGTTGTAGTGTGTCCGATTGTTCTCGACCTGTGCGGCTTCGGGGATTGTGTAATAAGCATGACAATGCTGATCTCGGTCGGAGATATCCGCGATGCTCGGTCGAAAGTTGTTCTCGCCCAGCCATTCTCGAACATGGTATCTGTAACGCGTGCATGCGTGAGTTGCGGCGCCGGGGTGCGATCGAAGCGGCTCCGGGATGTGGTGTACCGGGGCGGCGGCGGAAGAGTTCGCACGATGGCCGCCGTATTTCGTCGTGTGGATACCGGATACCGCGTCCCGCGGAGGGCGGCTGAAAATTACGGCATCGATTGATAACGAAAGCCCGACTCGACCGGAAGCTGCGGCCGGGTGAACTCATCACAGCAATGGGGATGAATTCGATAATCGGCCGGAGAATTCGGGGCTCTGGCTCACTTGGCAGCCGCCCGATGCCCGTGCGGAAGATCTGGTGAAGTGGAATCGGGAGACTATCGAACAATATGGCGACGACTACTGATTTTCCGATGGTAGTGGGCGGAAGTCGGGACGCCATTGCGATCATTCGGTCGCCTTCGAGGTACCCACAGCTGTCAACCATATGTGGCGTGCTGCGTCGGCTGTGCAACGGGCTCTACCGAGGGTATGGATTTGTAACACCTTGGTGTGCGTGATTCACCCCTCCCTCCGGGTGCCCACGCGCCGAGGAATCCGTATTCTGAACAAGTGAACTGGACCGTCGATGTACCTATCGATCGCCTGCCGGAGCTGCCGCCGCTGCCCGTAGAGCTGCGCAGGCGGCTGGACGACGCGTTGGCGCGTCCGGCGCTACAGCAGCCGGCGTGGGATCCGGAGCAGGCGGCGATGATGCGCACCGTGCTGGAGAGCGTGCCGCCGATCTGCGTGCCGGCCGAGGTGGAGGAGCTGCGCGGGCAGCTCGCCGAGGTCGCGCGCGGCGAGGCCTTCCTGATGCAGGGCGGTGATTGCGCGGAGACCTTCGCCGATAACACCGAACCGCATATCCGGGGCAATATCCGCACCCTGCTGCAGATGGCCGTCGTGCTGACCTACGGCGCCAGTCTGCCGGTGGTCAAGGTCGCGCGCATCGCGGGCCAATACGCCAAGCCGCGTTCCTCGGATACCGACGCGCGCGGCCTCAAGTCCTACCGCGGTGACATGGTGAACTCACTCGTCGCCGATGCGAAGCTGCGTGAGCACGACCCCTCGCGTCTGGTGCGCGCCTACGCGAACGCCAGCGCGGCCATGAACCTGGTACGCGCCCTGACCAGCGCGGGGATGGCGGATCTGCACCGCGTCCACGATTGGAACCGCGACTTCGTCGCCCAGTCGCCCGCCGGTGCGCGCTACGAGGCACTGGCCGAGGAGATCGACCGCGGTTTGGCCTTCATGACCGCCTGCCGGGTGAACGATCCGAGCCTGCAGTCGGCCCGCATCTACGCCAGCCATGAGGCGCTGGTGCTGGACTACGAGCGCGCCATGCTGCGCCTCGGCGAGCGCCCGGCGGGCGAGCCGGTGCTCTACGACCTATCCGCGCACTTCCTGTGGATCGGCGAGCGCACCCGTCAGCTCGAGGGCGCGCATATCGCCTTCGCGGAACTGCTGGCCAACCCGATCGGCCTGAAGATCGGCCCGAAAACCACGCCGGATCAGGCCGTGGAGTACGTCGAGCGGCTCGATCCCAATAACGAGCCGGGCCGGTTGACCATCGTATCGCGCATGGGCAATAACAAGGTTCGCGATGTGCTGCCGCCCATTATCGAGAAGGTACAGGCGACCGGACACCAGGTCATCTGGCAGTGCGACCCCATGCACGGCAACACCCATGAGGCCTCCACCGGCTACAAGACGCGGCACTTCGACCGGATCATCGACGAGGTGCAGGGCTTCTTCGAGGTGCACCATGCGCTCGGCACGCATCCCGGTGGTCTGCACATCGAACTCACCGGTGAGGATGTCACCGAATGCCTCGGCGGTGCCCAGGACATTTCCGATCTGGATCTGTCCGGTCGCTACGAGACCGCATGTGACCCTCGATTGAACACCCAGCAATCGCTGGAACTCGCCTTCCTGGTCGCCGAAATGCTGCGCTGACCAAGGCTTTCCGACAGGAGCGCCGCGATATGCGGCGCTCCTTTGGCGTCAGGGCAGTGCCGTCAGCGAGACGATACTGCCCGCCTCGACATTGGAACCCACGCCCGGAACTTGGCCGATCACCAGGGAACTGTCGGACGGCGTGAGCTGACGCACCGCCACCACCAGGCCGAGTGCCTGTAGCTTGGAGCGGGCGTCGGCGACGCTCGAGCCGACCAACAGCGGAACCTTCACGGCATTCGAGACGATCAAGGTGATGCCGTCGCCGGACTCGATCGTTGCGCCCGCAGCCGGTTCGGTGGCGATGACCTTATCCGCCTCGATCGTGCGGTCGTACTGAGTTCGGGTCTCGCGCACCGTGATTCCGGCCGCGGCGAGCACCTTATTCGCTTCCTCGGTGGTCTTGCCGCGCAGATCGGGCATCTTCACCGGCTGCGATCCCTTGCTGCGGTACACCTTTACCTGCGCGGCCAGCGGAAGGACGGTGCCGGGCGCCGGATCCACCTTCGCGAAGGTGCCTTTGGGTGCGGTGCTGCCGGTTTCGCCCGCGTCCACCGGTTGCAGTCCGGCATCACGGATGAGCTGGTTGACCTTCGAAATGTCGTCGCCCGCTTTGATATCCGGTACCCGGGGTTTGCCGCTGGAGATCAGCACGGCCACCGTCGAGCCCTTGGTGACCTTGGAGCCGGCCGAGGGATCGGTGCCGACCACCCCGCCGACCGGGATAGTGTCGGAGGTCTTCTGTCTGGTCTCGGTGTCGAAACCGGCATCCGCCAGCGCCGAAATCGCGCTGGCCTGATCTTTTCCGGCAACCGATGGGACGGCCGAATAGCGCCCGATGCCCAACCACCAGCCACCGATCCCGACGAGCAGGGTCAGGATCGCGACGATGGCGACCCAGATCAGTACCGTGCGACGCGACTTGGCCCGGTCGTCATCGAAGGGTGACGGCTGCGGCGAATGTGATGACGCGTAGTGATCGTGTGGGCCGTAAGTGTCCGGCGGTCCGTAGTTGTCGGGCGGACCGTAGTCGGGCACGCGCGGCCGCGCCGCGGTGACGACCTTGGTGTGCTGTGCGGACGGCGGTGGCGGTGCCGCGGCCCTGGCTTGCTGCGGGGTCGGCGCGGCGGCCTGGTAGCTGGCGCTGAGATGTTCGGCCGATTCCCGTGGTGCGGGCACCCGATATGGCGGCAGATTCAGCGCGACCCCGATCGAATGCAGTTCGGCCGCCATCTCGTTGGCATCGGCGAAGCGATGCGCGGGTTCGCGATTGGTGGCCCGCGCGATCAGCTCGTCGAACTCCGGCGGGATTCCGGCGATGAATTCACTCGGGCTGGGCACATCGTTCTCTATGCGCTGATATGCCACCGATAGCGACGTGTCGCCGGTGAACGGGACCTGGCCGGTGAGCAGTTCGAAGATCAGGATGCCGAAGGAGTAGACGTCGCTGCGGGAATCGGCGGTGCCCGCGGTCACCTGTTCGGGTGACAGGTAGGCGGCGGTGCCGAGGATCACGCTCGCCGAGGTGGTGTTCGCGGCCGCGACGGCTCGAACCAGACCGAAATCAGCGATCTTGACATCGCCGGAATCGGAGATCAGCACATTCTCCGGTTTGATATCGCGATGGATCAGGCCCGCCGAATGCGCGACGCCGATCGCGGCCAGTAACGGCTCGGCGACCGCGCGCACCGCGTGCGGCGGCATCGGACCGCGTTCGCGCAGAAGCTCGCGCAGCGTGCCGCCCTCGACCAACTCCATGATCAGGAACGGATATTCGCCGTCCACGCCCTGGTCGTATACCGCGACCAGGGAGGGATGCTTGAGCTTGGCGACCGAGCGCGCCTCGAATTCGAACCGGGACAGGAACTGGGGATCGGCGGCGAACTTGGGGTCCATCACCTTGATGGCGACCGGACGGTCCAGACGGGTATCCACGCCTCGGAAGACCATCGACATCCCGCCCCGCGCGATCGGTGCGTCGATGCGGTAGCGCCCCTCGAGGATTTGCCCGATCAAGTGATGTCCTCCGGCTTTCACAAAGTTCTCACCCCTCGCTCCGATGCGACAAGCGAACGACCGCCCCATGCGGCCCGCCCACGATCGTAGCCGTGTCGAATGGGTGTGTTTTTGGCCGCGCGGGCGCGGCGTGTTCGCGGCCCCCTTCAGTCTCGCGTCCGAGTCGTCGAGACTCGCGCCTGCGGCGCCGCGCCCGCCGATGCAGGTCACGTTCAACCTCGCCGATATCGG
>NZ_JBFANN010000075.1:0-19756 GCF_040674855.1 Nocardia sp. NPDC049707 | reverse complement strand
GTCGTCGAAGCGCATGCGACGAAGTCGCGAGTCTCGACGGCTCGGACGCGAGACAGAAGGGGGCCGCGAACACGCCGCGCCCGCGCGGCCACAAATACAGCATGCGACGAAGTCGCGAGTCTCGACGGCTCGGACGCGAGACAGAAGGGGGCCGCGAACACGCCGCGCCGCAGGCGCGGCAAATTAAACACAGTAGTTTGTTCGCATGGCTCGAACTCTGCTGGTTACCAATGATTTCCCGCCGCGGCCGGGCGGTATCCAGTCGTATCTGGAGGCGTTGGCCGGTGAGCTGCCGCCCGATGATCTGGTCGTCTATGCCCCGCGGTGGCGTGGCGACAGTCATCTGAAATTCGATGCCAAGCAGAAGTTCCAGGTGGTGCGCCACCCGACCACGCTGATGCTGCCCACCCCGCTGGTATTGCGGCGGGCGGTGCGCCTGCTGCGCAGCGAGAACTGCGACACGGTGTGGTTCGGTGCGGCGGCGCCGCTGGCACTGCTGTCGCCGATGCTGCGGCGCGCGGGCGCCACCCGGATTCTGGCCAGTACCCACGGCCACGAGGTCGGCTGGTCCATGCTGCCGGGTGCACGGCAGGCACTGCGCGTGATCGGCGAAAACACCGATGTCGTCACCTATGTGAGCCGCTATACGCGCGGCCGGTTCGCCTCGGCGTTCGGGCCGAATGCCGCGCTCGAATATCTGCCGCCCGGGGTCGATACCGAGGTGTTCCGGCCGGATCCGGCCGCGCGTGCGGAATTGCGCGAACGCTACGGCCTCGGCGATCGCCCGACCATCCTGTGCCTGTCGCGGCTGGTTCCGCGCAAGGGGCAGGACGCGTTGATCGTCGCCATGCTCGAGATCCGCGCGCGGATTCCCGGTGCGGTGCTGGTGGTTGCGGGCGGTGGCCCGTACGAGGACAAGTTGCACGGGCTCGCAGCGGCCCTCGGTCTCACCGATGACGTGGTCTTCACCGGCCGAGTCCCGTCCAGCGAACTGGCGGCCCACCACACCCTGGCCGATGTGTTCGCCATGCCGAGCCGCACCCGTGGGGCCGGACTCGATGTCGAAGGTCTCGGCATCGTGTACCTGGAGGCATCGGCGTCCGGAGTGCCGGTGGTCGCCGGACGTTCGGGCGGTGCGCCGGAAACCGTGCTCGAGGGCAAGACCGGCCGCGTCGTCGACGGACGCAAGACCACCGAGATCGCCGACGCCATTGTCGACATCCTGTCCGATCGCGATGCCGCCGCCGAAATGGGCGCGACAGGACGCGCGTGGGCCGAGGAGCAGTGGCGCTGGGACAGTCTGGGCGCTCGGCTACGTCAGCTGCTGCAATAAGGCGACGGCGGCTCACAGTTCGGGGGTGTGATCTACTACGCTCGGGCTGTGAGTGAGCGCCAGCGAATGAACCAACGGCACAGCGCGCCATTGCGCACGGCGGAGCCGAGCGTCAGCGAGGCGCAGCCGTGAGCGAGCGGAGCGAGCGAACCATGTGCCAGCGCGCTCTGCGCACGGCGGAGCCGAGCGTCAGCGAGGCGCAGCCGTGAGCAGTATTCAGGTCGCTGATCAGACGTTCGTCGCCGCCCCCGGGGCCGCGGTCGCCGAGATCCTGGTCGGGGAGAACAACTGGCGCCGCTGGTGGCCCGATCTGACCCTCGGTGTCCGGGAAGACCGGGCCGACAAGGGTATTCGCTGGTCGGTCACCGGTGCGCTGACCGGAACCATGGAAGTATGGCTGGAGCCCGCACTGGACGGGGTGATCCTGCACTACTTCCTGCACGCCGAACCGCAGGCGCCGACCCGGGATCTCGCCGCCGCCAATCGGGCGCGCCGGGTCGCGGGCAAGAATATGTCGTTCGAGATCAAGGCCAGGCTGGAGGCGGGCCGCGCGGCCGGTGTCGCACCGGCACACGCCGCCCCGACCGCCCGCTGACGCACACGAGCGTAGGCACAGCAGCTGAAAGGAATCGTTGTCCGCCATGGCCGACAGGACCCAGAGGTCGATCATCATCGACGCACCGTCGCAGCGGGTGATGTCCGTCATCGCCGATCTGGAGTCCTACCCGGAGTGGGTCTCGGCGGCGAAAACCGTTGAGGTGCTGGAGAAGGGCGCCGGCGGCCGAGCCAGGACCGCGCGCTTCGTCCTGGACGCCGGTGTCGTCAAGGACACCTACGTGCTGTCCTACACCTGGCGGCCCGACGATAAATCGGTCAGCTGGACGCTGATCAGCGGCGAACTGCAGAAGGCGCAGGACGGCACCTACGAACTCATCGACCGGCCCGACGGCACCACCGAGGTGACCTATGAGCTGACCGTCGACCTGAATATCCCGATGATCGGCATGTTCAAGCGCAAGGCCGAGAAGGTGATCACCGATACCGCGCTCAAGGAACTGAAGAAACGGGTCGAAGGCTGATCGCGCACAAGCCCGAGGCAGCCGGGACTCGGGTCGAACTATTCATCGGCAAAGGCGGGGTCGGCAAAACGACATTGGCCTGCGCTACCGCCATGGCTTATGCCCGGACAGGACAGCGGGTGCTGGTGGCCTCGCTGGATCAGGCGCATTCGCTCGGCGACGCGCTCGGCTTCCGTTTTCCGCACGATCCCGGCACCGTGCCCGGGATCGCGAGCGTGCAGACCGGACTCGATGTGATCGAGATCGATTCTCTTGCGCTGCTGGAGGATCGGTTCCGCGAGGTGGTGCGGGTGCTCGCGACCGGAACCGACCACGATCACGGCATCGATCCGACCGCACTGGATCCGGCGGAGCTGACCGGACTGCCCGGTGTGCAGGAACTGCTGATGCTGGTGGAGATCGCCCAGTTCGCCGCCGAGGACGACTGGGATGTGATCGTGGTGGATTGCCCGCCCTCGGCGGATATGTTGCGCATCATCTCCGCGCCGGAAACCCTGCTCGGATATGTGGAGCGGATGTGGCCGCCGCACGCGCGGGCGATGAGTGCGGTCGGCACCGACCTGCGGCGCGCGGTGCTGGCCACCACGGTGGAGCGGATCGTCGAGGCTGTGACCGAAGTGCGCGATCTGCTCGCCGATCACGGCCGCACCGGTGCGCGGCTGATCACCGTCGCCGAACAGGTCGCCATCGCCGAATCGGAGCGGGTGCGTTCGGCGGCGGCGCTGCTCGGTCTGCGGTTGGACGCGGTGGTGGTGAACAAGGTGCTGCCCGCCGTGCCCCCGCCGACCGCACTCGAGGTGGCCTCCCATCCCGCGGTGCAGTGGTATCTGAATCGCCGCGCCGAACAATTGGATGTGGTGAACCGGCTGCAACGGGGTATGAACGGGATACAGGTGCTGATCGCGCAGCACACCGGGCCCGAACCGGTTGGACTCACGTCGCTGTCCGCGCTGTCGTATGCGATGGACCCGGATGCGCGGTTGGATGCCGAGTCCACACCGAGCGACAATCCGGCGGTGGTTCGCACAGGTTCCGGCGAGCCGGTGGTTCGATTGGAATCAGGCACCGGTCTGCATTCGGTGTACGCATTGCGGATGCACGTGCCCGTCGTCGATCCGGCGACGCTGCGACTGGGACGAGTGGAGGACGATTTGATCGTGGGAGCGGACGGGGTCCGACGCCGGGTGCGCTTGGCGCCGGTATTGCGGCGGTGCACGGTCGATGGCGCCGAACTCGATGATGGCTATTTGATCGTGCGTTTCCACCCGGACCCGGAAGTGTGGCCGGTATGACCGAATCGAACGGCCGGCCCGGCGCCGCCGAGCCCGGTGACGGTCTCGGTGAACTCGCCGCGGAATTGCGGCTGCTGGCCGAGGCGGTGCTCGAACGGGTCGAACCCGTGCTGCGCCGCGCCGCCGACGGACAACCGGACTGGTCGAGTTGCAGTTGGTGCCCGGTCTGCGCGGCCGCGGCACTGGTGCGCGGTGAGCATCACGATGTGCTCGCGGCGGTGGCCGATCACGGGACCGCGATCGTCACGGTGTTGCGCGAGGCGCTGGCCGGGGTGCCGGTCGATCCTGTGATGCCCGAAGACGGTGTCCCGCACGATCATTCGGTCGCCACCCAACCGCGCGACGATGCGCCCGACACGGAATCCACACCCGCCGACGCGGATACCCGAACCCGGCGGTCGACCGTCGGGCGCAAGC
Source organism: Nocardia sp. NPDC049707 (assembly GCF_040674855.1). Lineage (NCBI taxonomy): Bacteria > Bacillati > Actinomycetota > Actinomycetes > Mycobacteriales > Nocardiaceae > Nocardia > Nocardia sp. NPDC049707. The sequence goes on along the minus strand of NZ_JBFANN010000075.1, from coordinate 15,635 downwards.
GATCCCGCTACGTCGGCATTCCCGTGACGATCAAGGCATGACGGCACGGGTAGCGGATGCGCGACCGCTGACCGTCGGTATCGACGTCGGCGGCACCAATATTCGCGCATCGGTGGTCGACGGCGACGGCGAGGTGCTCGACACCGTGGTGGCGCCGACACCACATTCGGCGCGGGCGCTGGAGAATGCGCTGGACCGCGCGGTCCGGGAACTGTGCCGCCGACATCCGATCGGCGCGGTCGGCCTCGCGGTGGCGGGATTCATCAACGCCGATCGCTCGACCGTGCGCTTCGCACCGCACCTACCCTGGCAGGATGCCCCGGTCGCGGAGCGCCTCACCGAACGCCTCGAACTGCCGGTGATCCTCGAGCACGACGCCAATGCCGCCATGTGGGCCGAGTACCGATTCGGTGCGGCGGCGGGCGGGCACAATTCGGTGCTCGTCGCGATCGGAACCGGCATCGGCGCGGCGCTGCTCATCGACGGCGAACTGTATCGGGGCACACACGGTGTCGCGCCGGAGCTGGGCCATCTGCAGGTGGTGCCGCAGGGCCGGTCCTGTCCGTGCGGCAAGCGCGGCTGCTGGGAAAGGTATTGCAGCGGAACGGCTCTGGTCGATACCGCGATCGAAATGCTGGCCACCGATCCGGTGCATTCGACGGTGCTTGCGCGTGAGGTGCTGCGTGATCCCGGTTCGCTGACCGGACGGCGGGTGGCCGGGGCCGCCCAGGACGGCGACCCGTTGGCCGTGGCGGTCATGGCCGATTTCGCCCGCTGGCTCGGGCTCGGGCTGGCCTTCGTCAGCGATATCTTCGATCCCGGGCTGATCGTGATCGCCGGTGGCGTAAGCAGTTCGGCGCCGCTGTTCCTGGACGAGGCACGCGAGGAATACGCGCGGGGGATCACCGGTGCCGGGCATCGGCCACTCGCCCGGATTCGGACCACACAGCTCGGTGAGGCGGCCGGGATGATCGGTGCGGCGGAGCTCGCCAGGGCCACCCTCGCCGAGACCGGTCGTGGTCGTTCCTGGGTGGCTCGTTCCACCCACTGAGTTCACCCCGTCGCTCGCGCCGTGGGCGGTCGGTTATCAGTACTCGAGAACATGTGGTGAGATACACCGCTCCGCTTGGATGTGATCTGTACCCAGCGGTAAAGTCGGCAACTGACGGTTGTATCCGTAAACGATCCCGGCCGCGGGGGTTAGGACGCCATGCTCTACTGGATGCTGAAGTACCTGTTCCCAGGACCGTTCATGCACCTCTACAACCGTCCGACGGTCGAAGGCGTGGAGCACATCCCCGCCGACGGACCGGCCATCGTGGCCGGGAACCATCTGTCCTTCTCGGACTGGTTGTTCGCGCCCCTGATGAGCCCGCGTCGCATCAGCTATCTCGCCAAGGCCGAGTACTTCACCACCCCGGGCTTCAAGGGACGGCTGCAGAAGTTCTTCTTCACCGCCACCGGCCAGTACCCGATCGACCGCAGCGGCGCCGACGCGGCCGAGGACGCACTCAATGCCGCACGCAAGCTGCTCGACAAGGGGCACCTCGTCGGCCTTTACCCGGAGGGCACCCGCTCCCCCGACGGTCGCCTGTACAAGGGGAAGACCGGCCTGGCTCGCCTCGCGCTCGAAACCGGCGTTCCCGTCATCCCGGTCGCTGTCATCGGCACCTTCGAGGTCTGCCCGCCCGGCCCGTTCCGCTGGCGCCGCCACAAGGTCACCGTCAAATTCGGCGCACCCATCGACTTCTCCCGCTACGAAGGCATGGGCGGCAACCGGTTCGTCGAACGCGCCGTCACCGATGAGGTCATGTACGAACTCATGCAACTCGGCGGCCAAGAGTACGTCGACGTCTATGCCTCCAGCCTGAAGAAGGGCGTCCCCAGCGGCTCCGCCCCCGAAGCCCCCCGCATCCCGGAAACAGCCGCCAGCTAGGCCGCCCCACCTCCACGAGCCCGGTGCCAACCGCACCGGGCTCGTTCGGTTTCCGGTAATGCCATAGCGCGGCGCGCAGCACCGCACGGATATCGTCGAGTCGTGACGGTGCGCGCAAAGATTTGCGGGATCAGGTCCGAAGACGATCTGCGGATCGCGCTTGCCGCCGGGGCCGACGCCATCGGATTCATCTCCGGGATCACCCATTTCAGCGAAGATGCCCTCGACGCCGAGCACGCGGCGGCGCTGTCGCGGCTCGCTCCGCCTTTCGTCACCCGGGTCCTGGTCACCCACCTGGAGGACGCGGCCACGATCGTGGATCTGGCCGACCGAGTCGGTGTGGATGCCATCCAGGTCCACGGGCTCGTCACCATCGACACCGTTCGTGAAGTCCGAAGGACCGCGGGTGGCCGGAAGGTCATCAAGGCGGTGCATGTCACCGGACCGGAGGCCGTCGAGATCGCACGTCAGGCCGCCGCGGACTGTGATGCGGTACTTCTCGATTCGCGCACCGCGGACCGATTGGGCGGTACCGGACGCGCCCACGACTGGTCGGTCAGTGCGGCCGTCGTGACAGCGCTACACGATCTGGGCTGCCCGGTCATCCTCGCCGGTGGCCTCGGTTCGGATAATGTCGCCGATGCCATCGCACGGGTACGTCCGTTCGCGGTGGACGTCAATAGTGGAGTCGAAACAGCCAGCGGGAATAAACATCCCGACGCGTGTGCGGCGTTCGTGACCACGGCGCACCGGACGCCCGTGTCATTCGCACCTCGAGTCCCGGCGCCATGAGCAACCAGTGCTCCGCGCGCAGCGTCACGGCGCTGACATGGCTACCTGAGCCGGCCGAGCCGCGAGCCCGTGGCATCTCGCGGGTGGGCGATCTCGCCCAACATCCGGGTGCGGGTCGCGCCGGCGAGGCACAATCACAGGGTACGTGTTCCGGGTGTGGCAACTGCCGGGTTCTTGGTGAAAGCTGGTGCACCGCAAGATGAGCGAGGGGGGTCACGGTGTCGGAGGTAGAGCCGGATCTGTTGTTGTCTCTCGCGGTGGTGGCGGCACATCAGCTGGGATATTCGTGTCGGGTGGCGGCAGCCGACGACGTGGTGTTGTCCGGGCCCGCGGGGGATGTGATGGTCGGGCTGACGAATCTGCGGCGGATGGCCGCAGATGAACCGCCGGATCAGTGGCCGGCATTGGTGGCGGATTATCTGAGTACCGGGCTGGTCGATCTGGAGGTCGCCAGCGATCCGCTCGATACCGGTGACTTTGCGATGGTGCAGGGGCTCATCAGGACTCGGCTCTATTCCGAACACGGCGGTGCGCCGGATGTGGTGCGTCGCCAGGTCGCACCGGGCCTGATCCAACGGGTGCTGATCGATCAGGTGCACACCATGGCTCCGGTCACCTACGCGATGTTGCGGCAGTGGCCGATCGACGAATGCGACCTGTTCGCCCTCGCCGAGCAGAACACCCGCGGCGATGGTCCGCTGGACGTGCTCACCCATCGGATCGATCCGCCCAACCGGATCGATATGCCCAGCGCCAACGGTGTCGAAATCACCATGCTGTGCGGTATCTCCGACTACATCACCGCGCATGCGTGCTGGCTCGACAAGTATCCGGTGATCGGACCGGCCGGTGCGGTATTCGTGGTGCCGTCCCAGCGCCATATCTACGCACATCCGGTGGCGGATCTCGAAGTCGTCCAGGCGACCACACTATTGGCCCAGGTCGCGGTGCTCGATTACACGCAGCGCCCGTGGCCGGTCAGCCAGGATGTCTATTGGTGGCACGGTGGCACCATCGAGCTGGCCGCCGCCACCCAGCACACCGGCGACACGCTCCGCATCTACCCATCGGACGACTTCCTCACCGCATTGAACGAACTCCCCCAACCCTGACGAGATCTCCGTCACATCGCCGTGCCAGCAGGGCTCGAGTTCAGGGCATTCGCCCGATAGCCCCGCGTCCAGCAAGTACCTCTCGCATCCAAGCCGTCACGTTTTGGACCGCTCGCGCGTCTTATGCGTAGCCGGCTTCCGATCGAGAAGGAGATGACATGCCTGTGCTGTTCATGTGTTACGAGGTGGGCCTACTCGGCTCCGACGGGATCGGGCGATGAGCTCGAACGCGGCGCACCATGCAAACGCCGTGGACGAGCGGTACCGCGCCGCGGCCTTCGTGAAACGTTCGATCAATAAGGTCTTTCCGACACACTGGGCCTTCCTGCTCGGCGAAATCGCCTTGTACAGCTTCATCATTCTGCTGATCTCGGGCATCTACCTGACGCTGTTCTTCGATCCATCGATGACCGAAGTGGTCTACGACGGTGCGTATCAACCGCTGCGCGGTATGCACATGTCGGCGGCCTATGCCAGCTCCCTCGATATTTCGTTCGAGGTGCGCGGCGGTCTGTTCGTCCGGCAGGTACATCATTGGGCCGCACTGATGTTCCTGGCCGCGATCATCGTGCATTGCCTGCGGATCTTCTTCACCGGCGCGTTCCGCAAACCGCGCGAGGCGAATTGGGTGATCGGCTCGACGTTGTTGGTCCTGGCCATGTTCGAGGGCTACTTCGGCTACAGCCTGCCCGATGATCTGCTGTCGGGCACCGGACTGCGGTCACCGCTCGGCGGCATCACGATGAGCATCCCGATCGTCGGAACCTGGATCCACTTTGCCCTTTTCGGCGGCGAATTTCCGGGCGAGGTACTGATTCCGCGTCTGTTCATCACGCATGTGCTGCTGTTCCCCGGCATCATGCTCGCGCTGATCGCCGCGCATATCGCGCTGGTCTGGTATCAGAAACATACGCAATTCCCTGGGCCGGGTCGGACCGAGCGCAATGTCGTCGGTGCGCGTATTGTGCCGGTCTTCGCCGCGGACCAGGGGGCGTTCTTCATGTTCACCCTCGCCACGGTGGCGATCATGGGCGGTGTCTTCCAGATCAATCCGATCTGGAATCTCGGGCCCTACAACCCGGCCCAGGTGTCGGCGGGTTCACAGCCGGACTTCTACATGATGTGGACCGACGGCCTGGCCCGGCTCATGCCGCCGTGGGAGATATACCTCGGCAACTACACCATTCCGGCGGCATTCTGGGTGGCCGTGGTGATGGGGATTGTCCTGGTGATCCTGCCCGCCTACCCGTGGATCGAGAAGCGGCTCACCAAGGATTACGCGGCGCACAATCTCTTGCAGCGGCCGCGAGATGTGCCGGTGCGCACCGGAATCGGCGCGATGGCGATCACCTTCTACGTGGTGCTGACGCTCAGTTGCGTCAACGACATCATCGCGTTGAAGTTCGACATCTCGCTCAATGCCACCACCTGGATGGGCCGCATCGGTCTGTTGATCGCGCCGCCGATCGCGTACTTCATCACCTATCGGTTCTGCCTGGGTCTGCAGCGCAGTGACCGGGCGGTGCTGGAGCACGGCATCGAAACCGGCATAATCAAGCGACTGCCGCACGGTGAGTACATCGAGGTGCACCAGTCGCTCGGACCGGTCGACGAGGACGGCCATCCGGTGCCTCTGGCCTACCAGGGCGCTGCGATCCCGAAGAAGATGAACAAACTCGGTTCGGCGGGCAAACCGGGCACCGGCAGCTTCTTGCGACCCGATAGCATTGCGGAATCCGAGCGACACTTCGAGATCGAGCATGCCGAGGAGCGCAAACAGCTCGCCGTGCTGCAGCGGTACCAGGACCGAGTCTCCGACGGCGAAAGGCACACCCCATGATGCGGCCGACGCGCTCGCATGAGCCGGCTACCGAGGACTACGGCCTGCTCGTCGCGGCCGCGACGGTGGCCACCGAAACCACCGCCCGCACGGTCCGCGACCTGCTGCGTGACAATGGGATCCGCGCCACCATCGGCTCGGCCCGTCCGACCCGCCACCGCGTATTGGTCTTCCCGGAAGACGCGGCCCGCGCATTCGAAATCCTCTGTGACAACACCCACTGAGTAGACGACCAGAAGGCCCCGAACCGCCCCCGGTTCGGGGCCTTCGGCCACTCGACATCCCGGTCGGCCCCGGAACGATCGCCGAAGTGCCACGCTGTTGAGCAGACAGTTCCGAGCGGTATGGGAGCGAATCATGAGTTTTCCGAAGATTCCGGCCGGGACCCGAGGATCCCGACCGCCCGCACCCCATCCGGTGGACACCCGCACGACTTGCGCCTGGCAGGCCTTCGACGAGTGGATGCCGTTGGAGCCCAAGGAGACGGTGGACGCCCGCCGCTACCACAAGATCTCCTACGGTCCGCCGTCCACTCGACGGCACCGTCGGCTGGGCAGCTTCCACCATTTCGGTGCGATGCTGATCGATGGCAAGCCAACGGAACTGACGGTCGATCTGTGCGATTCGACCGGATCCGTCCTGTTCGGCCAGCGGCTCACGCCGCCGGTCCGGTAACCGACAAGATCGAACGAGCATCGGAGCCCGCGCTGTGGTTAGCTTTCGATCCATGAGCACGCCGCACACTTTCGCCGCCGAAGAATATCTACCTCGTGACACCGCGGATGTCGTTCGTACGGTGCGGAATTCACGCGGCCGCGCACGGAACCTCACGGTGCGTGGCGGCGAACCGATCGACGATGGTCTGTCGTTACCGGATCCGCGCACGGTGGTCTCGCTGCGCAAGATGAATGCGGTGCTCGATATCAATCTCGGCAGGCACACCGTGCGCGTGCAGGCGGGCGCCAAACTCTCCGATATCGATCGTCGCCTCGGCGCGCACGGGCTCGGTCTGCCGATCATCGGCGACCACCGCGATATCACCGCGGGCGGTTTCGCATCGGTCGGCGGTGTCAGCACGGCATCGCACAAGTACGGCATGTTCATCGATCAGATCGTTGACCTGGAGTACGTCGATACGGACGGACGCATCGGCACCTGCGGCCGCGACCACCACACCGAGCGCTTCCACCGGATCCTCGGCGCGGGCGGGCGCGCGGGCATCATCACCGCGCTCACCCTCGATGTGCGGGATATCGATAAGGACCACACCTGGCTCACCACCGACGCCGACCGCTTCCTGGACTTCGACTCCTTCGTCGAACACGCCTACGCCGAAATCGCCCGGCCGGGCAATGCTGCACTGCAGGTTGGTCGTTGGGTCGATACCGCGCCGCTGAAGGTGTCGCGTCCGGTCGGCACCGGCCATGTGCAGTTGGGCACCGTGCGATTCGGTCAGTGGTCGAGCCTGTACCCCACCACGCCCACCCGCTCGCTGCGTGCGCGCCGTGAGGTCGGCACCAAGACCAGGAAGTCATTGGGCGTCATCGCCTCTGCCGCGGGCGGCCGGGCGGGCGCACCGGTGCGCAATGCCGCGGCCGGCGCACTCATGTTCGCCCCGAAGGTGCTGACATTGCGCGATGCGGAGTATCTGGCCGATACGGTCGTCAGCTCCTCGGAGCGCGGCCCCGCGTACCGGGTCGCGATTTTCGCGCCGCTGTCGACCTACACCTCGGTTTTCTACCGACTGCACGATTTGTTCGCTGGGCACCGGGAGCGCACCGGATGCTTCACCGTCATCTCCGCGATGACCTACGGCGTGCGCTCGAAGTACCTGCGCGAGGAGGCGCAAGCGCGCGGACTCGCGGTCGAGGACCATGGACTGATCACCTTCACCTGCCGTTTGCGGCCCTCGGCGCTGCCCTCAGAACTGTTGCGCGACATCGTTACCGGAATAGATGAGATCTGCGCATCCGAACACGCCCTGCGGTACGACTCCGCGGATTAGACTATTTCGCGCCGCATGTAGTCGCCAGCAAATAGCTTCACCGTCCATCCGGCGGTTCGGCTATGCGTTGGCGGCCGCGGTCGACTTCGGCACTGTCGGCGGGGTGTCGATGCGTTGGTTCAGCCCATCGACGGTGAAGGTTGCTCTGATGCTCGAGTTCCGCACTGCCCCACCCCATTTGCCGGATCGTAAACGTCAGCGGCCCGAATCCATCGAGGGATTACACATTCTCGTGACGGATGCGTGTTCCGAGATCGGTCGCGCCACCGCCACGCTGCTCGCCGAGCAGGGCGCACAGTTATTGTTGGTCGCCCGGCGCGGGGATCAACTCGTCGCCACCTGCAATCAGATCGTCGCCGCGGGTGGTACGGCGAACTGGTTCCGCTGCGATATATCCGCACTCAGCGATGTCGATCAGCTGGTCGAGTGGGTGCTCAGCGATTTCGGCCGCGTCGACGTACTGATCAACAATGCGGGCCGTCCGCTGCGCCGACCCGTCTCGCAATCGCTGGACCGCTTTCGCGACTACCAGCGCATGATGGCAACCAACTACTTCGGTCCGCTGCGCCTGACGCTCGGCCTGCTGCCCGCCATGCTGGAATCCGGCTCCGGCCAGGTGATCAATGTCGGCCCGTGGAGTCTGAAGACCGGCGCCACAGCGAATTTCGCCTCCTACGCCAGCTCCCAGGCTGCCTGGACCACGTTCGGTCAATGCGCGGACGCCGAACTCGCACCGCGCGGCATCCAGGTCACCGCCGTCCAATATCCGGCCGTCCAACCGGATACCGGCACCATCGCGCACTACGTCACCGAACCCGCGCTGGAACCGACCGAGGCCGCCCGCCTGATCGAAACGGCCATCCGCACCCGCCCGGCCCGGCTCGAGCCCCGCTTCGGGCGCACCCTGCGCGGACTGGCCTGTGTCGCACCGCGCTCCACCAACCGCATCCTCTCCCGCCTCGCCCGGGTAGACATGTCGGTGTGAACCTCGAAGGCTTCTCAGGCGGCCCCCCGAAACGCCGCAGCGCTCCACCGGATTCCGGTGGAGCGCTGCGGAAAGAGCTCTTCGCTCAGTGCTTTTCGGGGCCCAGGTAGTACTCGAAGACCAGGCCCGCGGACGCACCGAGGACGCAGACCACACCGATGCCGATCAGCCAGAACTGGAAGAACGCCAGGCCGAGTGCGGTGACGGAGCCCGCGGCGGCCAGGGTGATGGGCCAGAAGCTGCCGGGCGAGAAGAAGCCCAGATCGCCTGCGCCGTCCACGATCTCGGCATCCTCGTAGTCCTCCGGACGCAGGTCGAGGCGACGTGCCACGAAACGGAAGTAGGTGCCGACGATCAGCGACAGACCGGCGCTCAGCACAATCGCCGTGGTGCCCGCCCACTCGACGCCGGTCCGCGACTGGCCGGTGAAGTAGCCGTACACAACCGCCACGACGATGAAGAACACCGTGAGCAGTTCGAAAATCCGCGCTTCGATCTTCATATCAGATCAGTCCTCACTTGCTCTCTGCCGCGGACGCGCTCTTGACATCGCGCTTGGTGTTGAACGGCTTGGTGGAGGTCGCGACCGGGGATTCACCGATGGACTCGAGCGCCTCGGCGTTGGTCTTACCCGCCTTGCGCGCATCGATGTACTTGGTGAACTTCTCCGGCGATACCGCGCGGACCTCGAAGTTCATCATCGAGTGGAAGGTGCCGCACATCTCGGCGCAGCGGCCGACGAACGCGCCTTCCTTCTCGATCTTGGTGATCTGGAAGACGTTATCCGAATGGTTTTCCTTCGGGTTCGGCATCACGTCGCGCTTGAACAGGAACTCCGGCACCCAGAAGGAGTGCACCACATCGGCGGCGGCCAGCTGGAATTCGATGATCTTGTTGGTCGGCAGCACGAGCACCGGGATCTCGGTGCTGGAGCCGACGGTCTCGACCTTGTCGTAGTGCAAGTAGGACAGGATGTCGTTCTCCGGCTTGCCGTGCACCGGGCCCGGCGCCGGGTGACCGTCCTTGGTCCGCTCCTTGTACTCCTCGAGCTGCTCCTGGTTGGCGTCCTCGCGGGCCTTATCGATGCCGTCGAAGCGGTAGCCGTCCTTGAAGTCGACATTGCGGTAGCCGAACTTCCAGTTCCACTGGAAGGCGGTCACGTCGACGGTCACATCCGGATTGTCGACCTTCTCGTGCACGTAGTTCTGCACGACCACGGTGAAGTAGAACAGCACCGCGATGATGACGAACGGCACGGCCGTGTAGGTCAGCTCCAGCGGCACGTTGTAACCGGTCTGACGCGGGAACTCCGGGGAGTCCTTCTTCTTGCGGTGGAAGGTGACGGTCCAGAAGGTCAGACCCCACACGAGCACACCCATCGCCAATGCCGCGATGATCGACCACGTCCACAGTTCCCGCATCCGGGTCGCCTGCGGCGTGACGCCCGAGGGCCAACCGAATCGCAGCCAAACATTGTCGATCGAGCAGCCCGAGACGAGCATCGCGGTGATCCCCAGGGACACCGCCAGCCCGGCCCGCCGAAGGAGGCGGCTCGGGGGATGGTTAGCCGACGAAGTCGGTGGGGCGGGTAAACACCGCCGACCCTTCACGGGGCGTGCCCCGATCTCGTCGCTCGCCTTGTGCGCCACGCTCACGCCTTCCTGGTCGCCCACATTCCGACAGTGCACCGCTCGGGTTGCGATCGCCCGACGGTGCGTCCTAAGCACGTTTCAGGGCATTCCGTCGACCGCTTGGTACGCGCGCGATCCAACTGAGAATGTCCTGAGTACTACGCAGCGTAGACCAAACCGGCGCCCTCGCTGACGTCGGGTCGCATTCGACACTCCGCCGATGCCGGGGTTGATCCGCCGCACCCGGATATCGTCGCAGTACACGGCGTGCGGCGCGACCGAATCGGGCAGGTGCGATGCAGGCGGACAGAACATTTCGGAGCACACCCGTCTGGTGCGCGCGACACACGAATCCGCCCGGTGCGGCATACTCGGACACTAGATTTCTCTTGTGCGCCCACCTATCGGGCGCAGCCACCCAATGAATCGGGCCAGTGCCCGTACCAAGTAGGAAACGAGGTTGCCGACGCCGTGTGTGGACTGCTCGGATTTCTGACATCTGATGCGGCAACCGACGACATCGTGGAGCGGGTGTACGACGCCCTGCACTGCGTACGCCATCGCGGCCCGGACGAGCGCGGTACCTGGCACGACGATCATGTGATCTACGGCTTCAATCGGCTGTCGATCATCGATATCGAGCATTCGCACCAGCCGCTGCGTTGGGGTCCGGCGGAGAACCGGGAGCGCTACGCGCTGACCTTCAATGGTGAGATCTACAACTACATCGAGATCCGCGAGGAACTCGCGAAGGCCCATGCCGAGGAGTACCCGGACGGCAAGATCTTCGAGACCGAGGGCGATAGCGAGGCGATCGTCGCGGCCTTCCACTACTGGGGTCCGGAGGCAGTGCGCAAGCTGCGCGGCATGTTCGCGTTCGCGATCTGGGATACCGAAACCGAGGAGCTGTTCCTGGCGCGCGATCCGTTCGGGATCAAGCCGCTGTTCCTGGCGACCGGCCCCGGTGGGACGGCGTTCGGCAGTGAGAAGAAGAGCTTGCTCGAACTGCTGCCCGCACTCGGGCTGTCCGATGCGCTGGATCCGCGGGCACTGGAGCACTACACGGTGCTGCAGTACGTGCCGGAGCCGGAGACGCTGCACAAGGACATCCGTCGCCTGGAATCCGGGCACTACGCGACCGTGCGGGCGGGCGAAGCGCCGCGGATCACCCGCTACTTCAACCCGCAGTTCAAGGTGCGGGCCTTCGCCCCCGGATCGGCTGCCGCCCGCTATCGCGAAATCGCCGAGGCCCTGGAGGACTCGGTCGCCAAGCATATGCGCGCGGATGTGACGGTCGGATCGTTCCTATCCGGCGGAATCGACTCCACCGCGGTCGCGGCGCTGGCCATGCGGCACAACCCGAAGCTGATCACCTTCACCACCGGCTTCGAACGCGAGGGCTACTCCGAGATCGATGTGGCCGCCGAGAGCGCGGAGGCGATCGGCGCACGGCACATCGTGAAGGTGGTCTCCCCCGCCGAATTCGCGGCCGCGATCCCCGAAATCGTCTGGTACCTAGACGATCCCGTGGCCGACCCGGCGCTGGTCCCGCTGTACTTCGTGGCCAAGGAGGCACGCAAGCACGTCAAGGTGGTGCTCTCCGGCGAGGGGGCGGACGAGCTGTTCGGCGGCTATACGATCTACCGGGAGCCGTTGTCGCTCAAGCCCTTCGAGTACCTGCCGCGCGGGGTGCGCAAGCTCGCGGGCAAACTCTCGGAGCGGATTCCGGACGGCACGCGCGGCAAGAGCCTGCTGCACCGCGGTTCACTCACCCTCGAAAAGCGCTACTACGGCAATGCGCGCAGCTTCAGCGACGCACAGCTGCGTGCGGTGCTACGCGAATTCCGGCCGGAGTGGACGCACCAGGACGTCACCGCGCCGATCTACGCGCAGTCGCGTGGCTGGGATCCGGTGGCGCGCATGCAACATCTGGACCTCTACACCTGGTTACGCGGCGACATCCTGGTCAAGGCCGACAAGGTGACCATGGCGAATTCGCTCGAACTGCGCGTGCCCTTCCTGGACTCCGAGGTGCTGAGGGTCGCCGAGCAGCTGCCCGCCGAGCAGAAGATCACCAAGGAGACCACGAAATACGCACTGCGCCAGGCACTCGAGGGCATCGTGCCACCGCATGTGCTGCACCGGGCGAAGCTGGGTTTCCCCGTCCCCCTGCGGCATTGGTTGCGCGGCACCGAATTGTACGACTGGGCGCACCTGCAGATCGCCGAATCGCAGACCGACCACCTGCTGGACAAGGGCGCGATCAAGGGCATGCTCGAAGACCACCGCGCGGGCCGCGGCGACCACAGCCGCCGCCTGTGGACCCTGCTGGTCTTCATGGTCTGGCACGGCATCTTCGTCGAGAAGCGCATCACCCCCGACATCCAGGAGCCGGTCTACCCCGTCGCCCTGTAGTCACGCGCGCCACGCACGTGTTGCACGGCATCGGATTCAGTGCGCCGCGCGATACAACGTGCGTAGCACGGGAACCAGAGTGACGCGGCACCGTCGTCTTGGTGCAATCCGAGTGTGCCGCGCACCTTTCCGCACTCCGCACACGGATTTACCTGCGAATCGGTGCACGGCGCGCTGAAACGTGCGCAGCGCGGACGGTGCGATCTGGTCAAAAGGCAACGGCCGCACCGGATGCGGTGCGGCCGTCGAGGTCGGCGTTGGTCAGAGGAAGGGTTTGATTTCGGCGGCGGCTTCGGGGCCGTAGGCGCTGGTGAGGCGTTCGAGGGCGCCGTCCTTGTTCAGGGTCCACTCCTGGGTGCCCATGGTCTCGAGTACGAGAACCGCGATGAGCGAACCCAATTGGGCGGAGCGCTCCAGCGAGAGGCCGACGGTGTGGCCGGTGAGGAAGCCCGCGCGGAAGGCGTCGCCGACACCGGTGGGCTCGACCTTGTTCACCTCGGGGACCACACCGACGGTCACTTCGGTGCCGTCGCGGTCGAAGATCTGCACGCCGTCCTTGCCGAGTGTGGTGACCCGGATGCCGACCTTGCGCGCGACCTCTTCCTCGCTCAGACCGGTCTTCTGCAGCAGCAGCGCCCACTCGTACTTATTGGTGAACAGGTATGCGGCGCCGTCGATCAGCTGTACGGCCTGATCACCGTCGAGGCGGGCCAGCTGCTGGGACGGATCGGCGGCGAACGGAATGCCGAGTTCGCGGCATTCGGCGGTGTGCCGCAGCATCGCCTCGGGATCGTTGGCGCCGATGAGCACCAGGTCGAGGGTGTGCTGCTCGGCGAGCTCACCGATCGAGATGTCGCGGGCCTCACTCATCGCGCCGGGGTAGAACGAGGCGATCTGGGCCATATCGTCATCGGTGGTGCAGACGAAGCGCGCGGTATGCGCCCGATCCGAGATCCTGACGGTCGAGCAGTCGACACCGTGCTTCTCCAGCCAGGCGCCGTACTCCGCGAAATCGGCGCCGACCGCGCCGACCAGCAGCGGCGTGCGGTTCAAAACGCCCATGGCGTAGGCGATATTGCCTGCGACACCGCCCTTGCGGATCTGCAGATCATCGACGAGAAAACTCACCGAAACATGGTCGAGCTGATCGGCCAGCAGCGCGTCGGCGAACCGTCCGGGGAAACGCATGAGATGGTCGGTCGCAATGGACGCGGACACGGCGATGGACACGAGGCTGAGCCCCTTCGAGTAGGCGGCAGACGACGAACGGCGCGGGATTGCGAACCCGCGCCTTCACCGTAGCTCACCCGACTCCCCGAGTGTCTTGCCGATGGCGCGTGCCCCAGGGCTTCCATCGCGGACCAGCGGTCGGGTGCCCAGTTCCGTTCTGGACGTCCCCGACGACTTACCCGTCTCCGCGCGAGACAACTTGATTTGGTGAGGACATGGATGACTCACCGGGCACGTCCAACACTCGCCGTGCACTCGGCCGCCAGCCCGCGGCGTCAGTCTCCGGGCTCTTGATGGTCGGCAAAAGGCGCGGGGAGGCGGGGAAGTGAATTATCAGTTGAAGGAGTCGCCGCAGGCGCAGGAACCCGTGGCGTTCGGGTTGTCGATCGTGAACCCCTGCTTCTCGATGGTGTCGACGAAGTCGATCGAAGCGCCCTGCACATACGGCGCGCTCATCCGGTCGACGGCCAGGGTGACACCGCCGAAGTCGACGGTCAGATCACCGTCGAGCGAACGGTCGTCGAAGAAGAGCTGGTAGCGCAGGCCGGCGCAACCGCCGGGCTGCACGGCGATGCGCAGCGCGAGGTCGTCACGACCCTCCTGGTCGAGCAGCGCCTTCGCCTTGCCAGCGGCGGCATCGGTCAGAGTCACACCGTGGGTGGTCGTCTCGTCTTGCACAGTCATGAACTCTCCTCAAGACAGCTGTGTTCAACCCGTGAACAGCGCACGGCTCGTGGTTGTCAACACCACGCAGCGGGCTGCTATTCCCCCATCTTGCCACCACCGGGCGGCGGGGCGGTGGCAACCTCCCACCGACCTCATTTCCTGCGGGGTACCGCATCGAATAGCCTGGTCGCGTGAAATTGTTCCGTCGCGGCGAGTCCAGCACCACCGACGAGAGCGCCGACCAGACGGCGGGCTCGGACGGCGGCTCGACCGCTGTCTCCACCACAAAAGCGGCCACCGCCACCGAGGGCAAAGGTCGACCGACTCCGAAACGTCGTGATGCCCAAGGCAAGCGGCGCGGTCCGGTTGCCCCGGCCCCGCTCACCGCAAAGGAGGCCCGCGCCCGGCGCAAGGCGACGCGCGGCAGCCGCAAGGACCGCAAGGACCGCAAGGACCGCAAGGCGGCCGCCGCCGAGCGTCGGCTGGCGGCTCAGGACCGGCGCGCCAGGATGCTGGCCGGTGAGGACAAGTACCTGCTGCCCCGCGATCAGGGCCCGGTGCGGGCCTTTGTACGCGATATCGTCGATGCCCGGCGCAACCTGGTCGGATTGTTCATGCCGATGGCACTGGTCTTGATCCTATCGATGTTCGTCGCACCCGCGCTGCAGACGATTGTGACGCTGGCCATGCTGGTGATGATGGTCTTCATGATCGCCGAGGGCTTCCTGCTCGGCCGAATCGTCAACGGACGGGTGCGTGAACGTTTCCCGGACAGCACCGACACCGGCTACCGGCTGGGCTGGTACGCCTTCGTCCGCGCCTCGCAGATCCGCAAATTGCGGGCACCGAAGCCGCGGGTCGGGCCCGGCGACAGTGTTTGATTGCCGCGCCTTCGGCGCGGCGGGTTCGCGGCCCCCTTCAGTCTCGCGTCCGAGCCGTCGAGACTCGCGCCTGCGGCGCATGCGCTTCGACGACCCGTTCGCGGCCCGTCTCGCGTCCGAGCTGCAGGAACTCGGACTGACC
>NZ_JBFANN010000074.1:0-20152 GCF_040674855.1 Nocardia sp. NPDC049707 | reverse complement strand
GCGGCCCGTCTCGCGTCCGAGTCGTCGAAGCGCATGCGCCGCAGGCGCGAGTCTCGACGGCTCGGACGCGAGACAGAAGGGGGCCGCGAACACGCAGCGCCGCAGGCGCTGCAAATCAAACACGGAATCACCGCGCGGTCCACCCGCCGTCCATGGTGTAGGAGGCGCCGGTGACCATGCCCGCATTAGGCGAGGCGAGCCAACCCACCAGGGACGCGACCTCTTCCGGTTCCACCAGGCGCTTGATCGCGCTCTCGGTGAGCAACACCCGCTCGAGCACCTGCTGCTCGTCGATGCCGTGCGCCTTGGCCTGATCGGCAATTTGCTTGTCCACCAACGGTGTTCGGACATAGCCGGGATTGACGCAATTGCTGGTGACGCCGTGACGGCCGCCCTCCAGCGCGGTCACCTTGGACAGGCCCTCCAGTGCGTGCTTGGCCGTCACATACGCGACCTTGTATTCGGACGCGCGCAACCCGTGCACCGAGGACAGATTGATGATCCGCCCGAAGCCGCGTTGATACATCTGCGGCAGTGCCGCGCGGATCAGCAGGAACGGTGCTTCGACCATGAGGGTCATCAGGTTCCGGAATCGCTCCGGTGGGAAGTCCTCGATCGGGTTGATGCTCTGTACTCCGGCATTGTTCACCAGGATGTCCACGTCCAGGGTGAGTTCTTCCAGTGCCGCGACATCGAGAAGGTTGATGGCCCAGGCTTTTCCGTCGATCTCGGCCGCGAGTGCCTTCGCGCCGACGTCATCGATATCGGCGATGGTGACGGTGGCGCCGCGTGCCGCGAATTCTCTGGCGCAGGCGGCGCCGATGCCGCTGGCGCCGCCGGTGATCAGGACGGAACGTCCGGTCAGATCACTCATGTGAGTTCCGCTCCTAGCTTGTCGGCCGGCGTTGCCGGAGTGGGTGCCGGTTGTGCGGCAAGGGTTTTCGCGTCGGCGGTGTCGAGGCTCTCCAGCGCGATACCTTTCGTTTCGCGGGCGAACAGGACCGCGATCGCGGTGATCGCCGCGGCGGCGGCCAGATACAGGGCGATCGGTACCGCTGAGTTGTAGGTATTGAGCAAGCGCACGGCGATGATCGGGGCGAGCGATCCGGCCACGATCGAGGTGACCTGATAACCGAGGGAGACACCGGAATACCGCATCCGGGTCGGGAACATCTCGGCCATGATCGCGGGCTGGCCCGCATACATGAAGGCGTGGAATATCAGGCCGATAATGATCGCGGACATGATGATCACGTTGTGACCGCTGTCCATCATGGGGAAGGCGAAGAAGCCCCAGGTGCCCGCGGTGAGCGCGCCGACCAGATATACCGGCCGCCTGCCGAAGCGATCGGAGAGGTTGCCTGCCAACGGAACCATGACGAAGTGCACGGCATGGGCGGCCAGCAGCCACCAGAGGATGACCTTGGTATCGACGTGCACATGCACCTTGAGATAGGTGATGGTGAAGGTGACCACCAGGTAGTAGAGGATATTCTCGCCGAACCGCAGACCCATGGCGGTGAATACACCGCGCGGGTAGCGCCGCAGCACCTCGACGACACTGAGCGAATTTGCCTTGATCTGTTCGATTTCCTGCTGTGCCGCAACGAAAATGGGTGCGTCGGTGACTTTGGTGCGGATGTAGTAGCCGACCAACACGACCACCGCGGACAGCCAGAAGGCGACGCGCCAACCCCAGCTCAGGAAGGCGGCGTCGGAGAGCGTCGAGGTCAATGCGAGCAGCGCGACCGTCGCCAGCATATTGCCCACCGGCACCCCGGCCTGCGGCCAGCTCGCCCAGAAACCGCGGCTCTTGTTCGGACTGTGCTCGGCGACGAGCAATACCGCGCCACCCCATTCGCCGCCGACCGCGAAGCCCTGGATGAATCGCAGGACGACCAGCAAGGCCGGTGCCCAATAACCGATTTGGGCGAAGGTGGGCAGACAGCCCATGAGGAAGGTCGCGCTGCCGACCAGCACCAGACTGAATTGCAGCAGCTTTTTACGGCCGTATTTGTCACCGAAGTGTCCGAAGACGACCCCGCCCAGCGGACGTGCGGCGAAGCCGACGGCGTAGGTGATGAAGGCGGCGAGGATCGCGTCGAGATCGCTGGTGCCCTTGGCGAAGAACACCTTGCTGAACACAAGCGTCGCGGCCGTGCCGTAGAGGAAGAATTCGTACCACTCGACCACGGTGCCCGCCATCGACGCGGCCACCACCCGCCTCAGGCCGGCCGCTGTCCCGCCGGGATCGTTTCCCGTCGGCGGCTTCGCATCGCGCACACTCATCGAACATCTCCTTCATGACCGGGGGCACATCCGACAAGAAGATGTGACGGCCCCCACATGTCGTGGTCAGGACGAGTATTAGTGCACATATCTTCGGCCGCAATGACCAGTTGTGCAGTGGGCATCTGCAAGAATGCAGATATGAGTCAGGTCGTCTCGGGTCCCAACCGCCCCAGCGCGGACGATCTGCTGGTTCTGCTCGCCGTCGGGCGGTCCGGGCGTTTCGTATCCGCCGCCGAGGAGCTCGGGATCAACCACACCACCATCTCGCGCCGCATCGCCGCACTGGAGCAGACACTGGGCGGGCGGGTGCTCACCCGGGTGACCGGTGGTTGGGAATTGACCGAACTCGGGCGGGAGGCATTGGCCGCGGCCGAGGCGGTGGAGTCCGCGGTCAAGTCACTGGCTACCGATGCCGATGGCACTCGGGTGCTCGAGGGCGTGGTCCGGATTTCGGCGACCGACGGATTCAGTGCCTATATGGCCGCGCCGGCCGCTGCCGAGGTGCAGCGGCGGCATCCGAAGATCTCCGTCGAGATCGTCGCGACGACCCGTCGCGCGTCCCAGCAGCGTTCGGGTCTGGATATCGAAGTGGTGGTGGGCAAACCGCAAGTGCATCGCGCGAAGGCAATTCGGTTGGCCGATTACTGCCTCGGGCTCTACGGTTCGCGTGACTATCTCCGTGCACGCGGGACACCGACGGCGATAGCGGATCTCGCGCGCCACTCGCTGGTCTACTTCATCGATTCGATGCTGCAAGTCGACGATCTGGACCTGGCCTCCAGTTTCGCGCCCGCGATGCGTGAATCCGTGACTTCCACCAATGTTTTCGTGCACGTCGAAGCGACCCGCGCGGCCGCGGGCATCGGTCTACTGCCCTGCTTTATGGCCGATCGTCACGACGATCTGACCCGGGTGCTCGGCAAGGAGGTCTCCGTTCGGCTCGCCTACTGGCTTGTCGTCCGCACCGAGACATTGCGCAGGCCCGAGGTAGCGGCGGTCGTCGACGCGATTCAGGTTCGGGTGCGCGAGCAGCGCAGTGTTTTGCTCGGTTTACCGATGTAATCGTTCGATGGCCGGCTCGATCGCAATGTGGTGCGCATCGCGCCGTCGGCCATCGACCGGAAAATCCGAGCGGGCGAGGGGGTTCAGGACAACACGTCCGGGGTCAAGGTGCCGTCGGTCATGTTGTAGACGGCGTTCATCTGGTGGAGGTGGGTGCGGTCGTGGGTTACCAGGAGGGTGGCGGCGTTGTGGGTGCGGGCTACGGTGAGGATGAGTTCGATGACGGCGGCGCCGCGTTCGGTGTCGAGGGCGCTGGTTGGTTCGTCGATGACGAGCAGGGCCGGGTCGTTCATCAGGGCGCGGGCTATGTTGACGCGTTGGCGTTGGCCGCCGGAGAGTTGGGCGGGGCGTTTGGCGTAGTGGCCGGACAGGCCGACGGCGTCGAGTAATTCCATTGCCTTGGTGCGGGTTTCGCGGCGTTCGGCGCGCGAGTTGAAGAGGCGCTGGCCGAGGTGGGACATGGCCTCCAGTTGTTCGACGGCGGTCAGGGCGGGGATGAGGTTGGGCTGTTGGAAGACGATGCCGATGGACGAGCGGCGTACGGCGGCGGCTTCGCGGCGGGTCAAAGTAGTGAGATCCACTGTGCCGTCAGGGGTTTCGAGGGCTATGCGGCCGGAGTCGGGGCGGATCAGGGTGGAGACCACGGCGAGCAGGCTGGATTTTCCGGAGCCGGAGGGGCCGGTGATCGCGGCGATGGTGCCGCCGGGCACGTGCAGGTTCACCTCGTTCAGTGCGGTGAGGCGGCCTGCGCCGTCCGGGTAGGTGAGGGTTGTTTCGCTCACGGTGAGAGCGGTTTTCGTCATGGTTGTGGTGGTCATGCGTTACTCCGGAG
Source organism: Nocardia sp. NPDC049707 (assembly GCF_040674855.1). NCBI lineage: Bacteria > Bacillati > Actinomycetota > Actinomycetes > Mycobacteriales > Nocardiaceae > Nocardia > Nocardia sp. NPDC049707. Next base: position 15,966 of record NZ_JBFANN010000074.1, on the reverse strand, counting down.
ATCAGCGCGCCGCGCCGAGGGCGGTCAGCGGGTCGGTGGTGAACAGGAAGCGCAGGGCGAAGGCGGCGCCGAGCAGACCGAGGACGATCAGGGCCGCGGCCGGGAAAAGGGTTGTCGAAAGGCTGAGCACGAAGGGCAGCGCGTCACCGATGAATAGTGCTGCGGCAATGGTGATTCCGAGTCCGACCGCGACACCCGCGGTCAGCACGATCGCCGCTTGGGCGAGGGCGTCGCGGACCAGCGCGCCGGATGTCGCGCCGAGTGCCTTCAACGTCGCGATATCGGGCATGCGCTGCACCGTCCACACGGTGAAGAAGGCGCCGATCACCAAGGCCGAGATGGCGAACAGCAGCACGGTCATCAGTGTCAGCGAACCATTTTCGGCCTGGTAGGAACTCAATGCCGAGAGCGATCCGGAGACGCTGGTCGAGGTCGTGTGCGCGGATGCGTTGACGGCGGCGGCATCCGGGATGTCGGATACCGCGAGCACCGTGGCGGCACCACCGCGCGGACTCACCGATTGCCAGTCGGCGAGCGTCATCCAGACGACGGGGGTGTGGCTGTACCAATCGTCGCCCTGCACCGCCGCCACCCGGAAGCTGCCCGCGCCGAGTGTGACAGTGTCACCGGCGATGGCATCGAGGGCCTTGGCCGCGCCGGTGCTGAGCACAATGGTGCCGGAATCGGTTGCGACGCGGTTGCCGACTGCGGTTCCCGCGGTACCGAACAGTGCGACCTGGGCGGGCTTGCTCACGCCCGGCCCCGAGACCGCACCCTGCGCCCGGCTGATGCCGATCGGGTCCACGGTGGTCGCGGCGGCCTGCCAGGTCTTGACCTGCTGCTCGGTCAGCGCGGAGGTGTCGAAGGAGGGATCCGCGCCGTTATCGGCGAAGACCAGGGCATCGGCGTGGATCGCCTCGATGGCCGAGATGTTCTGGTGCGCGAGTCCGGCGGTGAGACCGCTGAGGAAACTCACCAGCAGTGCCACCAGCGTGACGACCAGTGTGATGAGCAGAAAACGGCCGCGTGCGGCCCGCAGATCTCGGAGTGCGACGAACATGCCACTACCTTGCCGGGCGCCGGCGCCCCCGCCATCGCGCACGCGGAGGAATGCGCCCCGATCGAAGGTTTGCCGGTGTTTTACGCCTTTCGGTGGATGCCGCCCGAATAGCCGCACATAAGCTGGCAACGTGCATTCATCGCCGTTCACGCCTGTCTTCACCGCGCTGCGGCTGGGGCTGCATGTCCTGGTGACGACGCTGGCCGTGGTCGTCGCAGTGCGCGCACTGCTGCCGGGCGCCGAACATCGGCTCGGCGTCGTCACGCTGATCGTGGCGTTCCTGGCTGTGTACTTCGCGGGTGCGTTGGTCGGCCGCCATCCGGCGGGCATCGGCAGTTGGCTGGCGGCGCTGACGGTGTTGTGGCTCGGCCTCGTGGTGCTCGCACCCGATGCCGGATACCTCGCATTCGGCATGTTCTTCCTCTACCTGCACCTGCTGCCACGCCCGTGGAGTCTGCTCGCGGTCGGTGCGGCCATGGTGGTCGCGGTGCTCGGTTTCGGGGTGCATCGCGGCTGGTCGGTGGCGGGTGTGATCGGGCCGATGCTCGGCGCGGCCGTCGCGGTGGGGATCGGGCTCGGCTATGCGGCGCTGTTCCGCGAATCCGCCGAACGTCAGCGCCTGATCGACGAATTGCTCAGTACCCGAGCAACGCTCGCGGAGCAGGAGCGCACGGCGGGTAAGTTGGCCGAGCGTGAGCGGTTGGCGCAGGAGATCCACGACACTGTCGCGCAGGGGTTGAGCAGCATCCAGCTCCTGCTGCATGCCGCGGAGCAGTCGGCACCGGATCATCCCGCGCTGCAACAGATTCGGCTGGCCCGCGAGACCGCAGCGGAGAATCTGGCCGAAACCCGAAGGCTGATAGCGGAATTGACCCCCGCCGCCCTGGAGGGGCAGAGCCTGGCACAGGCGCTCGAGCGCATCTGCCGACGCGCGGAGACTCCGGGACTGCTGACCCAGATGGTCGTCGAGGGCACCCCGGAGCGCCTGCCGATGCCCGTCGAGGCCGCACTGGTTCGGATCGCGCAGGGGGCGGTCTCGAACGTGGTGCGCCACGCGGGCGCGAGCCGGATGCGGTTGACCCTGACCTACGCCGATACCGATGTGTACCTCGACGTGGTCGACGACGGCACGGGCATCGATCCGTCGGTGCTCGACCGCGCACCGACGGGCACCTTCGGATTGGCCGCCATGCGCAGTCGCGTCGAACAGCAGGGCGGCACAATGGCGGTCGAGTCCGAGCCCGGTCACACCGCGGTCACCATCTCGTTTCCGCTCGAGCCGACATCCACGGAATCCGGTTCCGACGCAGTCGATTCCGGCCCGTCCGCGGCCGCCTCCGGCCAGGGCACAGCACAGGCAACCGACCAGGAGCACCGTCTATGATTCGCCTACTCCTGGCCGACGACCACGCCATCGTGCGCGCGGGCCTGCGCGCATTACTGGACAGCAATGCCGACATCACCGTCGTCGGTGATGCGGCGACCGCCGAGGCCGCCGTCGCCTTCTGCGCCACCACCCCGGTCGACCTGGTGCTGATGGATCTCAGCTTCGGCCCCGGCCGTTCCGGCGTCGATGCGACCGCCGAATTGCGTGCGCTCGCGCAGCCGCCCAATGTTCTGGTCGTCACCAACTACGACACCGATGCCGACATTCTCGGCGCCATCGAGGCCGGAGCCTGCGGGTACATCCTCAAGGACACCCCACCGGTGGAGCTGCTCGCGGCGGTGCGCTCGGCGGCCGCAGGGGGCAGCGTGCTCTCGCCCGCGGTGGCTTCCAAACTGATGACCCGCGTGCGCCGCGCCGACACCACCCTGAGTCCGCGCGAAATCGAGGTGTTGCGCCTGGTGGCCGATGGCCGCTCGAACCGGGAGATCGCCAAGGAACTGTTCCTCAGCGAAACCACCGTCAAATCCCACCTCGTGCACATCTACGCCAAACTGGGCGTCCGCTCGCGCACCTCCGCCGTCGCCCGCGCCCGCGAACAAGGCGCCATCTGAACAGCCGCGCGCAGTATTCGGCGATGCGCGGCCCGTCGGCGCGGGATATGGACCTAGGGTTGGCGAATGGCCTCACTCTCGGATCCCGCAGTGCGCGAATTCCTCTCTCACGGCACCCGAACCGCAAAGGTCGCACTCATGGCCGCCGATGGACGTCCGATCGTGACGCCGGTCTGGTTCGTCCTCGAGGGTGACGAACTGGTCTTCAATACCGGCAAAGCCACGGCCAAGGGCAAGGCGTTCGCCCGCGATCCGCGCATCGCGGTGGTGGTCGACCTCGAGGAAGCGCCGTACTCGTCCATTCAGCTCCAGGGCACCGTGACCCTGTCCGAGGATCCCGACGAACTCCTGCGCACCGCCACCGAGATCGGTGGCCGCTATATGGGCGCGGACCGCGCGGAGGAATTCGGCAAGCGCAATGGCGTCCCGGGCGAACTGGTGGTCCGGCTGCGCCCGACCAAGGTGATCGCCCACTTCGACGCGACGGCCTGAGCCCTCCATAGACTCACCCCAATGACCGTGCACTTCATCGGGGCCGGACCGGGCGCCGCGGATCTGCTGACCGTCCGTGCGGTCGAACTGCTGCGCACCGCCCCCGTCTGCCTCTACCCGGGCACCTACCTGGACCCCGAGGTGCTCGCGCACTGTGCCCCCGATGCCGAACTGATCGACACCCAATACCTGGATATCGACCAGATCACCGAGCACTTGGTGCAGGCCCACCGCTGCGGTAAGGATGTCGCCCGCCTCTGCTCCGGCGACCCTTCCATCTATTCGGCCCTCACCGAACAGACCCGCCGCCTCGACGCCGCGGTCGTGCCATGGGACGTCACTCCCGGCGTCCCCGCCTACGCCGCCGCGGCCGCCCTGCTCGGCACCGAGCTGACCGTTCCCGAAGTGGTCCAATCGGTGGTCCTCACCCGCACTCGGGCCCGCTCCACCGCCATGCCCGAATCCGAAAGCCTCGCGAACTTCGCCCGAACACAGGCCACGCTGGTGCTGCATCTGGCCATCAGCCGAATCCGCCTCCTGGCGGCCGAGCTGATTCCGGACTACGGCGCCGATTGCCCGGCCGCGGTGGTCTACCGGGCCAGCCAACCCGACCAACTGGTCCTGCGCGGCACCCTCGGCGATATCGCTGACCAGGTCGAATCCGCGGATCTGCGCCAAGCCGCGGTCATCCTCGTCGGCCGCGCCCTCACCCCGAATCTGGACTGCGCCCAGTCCCATCTCTACGACCCGGCCCGCGATCGCCACCGACCTTCGCGAGCAGTGTGAGATCGGTGACAGTCACCCAGCAAACGTGCGATGATCCCACGGCCTGGGGTGATGTTCCCGAGCTATGGAAGCTGATTGGTCGGAGAGCGAGGGCGACGGTAGATTGTCTCGGTGATCTGGATTGATCTTCCCGGCGGAGCCGGTCGGTGGGTAGTGGGCATGGTCGCGCCCATGTAACGAGGTCGGCCTGGTGGGCAGATAGTGCCAATGAACATTTTTGCTTGATTGATGAGAACTGAACGCGGGAACACAGACGCCATGCTCGGATAGGTGCGCGTCCATGTTCCGGTGTTCATCGGGGAGCGCTCGTGTGGTGTTCCGGAAGCGAGGTTACGGTTGGACCGGCTGGATTTCGGCGGAAACGGCGAAACTGGTAACACACGGGCGGACGCTACGCAGGATGCCGCGGAGTACTTTCCGCTGTCGCCCGCACAGCTGGGCATTTGGTATGCGCAGCATGTGGATCCGCAGGTCCCGATCAATATCGCGCAGTATGTAGAGGTCCACGGCGATATCGATCGGCCCGTGCTGCGGGAAGCCAGCATCATCGCCTCGCGCGAGTTCGGCTCGGGCTTCCTGCGGATCGTCGAACGCGACGGTGAGCCGCTGCAATACGTCGACCATTCGATCCCCGATTCCGACGATGTCGGCTACGTCGATCTGCGTGCCGAGGACGACCCGGTGGCCGCGGCCAACGCCTGGATGCGCGCTGAGTACAGCCGTCCGCTGGATATGGTCAATGACCGCCTGATGATGACTACCGTCCTGCAACTCGCGGACCGGCACTGGTACTGGTACTCGCGGGTGCATCACATCGTGCTCGACGGTTTCGGTGCGATGACCTACATGAAGCGGTTCGGCGATATCTACACCGCGCTGCTGAACGGCACCGAGCCGCCGGCCTACAAGGCCGTCGATCTGCGCTCCGTGTACGAATCCGAGCTGGCCTACCGCGACAGCACTCGCTTCCAGTCCGATAAGGAGCACTGGGCGCAGCGGGTCGCCGGGCTGGAGGACGGAACCAGCCTGGTCGGTCGGTCCGCACCACCGGCGCCGCTCAACGGGGTGTCGAGTGCGGCATTGTCCGCGGAGCAGGAGGCGCTGCTCGCCGATGCGGTTACCCGCCACGACAATTCCCCGGCCGGTCTGCTGGTCGCCGGTTTTGCCGCGTATCTGGCCCAGTGGACCGGTGCGCAAGAGGTGATTCTGAGCCTGCCGGTGACCGCGCGCACCACCGCCGCGATGCGCCGCTCCGGCGGTGTGACCTCGAATATCGTGCCGTTGCGGCTGCGGGTCGGCTATGACACCACCGTCGCCGAGCTGCTGCGCTCGGTGACCGTCGAGGTGTCGGGTGCGCTGCGCCATCAGCGCTACCGGCACGAGGACATCCGACGCGACAGCATGGGCGCCAACACCGGAAATGGTGTCGGCGCGGAGTTCTTCGGTCCGTGGGTCAATATCATGTTGTTCCACAACGAGGTCGTGCTCGGCGAGTCCCACGGCGAGTTCAACGTGCTGTCCACCGGCAGCATCGAGGACCTCGGTGTCAATTTTTATCAGTCGGTCGGCGGCACCCGTTCGCATATCGACTTCGAGACCAACCCGAACCTCTACACCGAGGCCGAAGCCGCACAGCATCATTCGCGGTTCCTCGAGTTCTTCAGCCGGTTCCTGGCCGCCGATGCCGACGCCGTGGTGTGGGAGCTGCCCACCGCCACCGAGGACGAGCGCGAACTGACGCTGCAGGAGTGGAACGACTCCGAACAGGACGTCCCGGAAACCACTCTGGCGGCCCTGCTGGATGCGCAGATTCAGCTGACCCCGGACAATATCGCCCTCGATTTCGAGGGCGCGCAACTCACCTACGCGGAGTTCGCGACGCGGGTCAACCGCCTGGCCCGGTTCCTGATCGCCGACGGTGTCGGCCCGGAATCGCTTGTCGCGCTCGGTATGCGACGTTCGCTGGATCTGGTCATCGGTATGCACGCGGTACTGAAGGCCGGTGGCGCGTATGTGCCGATCGATCCGGATCATCCGGCCGAGCGCACGGCCTACATCCTCGAGTCCGCGGCACCGGTCTGTGTACTGACGGTCGCCGCCGACGAACTCGAGCTGCCGGAATCGGTGCGCCGGGTGGAAATCGACACCCTGGACGTATCAGCGTACGACGCCGCTCCGGTGACGGATTCGGAGCGCCGCGCACCGCTGTTGCCGGACAACACCGCCTATGTGATCTACACCTCGGGTTCGACCGGACGCCCGAAAGGTGTCGCGGTAACCCATCATGCGATCGTCAACCAGCAGCTGTGGATGCTCGGCGAGTACCGCATCAGCGCCGACGATGTGTACCTGCAAAAGACCGCGACCACCTTCGACGTCTCGCTGTGGGGTTACTTCCTGCCGCTGATGGTCGGCGCGAAACTCGTTATCGCGACCCCGGACGGGCATCGCGATCCGCTGTATGTCGCCGAGATGATCGAGCGGCACCGGGTCACCGTCACCGACTTCGTGCCGTCCATGCTGACGGTCTTCGTCGCCCATGCCACCGTCGCCCAATGTGCCACGCTGCGTGCGGTTTTCGTCATCGGTGAGGCGCTGCCGCCGGAGACCGCCGCGAAATTCAGGGAGATCACCACTGATTTCGCTGATCGCTCCGGGGGCTCGGCTCCCGCCGGTCTGCACAACCTGTACGGCCCCACCGAGGCCGCGGTTTCGGTCACCTACTGGGAGGCGACCGCTGCCGATACCGTCACGGTGCCGATCGGTATTCCCGAGTGGAATGTCCAGGTCTACGTGCTGGATTCGCGGCTGCGCCCGGCGGCCGTCGGCGCACCGGGTGAGCTGTATCTGGGTGGGCGTCAGCTGGCGCGCGGTTACCGCGGTCGTCCGGACCTGACCTCGGATCGATTCGTTGCCAGCCCGTTCGGCGGCAATGGCGAGCGCATGTACCGCACCGGTGACCTGGTGCGCTGGAATGCCGCGGGCACCCTGGAATACATTGGCCGCACCGACTTCCAGGTGAAATTCCGCGGTCAGCGCATCGAACTCGGTGAGATCGAAACCGAACTCCTTGCCCATAGCGCAGTGAGCCAGTCCGCCGTGCTGGTGGTTGATACCGCCACCGGTCAGCAGTTGGTCGCGTATGTGGTGCCCGCGCCGGGACGGTCGATCGAATCGATCGAACTCACCAGGTTCGTCGCGGAAAAGCTGCCGAGCTACATGGTGCCCGCGGCGATCATGGTGCTGGACGCCTTCCCGCTCAACACCTCCGGCAAGCTGGATCGAAAGGCCCTGCCGGAGCCGGTATTCAGCGTGGACGCGGCCGGATTCCGGGCTCCGCGTACCCCTGCCGAGCAGATCGTGGCGGCGATCTTCGCCGATGTGCTCAGCCAGGAGCGCATCGGCATCGATGACAACTTCTTCGATCTGGGCGGCAACTCGCTGGTCGCCACCCAGGTGGTGGCCCGGATCGGCGCGGCATTCGGCACCCGGATCGGGGTGCGCGCGCTGTTCGAGACCCCGACCGTGGCCGGTCTGGCCGCCCGCGCCGAATCGGCCCAGTCCACCGATCGGCCGCGCCCGGCCCTGGTGGCCCAGCAGCTGCCCGAGCGGGTGCCGCTGTCGCTGGCTCAGCAGCGGATGTGGTTCATCAACCAATTCGACTCCACGGTGCCGACCTACAACCTGCCGTTCGTGGTGCGGTTGGGCGGTCAGGTCGATTTCGACGCGATGCAGGCCGCGCTCACCGATGTGCTGACCCGCCAGGAATCGCTGCGCACGATTTTCCCGAACTCGGGCGACGGCGCCTATCAGCAGGTGCTGCCGATCGAGGATGTCGACCTCGGTGTCACCGTGCAGCCGCTCGTGGCATCCGAACTGCTCGACGTGCTCACCGAATTCGCCTCCGCCGGCTTCGATGTCTCCACCGAGCTGCCCATTCGGGTGCGCCTGTATCAGATCACCGGTGCGTCCTCCGAGGAAACGCCCGAGTACGCGCTCGCCTTCGTCGTGCACCACATCGCGGCGGACGGCTTCTCGTTCGGGCCGCTCGCGCGCGACGTCACTACCGCGTATCTGGCCCGTGCGGCCGGAGCAGCGCCCGCTTGGGCACCCCTGCCGGTGCAGTACCGCGACTACACCTTGTGGCAGCGCGAATTGCTCGGCGCCGAAAGCGATTCCGACTCCCTGGCCGGCCGTGAGATCGCCTACTGGCGTAACGCGCTGGCCGGACTGCCGGATCAGCTGGATCTGCCCACCGATCGGCAGCGTCCGCCGGTGCAGAGCTTCCGCGGCGCGCAGTTCAATTTCGACATCGATGCCGAACTACACATCCGGCTGAGCGCACTGGCTCGCGCCGAGGGCGCGACCCCGTTCATGGTGCTGCACGCCGCGCTGGCACTGCTGCTGGCCCGGCTGTCCGGCACCACCGATATCGCCATCGGCACCCCGATCGCCGGACGTGGCGAACAGGCGCTCGACGACCTGATCGGTATGTTCGTCAATACGCTCGTGCTGCGCTCGGAGGTCGAGCCGAGTCGGTCCTTCACCGAATTCCTCGCGCGCACCAGGGAAGTCGATCTCGCGGCCTTTGCATACAGCGGCGTTCCGTTCGAACGGATCGTCGAGGTGGTCAACCCGACCCGATCCCAGGCGCGGCACCCGCTGTTCCAGGTGATGCTGTCGTTCCAGGAAATGTCACACGGCACGCTGGAACTGCCCGGATTGTCGGTATCGGCCGCCGAACTCGAAGTCCACATCGCCAAATTCGATCTGCTCTGGACGCTGACCGAACAGCGCGGCAGCCAGGGTGAGCCCGCGGGCGTTTCGGTTGCCGTCTCCTACGCCACCGATCTGTTCGACGAGGCGACGGTATCGTCGTTCGCCGATCGGCTGGTGCGGATTCTGCGCGGGGTCACCGCGGATCCGGCGGCGATCGTCGGCGATATCGATCTGCTCGACGAACGCGAGGTCGAGCTGGCCCGCGACGGCTGGCACGGCGCGCCGCGCGAGCTCGAGGCGGCGGGCACGGTCAGCGATCTGTTCACCCGCCAGGTGGCCGCGACACCGGATGCGATCGCCGTGGTCGACCGCTCCGTCGATGGCTACACCCCGGCCGTCGGCGCGTCATTAACCTACGCGGAGTTCGGATCTCGGGTACACGCGCTCGCGCGCTGGCTGATCGGGGCTGGCGTCGGTCCGGACGTGCCGGTCGCGCTCGGTATGCGGCGCTCGGTCGAACTGATGGTCGCGATCCACGCGGTGCTCGAGGCCGGCGGCACCTATGTGCCGCTCGATCTCGATCAGCCTGCCGAACGCATCGCCCATGTGCTCGATACCGCGGCGCCGGCCTATGTGCTGACCACGTCCCGGGATCAGTTCGCGCCGCCGGAGCTGGCAACGGTGGTGGTCGACGAGCTCGAACTGTCCGGTATCTCCGATGCCCCGGTGACCGATGCCGAGCGCATCGCGCCGTTGCGCCCGGAGCATTTGGCGTACGCGATCTTCACCTCGGGTTCCACCGGTCGCCCGAAGGGTGTCGGGGTATCGCATGCCGCGCTGGTGCACCAGATGCGCTGGCTCATCAGCGAATTCGGGATCGGCGCCGACGATGTCGCGCTGTACAAGACGCCCGCCACCTTCGACGCGTCGGTGTGGGAGCCGTTGGCGCCCTTGCTGTCCGGTGGCCGCACCGTGATCGCCACCCACGACGGCTACCGCGACACCCAATATCTGACCGAGGTCATCGCCGCCGAACAGGTCACCATCGCCTCGTTCGTGCCGTCGTTGCTGACCGTATTCGCCGCCACCGTCGATTCGCCGGCACTGAGTTCGGTGCGCATGCTGCTGGTCGGTGGTGAGGCGTTCACCGGTGAGGCGGTGGAGGCGTTCCGCAAGCTCGGTCGCCCCGATATCACGCTGATCAACCTGTACGGCCCAACGGAATTCACCGTCAACGCCACCCACGCGGTCGTCGGCGAGGTGGTGCGTGGCGCGGTGCCGATCGGTGCGCCGGTCTGGAATACCCGGGCCTATGTGCTGGACACGCGGCTGCATCCGGTGCCGCCGGGTGTCGCGGGTGAGCTGTACCTGTCGGGTCCCCAGCTGGCGCGCGGCTATCTCACCCGCCCGGATATGACGGCCGACCGCTTCGTCGCGAACCCGTTCGGCCCCAGCGGTTCTCGCATGTACCGCACCGGTGACCTGGTGACCCGCGATGCCGCGGGACAGATCGTTTACAGCGGTCGCACCGACTTCCAGGTGAAGCTGCGCGGCGTCCGGATCGAACTCGGCGAGATCGAATCCGCTTTGCGCGCCCATCCCGCGGTGGCGCAGGCGGTCGCACTGGTCCGTTCCGACAACCGGCTCGGCGAACAGTTGGTCGCCTATGTGGTGCCGACCGAGGCCGAGCCGGCGGCCGGCTTCGATGCCGCGCTGCGCACACATCTGGCCGCCATGGTGCCCACCTACATGGTGCCCGCGGCCTTCGTGACGCTCGAGGCGATGCCGCTCAATGCGAACGGCAAGCTCGATCGACGCGCCCTGCCCAAGCCGGTCTTCGAGGTGCACACCTTCCGTGCGCCGAGCACGCCCATCGAAGAGATCGTCGCCCAGATCTTCGGCGAGGTGCTCGACCTGCCCCGCGTCGGCGTGGACGACGACTTCTTCGACCTCGGCGGCAACTCGCTGATCGCCACCCAGGTCGCCTCGCGCATCGGCACCGCACTCGATACCCGGGTGCCGGTGCGGATGGTGTTCGAGGCGTCCACGGTGGCCGCGCTGGCGGCCCGGGTGGAATCGCACGCCGGTGCCGGTGCCCGCAGCGCGCTGGTCGCCAGGGAGCGCCCCGAGGCGGTGCCGCTCTCGCTCGCACAGCAGCGCATGTGGTTCCTCAACCGCTTCGATACCGCATCGGCGGTCAACAACATTCCGATCGCGATCCGGCTCTCCGGTGATCTCGATGTCGCCGCACTGCAGGTCGCGGTGATCGACGTGATCGACCGGCACGAGTCGCTGCGCACCGTCTTCCCGGAGACCAAGAACGGTCCGATTCAGGTCGTGCTCGACGCGGCGCAGATCGTGCCCGACCTGACCCCGTACCGGGTCACCGAGGAGACCCTGGTCGAGCATCTGATCGACCTGGCCTCCATGGCCTTCGACGTCACCGACGAAGTGCCATTGCACGCCAGGCTTTTCGAGATCAGCGAGTCCGAATTCGTACTCGGCATGGTGGTGCACCACATCTCGGCCGACGGTTGGTCGATGGGGCCGCTGGCCCGCGATGTCATGGTGGCCTACGCGGCGCGCACCGCCTGGGAGTCGCCCGCGTGGTCCGCGCTGCCGGTGCAGTACGCGGACTACGCGCTGTGGCAGCGCGAGGTGCTCGGCGCCGAGGACGATCCGGAATCGCTGATCTCCAGCCAGATCCGGTACTGGACCGAGGAACTCGCCGATCTGCCCGACGAACTGGTGCTGCCGTCGGACCGCCCGCGTCCGGCGATCGCCTCCTATCGCGGTGGCACCTACGCGTTCGTGATCTCCGCCGAGACCCAGCGCGCGCTGATCGATCTGGGGCGCAAGCACAATGCGTCGCTGTTCATGGTCATGCACAGCGCGCTCGCCGTGCTGCTGGCGCGGGCCAGCGGTACCAGCGATATCGCCATCGGCACCCCGGCCGCCGGTCGCGGTGAGGCCGCGCTGGACGACCTGATCGGCATGTTCGTCAATACCCTCGTCTTGCGCACCGATGTCGCCGGTTCGGCGAGTTTCACCGATCTGCTCGCCCAGGCCAGGGAAACCGACCTGCAGGCGTTCGCGCATGCGGATCTGCCGTTCGAGCGCCTGGTCGAAATTCTCAACCCGGCCCGTTCGCAGGCGCGCAACCCGCTGTTCCAGGTGATGCTGGCGTTCCAGAACGTCAAGCAGGCCAATCTCGAATTGCCCGGACTGTCGGTCAACGGCATCGATTACGATGCGCGACTGGCCAAATTCGATCTGCAGCTGACCCTGCAAGAGACCCAGGAATCGGGCGAGGCGGCCGGTATGTCGGCCGAAATCTCCTATGCCCTCGATCTTTTCGATGAGGACACGGTGGCGGCCTTCGCACGGCGCCTCGATCGGATCCTGGCGGCCATCATCGCCGATCCGACCGTGCCGGTCGGCGATATCGAGCTGCTCGATGATCAGGAGACCGCGCTCGCGGTGATCGGCTGGAACGACACCGGGCACGATTTCCTGCCGCGTCGTCAGCCCGGCCGCACTCCGCGTCGTGCCGGTATCCACCAGAGTGGTGGGCTCACTCTGGTGGGCGAATTCGCCGCGCAGGCATCCGCCACGCCGGATGCGGTCGCGATCGTGGACCCGGCGACCGGATCCTCGCTGACGTATGCCGAATTCAGTACCCGGGTGCACCGGTTGGCGCGGCGGTTGATCGAAGCCGGTGTCGGACCGGAAAAGCTTGTCGCCCTTGGCCTGCGGCGTTCGGTCGACCTCGTGGTCGCGGCGTACGCGGTGCAGGCGGCGGGCGGCGGCTACGTGCCGTTGGACCTGGATCAGCCGGCCGAGCGGGTCAGCTATGTGCTCGAGTCGGCGGCACCGGTCTGTGTGCTGACCACCTCGCGGGACAACTTCGAAAGCGGCGGGCTGCCCACGCTTTCCATCGATGAGCTGGAGCTGTCCGAGTACTCGGACGCGCCGGTGACCGATGAGCAGCGCATCGCGCCGCTGCGGGCGGAGAACACCGCGTATGTGATCTTCACGTCGGGTTCGACGGGTCGGCCGAAGGGTGTGGCAGTGCCGCACGCTGCCGTGGTGAACCAGATCCGTTGGATCACCGGTGAATACAGCATCGGTGCCGATGACATCGTCTTGTTCAAGACCCCGGCGACGTTCGACGTGTCGGTGTGGGAGCTGTTCGGTCCGTTGAGCACCGGTGGCCGGATTGTGGTCGCCAGCCCGGACGGGCATCGCGACCCGCAATACCTGGCGGAAGTCATTGCGGCCGAACGGGTCACCATGACCTCGTTCGTGCCATCGATGCTGACCGTCTTCGCCGGTAGTGTGGCCGCTGCCGGCGGTGCGGCACTGGAGTCGTTGCGCGCATTGCTGGTCGCCGGTGAGGCCTTCACCGGTGACACCGTCGCCGCGATTCGCAATGTCAGCTCCGCCGAGCTCTACAACCTCTACGGCCCGACCGAATTCGCGGTGCACGCGACGCACGGTCCGGTCGCGCAGGGTCTGATCGGCGCGGTGCCGATCGGTCTGCCGGTGTGGAATGCCCAGGCGTACGTCCTCGATGCCCGCCTGCATCCGGTCGCGCCGGGTGTCGCGGGTGAGTTGTATCTGGCCGGTGCGCAGTTGGCGCGCGGCTACTTCGGGCGTACCGATCTGACCGCGGATCGCTTCGTGGCCAACCCGTTCGGCGCCTCCGGATCCCGGATGTACCGCACCGGCGACCTGGTGACCCGCAATGCCGACGGTGCGATCGTGTACCTGGGCCGCACCGACTTCCAGGTGAAGTTGCGCGGTCTGCGCATCGAACTCGGTGAGATCGAAACCGCTCTGACCGCACATGATTCGGTGGCCCAGGCGGTCGCGCTGGTGCGTGCGGACGCCAGGACCGGTGATCAGCTGGTCGCCTATGTGGTGCCCGCTAATGGCGGCACGGTCGACCTGGACGAACTGCGCGAGCACCTGACCGAGCAGCTGCCGTCGTACATGGTTCCCGCGGCCATCGTGGTGCTGGATGCCATGCCGTTGAACCCCAATGGCAAGCTGGATCGGCGCGCGCTGCCCGAACCCGTCTTCGAGGCCAAGGAATTCCGCGCGCCGTCGACCCCGATCGAAGAGATCGTCGTCGACATTTTCAGCGAGGTGTTGAGTCGCGACCGCATCGGCATCGACGACAACTTCTTCGATCTCGGCGGCAACTCGCTGATCGCCACCCAGGTGGTGGCGCGGCTCGGCGCGGCACTGGATACCCAGGTTCCGGTGCGCCTGCTGTTCGAGGCGCCGACCGTCGCCGCACTCGCCGCGCGCATGGAGGCCAGTGCCGGGGCCGGTGCCCGCCAGGCGCTGACTGTGCGTCCACGTCCGGAGTACCCGCCGCTGTCGCTGGCTCAGCAGCGGATGTGGTTCCTCAACCGTTTCGACGCAGATTCGGCCGCCGACAATATTCCGGCGGCGGTGCGGCTGCACGGACATCTCGATCTGCCCGCGCTGCGTGGCGCGATCGCCGATGTGATCACCCGGCACGAATCGCTGCGCACGATCTACCCGTCCCACGAGGGTGTGGCCTACCAGCAGGTGCTCGCGGCCGCGCAGGCGATGCCGGAGCTGGAGATCCTTCCGGTCGCCGAAAGCGAATTGGGCAGTGCCCTCTACGAATTCATCGGTCGCGGATTCGACATCACGACCGAATCGCCGGTGCGGATTCGGCTCTACCAGGTCGAGCGTGCGCCGCTGAGCAGTAACAAGTGGCGCGACAACACCCAGAACCACGTGCTCACGGTCGTCGTGCATCACATTGCGGCCGACGGCTTCTCGATGCGTCCGCTGGTCCGCGATCTGATGTCGGCCTACATCGCGCGCAGTTCGGAATCCGCACCGGTCTGGCCGCCGCTGGCGGTGCAGTACGTGGATTACGCACTGTGGCAACGCGAAACGCTCGGCTCGGAGGACGATCCGACCTCGCTGATCTCCGAACAGCTCGGCTACTGGCGGGAAACCCTGGCCGGATTGCCCGAGGAACTGCGCCTCTCGCCCAAACCGCGGCCGGTCGTCGCGTCGTATACGGCGCGCACACACCGATTCCAGCTGCCCGGCGCGCTCGTGGAGGCGCTGAACCGCGTCGCACACGAGCACAGCACCACGCTGTTCATGGTGGTACACAGCGCCTTCGCGACCCTGCTCGCGCGGCTGAGCGGTTCGGATGACATTGCCATCGGCATCCCGGTGGCCGGTCGTGGTGAGCAGGTCCTCGACGATCTGGTCGGCATGTTCGTCAACACGCTGGTGCTGCGCACCCAGGTCGATCCGACCGAATCGTTCACCGACCTGCTCGCCCAGGTCCGCGAACGGGATCTACAGGCCTTCGCGCACGCCGACGTGCCGTTCGAGCGGCTGGTCGAGGTGCTCAACCCGGCCCGCTCACAGGCCAGGCATCCGCTGTTCCAGGTGATGCTGTCGTTCCAGAACCTCGGACGCACCTCGCTGGAACTGCCCGGACTCACGGTGTCCGAACTCGGCATCGACCCGCCAACGGCCAAGGTCGACCTGCAGCTCACGCTGAGCGAGGGTGCCGAATCGGAGATGGCCGCCGAACTCGTCTACGCCACCGACCTTTTCGACGACCGGTTCGCCGAGACCTTCGCCGATCGCTTCGTCCGGGTGCTGCGCGGCATCACCGCCGCACCGGCGATCGCGTTGGGCGATATCGACCTGCTCGACGACACCGAGCGGGCCCAGGTGCTCGACCGGTGGAACGACACCGAATTCCCGGTGGACGCGGCGCTGACCTCGCCGGTCGGCGATGCGGCCGCGACGCTGGTTTCGCTGTTCGAGGCGCAGGCGGTGCGCACGCCGGACACGGTCGCGGTCAGCTACCAGGGGACAAGTCTTTCCTATGCCGAGTT
>NZ_JBFANN010000073.1:0-20892 GCF_040674855.1 Nocardia sp. NPDC049707 | reverse complement strand
ACAGCCTTGGCCTTGGTCACTTCGTCGTACTTCGATGGCATGGTCTACCCATCCTCCTCAAGAAAGAAGGTGAGCACCAAACCCGGGGTGATTCAACGAGCCGATTCGGGCACGCCTCCGAACTGGTACCAGCTCGCTGTCGATCTACTGCGCTGGACGGACCCAGATCGCAAGGTCCAACACCACTGGGCCCGGGACTTCTATCTGCCCCATACCAACTCAAGAAGGGTGCGCTGATCGTGGATGATCAGTACCTGTCCCTGCACGCGATCACGACATTCTCGGGCGTGCTGCTCAACCGTGACGAGAACAACCTGCCCAAGGAGCTCGTGTATGGCGGAGTCACTCGTACCCGTGTATCTGCACAAAGCTGGCGCAGGGCCGAACGGATGTACATGCGAAACCAAGCAAACAACGGCAAAGGGCCACTCGCAGGCCACACCTTCGGGATTCGAACTCGGGAGTGGGCGATCGAAACAGCCGACGCGCTTGTAGAACTCGGCTGGCCGAGAGAGAAGGCCAACGCCATGGCACGGCTCGCGCTCGAGCATTGCAACTTGAACTTCGGAGATCCCGACAAGGATCCGATGAAGACCAAGGTTGCCATCTTCGCGCCCGCTGACGCCGGCAGCAGGATGGCGACAATCCTGCACTCTCCTCCCGTCACGCTCGACGACTGGTTCGAGGCCGAGACGAAGCGACTGCGCGAAGAGGCCGAAAGACGCGCGGCTGTTCAAGCTGCCAAGCAGAGTCGGAAAGGCAAGACCTCCGAACCAGCCAGCACGGAGGAGCAGCTCGAGGTGACGCCCATCCCGAAGAAGGTGCGTGACGCTCTCGTGGCGGCTCTGGCTCCGGCCGACGCTATCGACATCGCGCTTTTCGGCAGGATGCTCGCCGAGATCGCCGAAGCGACCGATGTGGATGGTGCCATCCAGTCCATGCACGCTTTCACAGTGGACGCTGCAGAAGTTGACGACGACTTCTTTACCGCGGTGGATGACCGGAAGGAAAGCCGCAGAACTGCATTCGATGCGATCGATGGCTGGGCGGGCGACGACAGTGGTGCGGCTATGACCGGGTATCAAAGTCTGACATCAGGTACCTTCTACCGGAATGCCGTTCTCGACCGCGCTCAGCTTCGCCGGAATCTCATCCGCGCCGGCATTCCTTCCGAGGAAGTCGCAGAACGCGCTGTTGCCGCGGAACGCGCATACATAGAGTCCTTTTGCCACTCTGTGCCGAATGCGAAGAAGAACAATACCGGCGCGCTCGGCACATTGCCGAAACTTGTTCTCGCAGTGAGTGGTTCGCGTCCAGTCAACTATGCCTCCGCTTTCGAGCAGGCTCTCGTCGCCAACGACCAGTCGGTCAGCATCCAAGCCGCAAAGCGACTCCTTCGCCAACACGAGTTCGCGGCGGCGAAACTGCCCGGAATATCAGCTGGAAGAGCGTTGACCTACGACATCGACATCGCTGATGAGATTCTCGGCAAGGATTCGACGAGCGTAGTCTCAGTCGAATCGCCTGCGGATCTGGTGCACTGAACGCTGCGATGACGTCAACGCTGCTGATTCGGCTTGCGGGTCCCCTGCAGGCGTGGGGAACGCTGTCCAAATTCCGGCACCGCGACACCGATCCCGACCGTCCAACCAAGAGCGGCGTTATAGGGCTGCTCGCGGCCGCGGACGGACACGACCGCAGTGGAACCAACCCTGCTTACCCGGATGCGCTACCACTGGAAATACTCGCAGCACTGCGATTCGGAATCCGAGCCGACCGCCCCGGCGTGTTGGTGCGCGACTATCACACGGTCGGTGGCGGGCGCTTCCCGATCCGACCGCGCGATCTAATCCTCGATGGGCGGCGTGTTCCGGCAGCGCATCTTCCACCTGAATCCAGCCAGCCGGCCCCCTTCGGGTCGTTCGATGCCCCCGGCTGGTATGGGGCTCCCAAAGGCATTGCTCCTGATTCGTCGGGGGTTCTGCAGGCAAACCCCGCATTAAGGCGCAACGGGCTCGTCACCGAACGCTGGTATCTGTCCGATGCTGCATTTGTGGCCGCCGTCGAGTCCGATGATCCGGAACTACTGGGGCGGCTTGCTGAGCGCCTTGATCATCCGCGTCGCATGCTATGGCTGGGGCGCAAGAACTGCCCGCCCGCCGAGCGCCTGAACCATGGCGTCCACGAGGGAAATCTCCGAACCGTCCTCCTGAGCACTGCCCTGCTCCCCAACGCCCGTGAAGCCGAACCATATTCGTGGATCGAGACGGGCCCCAACGAGCCGGATTCCGTACCCGTCCAGGATCAGCCCGTCTCGTTCTCCTCCCGGCACCGAGTCCACATACAGAGATGGGAGCGCCGGCAGCGCATGGCAATCACAGATCCGATAATCACCTGGGAGGTGCCATGAGAGCCGCGCTGATCGCCTGCCACAGCATCCTCGAGCTGAATGCGCGACACCCTGAGACCCAACGCGCTTTGCTCGATGCCCAGGCGATGCACCGTCTGGTGATGAAGGGTTTCCTTGGCTGGGTCGAGGACGGCGCTCCCGACGCTCGCTCCCAAATGGGCGTCTTGCATACCTCGAACGTCGACTTAAAGAACCAGCTGCTCACCGTTGTCGTTCAATCCAAGGTCCCACCGGACTGGTCCCACCTGGATAAACGCCAGCTCAAGGCCGAACCCCAGATCATCAAGGTCGACGAGTACATCGAGACTGGCCAGGGGTATCGGTTTCGCGCTGTGGTCAACCCGGCCCGAATGAGCGATCGCCATCTTTCACCCAGTGCCAGAAAATCAAGCCGACCCGAACGAAAACGGCTGGCCGACACAACAGCTGAGCATGCACGGCAATGGTTTGCCGAGCGTCTTCAGTCGCTGGGGGAAAGCGCCGTCAATCAACGTGGTGTCCACCGAATCGGGGCAGATGCGGACCCTCTCCAGCTCGCTGTTCGCATTCTCCCGAAGCTGAGCCATATCCAAGGAAAGCCCGGCATGCGAATCGGCCGGGCAGAAGTACGCGGCGAATTAGCGATTACCGACCCAGATGTCTTTGTCGACACCGTCATCGGTGGGCTCGGGCACGCCAAAGCATATGGATGCGGGCTGATCCTGATCAAACCTGTGCTTGTCAGGGCTGCCGACTGATCTGGACCTGATCTCGACAGTCCTAGTGCCCTTGAAGTCGGCCGGGGCGGAATGAAATTCGAGAGGACGATGAAAACGACTTCGTCACCCATGGTCTCTGCATCACGTGGGTGCCCTTCAATGGCTCGGGCAGGGCTCACGCAATGACAGCACGACCACGTGTCCGGAGTCATCGCCGTACACGATGGCGGTGGGATCGCCCGGGTGGCCAACGCAGGCTGTGACAGTCGTTGTGTCCGTGACCCAGCGTGCTAGCTCCACTCCGCTCTCCAGATCCCATAGCCGCAATGTCCGGTCGCTGCTACCGGAAATGACATGTCGGCCGTTCACCGTGGTCGCTACCGTCCGGACCCAGCCAGTGTGGCCTCGTAGGGTATGTACCAGGCGCTTGCTGTCCAGGTTCCAGACCCGCACTGTCTGATCCTGACCGGCGGACACGATATAACGACTGCCGTCGGCAACCGCCACCGCATCGATCCTGCTGTCGTGGCCGTGCAGGGCGCACTCCAGTTGTCCACTGTTCAAATCCCACACGCGCACAATCCGGTCGTAGCCAGCCGAGACGATGCGCCGGCTGTCGGCGGTCACCGCCACCGCGTAAACCTCGCTGTCGTGATGTTTCAGGATGCGTTCCAGGTGTCCACTGTCCAGATCCCATACCCGCACAGTCCCGTCGCTACTGCCGGTAACGATGTGCTTGCTGTCGGCGGTGACCGCCACCGCGTAGACCAAACCGATATGGCCTTCCAAGCTGTACAGCGGTTCTCCGCTGGACAGGTCCCAGACGCCCACCGGCTGGTCGTAGCCAGCGGACACGATGCGACGACTGTCGGTGGTGATCGCCACCGCGTTAGTTGAGCCGACCTGACCTCGCAGAGGGCGTTGCAAATCCCCGCTGGCCAAATGCCAGATGCCCACCGGCTGGTCGTAGCCAGCGAAGACAACGCGCTGACCGTCGGTGGTGATCGCCACCGCGTTAGTTGAGCCGACCTGACCTCGCAGAGGGCGTTGCAAATCCCCACTGGCCAAATCCCAGACCCGCACCGTCTTATCGTGGCTGCCGGAGACGACATGCCGGCCGTCGGCCGAAACCGCCACCGCGTAGACATGGCTTGCGTGGCCTTGCAATTCACGTTCCAGGCGGCCACTGGCCAGATCCCACACTCGCACGATCTGGTCGTCGCCAGCGGAGACGATCTGCTTGCCTTCTGCGGTGACCGCTACCGCGTGGACAGAGCCAGTGTGACCGTGCAGGATGCGTCCAGAAGCTTCATCGTCCAGATCCCAGACCCGCACAGTGCGATCGCGGCTGCCGGAGACCACATACCGGCCGTCAGCCGAAACCGCCACGGCTTCGATGTCCCTAATATGGCCTGGCAGTGTATGTTTCAGATCTCCGCTGGCCAAATCCCAGACCCGCACCGTTCGGTCGAAGCCGCCGGAGACCACATACCGGCCGTCGGCCGAAACCGCCACCGCGTTGACATGGTTGTTGTGGCCCTGCAACGTGCATTCCAGGCGTTTGCTTGCCAGATTCCATACTTGTACGTTCTGGTCGCCACTGCCGACGATAATACGTTGGCTGTCGGCAGTGACCGCCACCGCGTAGATGTAGCCGGAGTGGCCTTGCAGAGTGTGTTCCAGACGTCCGCTGGCCAGATTCCACACTCGCACGGCCCCGTCGAAGCTACCGGACACGACGCGTTGGCCGTCGGCGGTGAGCGCCAGCGATTTGACTTCTTGCTCATGGTCTTCGATGACGCGTTTCAGTTGCCCGCTCTTCAAATCCCATATTCGCACGGTCTTGTCGCGGCTTCCGGAGACGATGTGCTTGCCGTCGGCCGAGACTGCTACTGCGTTGATTCGCTCGTCGTGGCCTTGCAGGATGCGTTCGAGCGGTCCGCCGGGTTCAGTGAGACTGCCTGGAGTTCGGGGGCACAACCAGAGATGTTCATCAGATGGGTAGGCCATATCTAAAAGGGCGCAGATTTTCGGCTCAGGGTTCCCGAGCAGGCGGCCAACGAGCTGGCCGGCGAGCAGCCCCGGTTCGTGGGCCAAGGTGTGCGCCGAGAGCTGAAGGGCGCCATGAGCTGTTTCGACTGGAGTTGAGCGGTGCTCCTGATAGGAGTAGTCGGCGAGCAGATCACTGATGCCAGCCACCGAGAGCTTGCGTTCCATCCACGCGAAACTCATGAGCAGTTCGTCGAGCTGCTCATGGCGTCCCGCATGCGCAAGGTGGGAGGCGAGATTCTGGAACAGGTAGCCGTCGTCCGGGGCACTCGCCCACGGAACCGGGTCGCGCTTGCCGCCACCGGGGTCAGTCACCTGCAGTATCTGTGAGCGATAGCTGTCGATGAAGCGGCCGTGAGTGTCCATGACGCCACCAGGACTGGCGGAGAGCTGATGAGCAGCAACGTCGAATTCCAGATCGTGCAGGGTGTACCACTCTCGGGTGTCGCGCTGCACCAGACATCGGTCGACGAGCCGGGCCAGCCGCCGTTCCGCATCCTCGACAGCATCGCCTGCTGGTGCCCACAGGGCGCTCACCGCGTTGAGCGGGACGCTGCCACGGCCGGCAAACACGGCGAGCTCCCTATAACGATCCTGGTCAGCCGGGGACAGATCGTCCACGCTGAGGGTGATCGAAGCCAGGACACTGGCATGCTGATAACCGTCAGGCCCGTACGCGTCCGCGATCGCCTGAATGTCGGCCCCTTCGAGCAGGTCCGATACGTCCTGCCAGACCTGCGGACGGCCACCCCGGGCCTTGATCATCCCGCCGAGCAGCGCCACGCCCAGCGCCAGATTGCCCACCCGTAGGCACAGCGCATCCGCCACGGGCGGGAGTCGATCGAAAGCAGTATCAGTCCAGCGGCCCAGCAGCATCAGGGCTTGCTCAAGCGTCAACTGGTCCACCTCGTGCATGGTGGCGCCGTCGGCACGGGCGATCCCGCGGTCGCGCGTAGTGAACAACAGCGCGCCCCGTGCGCCAACCACGTTGAGGGCCCGCAGGATATCGATGTCCCAGACATCGTCGACGACTAGTAGAACTGCTCTGCCAGCAAGCAACTCAGCGAGACGGTGCCGCCCCGCCTCCACGGTCGAGAACGACACCACCTCGCCGGTTAGCTGCCCGACAAGGCGTTCCTGTAGTAGCGTCGGCGCCACGTCGCGCTTCGCGTCGACCCAGACAATGCCTTCGGAGAAGGCCTCCTGCATATCCGGGTGCCGTGTAATCGCAGTCGCGAGAGTCGTCTTCCCAGCACCGCTCATACCGAACAAAGCCACCGTGGCATGCCCGAATACGTCACCTCGCGCCACCTCGACGATCCCGGTCCGCTCGACATACCGCGACGGGACGTCGGGGACGAAACCGATGAACGCGGTACCTGACACCCGTGGGAACTGCGGGGTAACAGGGTGCTGGGCCGGTAACGGGGCTGTCGGGGCGTGGACAATGGTTATGTTCTCCGCGTTCACCCCCGCGAAAGTGTTGATCGCTGCCGCAGGTCCCCAGCTGGGTGAGGCGGCCGGGACAGGGACTACCGGCGCGCCGACGAAGGGTCCTGTTGGTCTCGGCTTCCCGCGCGCACTGCCCCAATCTCAATGTCACCGTCGAAACTGCCGTCGACCACCCGCACCCCGGTGCCAGCAGAGTCCACCTCGCGGATCCGCAGCGCCGCGGCCTCCACCCGTTCCAGATCAACCCCTACCGCCGCACCCGCCGCAGCTTCGTGGGCGCGGACCGCCGAGAGAAGCGCTTGAGCGGCAGCCAGCAAGTCCACATCACCACCAGCACCCGCGGCCGCCAGATCCTCGGCGAATTCGTCACGCCGGTGCCGCGAGTCCGGTCGCTGTTCTAACGTCTCCACGTCGACCTGTCCATAGCGGCCCGTAACCAAACCCTTCAGCCGCTGATATGCCTCAGCGACCGCTGCTTTGGCCGTATCCCGCAGACCGGCAACCGCCCCAATCGCTAGCGCTTCGGCTACGACCTCCGGCACCGTCTCCAACATCGACATCCCCTCTGCTTCCGCGCTGGCAGGCGAAATCACTGACCGAGCCCCGACTGTACTACTGTGGTGAACTTAGCGAGAACGAATCGCTCTGCGGTATAGCAACTTTCAAATGTAGATCAACTGTTGGCTCGCTGCACCCGTGTGCTCGGACCGTTGCGTGCCTGGGTAGCGCGACATTTCCTCTGGCTCCCCTGGCGTGCCAAGCCCTTCTCTCGTGTCCGGGAAGTGCTCGGCCTCGATCGTCAATCGTCAGTGGCGTTCGCTACATCGAACCATCCCCGCGTGTGCGTGGAGCACGTGCGGCGCCCCAGCAGGGCGCAACACGTTGCCGGATCATGCGTTGGCCAGGAACGTCTTTCCAACGCCGACCGGTCCCATAATCAGGACGTTGTAGGCGTCAGCCAGGAACCGCAGCGAGGTCAGCTCTGCCCAGAGTTCGGAGTCGAAGGTGACCGCGGTGGTGTTGTCCCAGGCCGGCAGCTGCATCTGCGGATCCAGGTGCGCGGCTTGGCGCGGCGGTGCTCGGATTGCCGGTCGCGGCGGGTGACATCGTCGGCGAACAACATCTCCAGGAAGTCGTGGTGCGGCAACCGGTTCGATCTGGCGAGGGCAAGCCGCTCGGGCGGGGTGTCGAGCAACTGCCCGAGCTTGAGGCGCGTCAGCGATTTCAGCTCCGGCGTGACTTCGATCGGTTTGACCGCCGGAGACGCGGCGGGTCGGCGGGTGGTGCTCATGACGGCCTCCTGACCGCGAACTCGGTGGTGGAACGAACGAACCGGGACGGTGCGGGCGGAGGCAGCAGCATCAGCTGCTGGCCGGTGCCGCTGGTGAGCATGCGGTCGATGACACCGACGTCGATGACCTCCGCCGCGGCAGGCGTCGTCGACCGCGTCGGTGCCGTAGCGGCGCACCAGCCCGAGTAGCCGGTAGACCTGCCGCATCTTCGTCCAGGGCAGCGGATGCTCAAGCACCGCTGCGGCGTAGGCGCCGACATGTGGCCCGTCGGCTTCTGCCTTGCGCTGCAATGTATTCAGATCCCTCATAGCATAGGCGGTCAGCTCGCTGGGCAGATCCGCCGGATCGGTCGGCCGACCCCGACCCGGGCATGGACTCTGATTAGCTCACCGCGGAAGTAAGGTTTCACCGTCTGCGTGTCGACGTGGGCGGTCAACCGCTGCCCGACGAGATCACCGGGAATACTGTAGAGAGCCTTGGCGATCTGAACGTGCCGGTCCGGGGCAACGTTCGGATTCACCCAGGTTGGGATGTCGAATGCGCCCTCGGACAACGGTTCAGCTTCGGATACTCGTCACTGGCGAACACCTCGGCGGGGCGTAATCGAGTGGTGCCGTGGATCCGCAGGCCCGCAGTCTCCCGACACCACCGCGCAGCACGTTTCCAGCAGTCTTCGAGATCCCGGAGCTGGTCTCCAGCGAAGAAATTCGAGCTCAACGACGAAGCCACGGGATTCGGCGTATTCGCGGAACGAATCGTTCAACCGAGCTTCGGTCACGTTCGCGCAGTCGACGATGGGCTTCATGTTGTCCGGAATCGCGACGGGTGATCACGAACTGCTCAGGCTCGTAAGGACACCGAAATACCGGTTCCCGGGTCACGGCCGACAACAGCTGTGTAGTCGTCACGGAACCGTAGATCGCCTCGATCACCGAACCATTGCACGCGATATCGGCCCGAGTCACGTTCCGCATCCGCCGCGACGTGTATCCGGTCGCGGCGAGAACGAGATCACGCCGGACCCCACGTGCTCTACCAACCGGAGAGCTTCTGAGGCCACCGCCGACCGCAGCTGAGCAGCAATCAACCGTGACACCACGACGAAGCCGGTGCGCTCAAACTCCTCGCGTGCCATCCTGATCCCCGTATCATCAGCCAGTGCCTGAGCGCCCCACCCGTCCGGTTCGTCCTCCGACCACACCCGTCGTTGATCCACCAACAAGTCCCCTCCACACTTTCGGTAGCCATGCATCTGGCGCCACGCATCATCCAATCATCGCGGTCCCCGCCAGCGTGATCGACGAGCACGCGCTCAGGTGGAGATACTTCCAGTGCCCTTCCGAAGTACGATTTCATATTCGCCCTGGTTGGGTCGGCTCCCCGGGCTCGCAGTAAGTGGACAGTGCCGATCGGCTCCGTGCCCGAGGACATGATCGCCCAGTAGATCGCCGGGCATCCCTTTATCAGTCACGGCGTCGATGTCGGCTCCCGAGTCGAGCAGCAGTGCCACTAGTTCCGGCGCGTCGGCCTATGCCGCGAAATGCAGTGGTGTCCGGTCGTCGTTGTGTCGAGTATTGACGTCCTCGGTGCCAAGCATGCGCGGCACAGCGCCGAGCCGGATACTGTTCTCCCGCAAGACCAGTCGCGCCTCTGCCTGCCCGAGCTGTGCGCGCAGACCAACTGGTTCGACCCCATGTCGCGCAACGCGGCGCGCTCCTCATCGTCCATAGCCAGCTCGACAACATCGCGTCACGCCTGGTCCCAGGCGACATCGGGAGGTCCGCTGCCTGTCCTCGCGATCGCAGACTCGATCGCGGCCCAGCTGTCCAGGCAAGCCATGGTGTGGAACCGGGCGGGTGCGCTCTGCGTCATATAGTTCAAGGGCGAGCTGCACGAGGGAGGGAGGCCGGGGTGTCCGGGGAGCTCCAGGTCGAGGTGGACCGGCTGCGTGAGGCGGCACGATTTACCTCGGGTAAGGCCCAGGCGATCCGAGACGAGCTGAAGAAGCTCGACGACACGATCGGTAAGGAACTTCTCGCCGATGGATGGCAAGGGAAAGCCGCCAGCGCCTACGACGAGTCCTGGCTCGAATGGAAGCACGGTGCCGAGACGGTCATCGCGGCACTGGAGGAGTCCTCCGCAAACCTCGCTGAAGCCGCGAACCAGTACGAGGCGCGTGACGCGGCCAACCAGGATGCGATCACCGGACTACAGGGGTTGGATCTGCCGTGACCGGTGATGATTACCGCGTCGATCTAGAGCAGCTCGATGCCGCGATCGATACGATGGACAAGTTCGGGCGTACCGTTGAGGGCTGGTTGGGTGAAGTCGACCGGCATATCGCTGACCTGCATCAGACGTGGTCGAGCAAGGCAGCCCAGGCTCAGCGTGCCGCGCACGATAGTTGGATGGCGGGTGCCGCAGAGATGCGGGAAAACCTCGACGAGTTGCGTGAGGTGGCCCGTCGAGCGCACGCAAGTTACGCGACTGCGGTTCAAACGAATGTGGGGATGTGGCCGCAGTGACGACACCAACTGTGCCGCTCATTGTTCACCGGAACGGGGAGTACACCTCTGCTGGTGAGGTCTTCGGCCAGATGTCCACTGACGCTGTAACCACCCACTCCGCGTTGGTCACGGTGCTGACCGTGTACGTGGGGATGGCTGGCAGCGACAGCGTTGGCGGTCAATGGGCGGCAGGCTACGACGAAGCCGCCGGGCTTGCGATATCGACCTCGTCCAAGCTGGCGACCGCGTGCGCCCAGACCAGGAACATGATCGTTGCGGGGGCCTTCAATCACCAGGTCGCCGAGACCGGTGCGAACCTAGCCGATCAACAACCGCCCACCGCACCCCAGCTGGCGAACGATCCTTGCCTCCCGGAAACGACACCCTCGGCGGCTGGAGACGGAATCCCCGAGCCGTTCGGATGGTCCATCATCAAGGACGCCGTCGGGTTCGCCTGGCCGAACGGCCACCAGGACCAATTGAACGCCGCCAAGACCGCATGGCACACCGCCGCAGCCGACTACCGAACCGTCGCCGGTCAAGCCCCGCAGGCCGTCGAACTCCTCAACAACCAACAGTCACCCGAGATCGAAATCGCCGCCAGCACCTGCCAAACCCGACAAGCGGACTTCACCGTGCTGGCCGATGCATGCCAAACACTCGGCGATGCCTGCGGCGAGTACGCCCACCACCTCGACGAGGCACACCACAAGATCCTGGAGGAACTCAGAGGAATCGCCATCGAAACCGCTGCTGGCGAAGCGGCTTTCGCCGCGCTGGCGCCATTTACCGCGACCCTGTCCGAATGGGTTGGCAACGCTGCTCTGGCCGGACGCATCGCGATCCGCGTCCGCCGGATCACGACGTTCGTCGGCGAGCTCGCGACGAAGCTGACGAAGCTCGTCGCCGATGTCGTGAAACCACTTGCCGAACGACTCAAGCCGCTGTTCGAGCGAGTCCGCAACTGGGTCAACGCCGCAAAAATCAAAATGACCCCGTTCGCGCGACGCGACGCCGTGCTAACCGATGGGCAACTGTTCTCCCGGATGGGACCCCGCACGAACCGGGAGGTTCTCGAAAGCGGAAACCATCTGCCGATGACCCAAGAAACCATCGAGGAGTACGCCCGGCGAGCCGGTGTCGACCTCACGGGCGTCCGCGTGGACGTGGCCAGCTCCGCCGATGATGTGCGCTACTTCGACTATATGGAGGCCAGCGCCAGCACCGCTCCTGGGCATATCGCGTTGGCCCCCAGCGCCTTTGCCGATGAACAGACATTGCTGCGGAACTTGGTGCACGAGCGTGTCCACATCGACCAGTACGCGCAGGGCAGGGTGGGAACAGGGGTTACCAGGGAATTGGAAGACGAGGCGTACGCCGCCGATGAAGCGTTCTGGCAACGCTATCTCGCAGGGAAAGGGGAATGAGCAATGAGTGAGTTCTACGTCGAAGACATCTTCCCGGTGAGTTTCCGACCGACTCCGTTCGTGGTCGGTCGAGCGGTCGGGGACTTCGTGGTGGGCGAACAGGTCGAGTTGCACAAGAAAGACGGAAGAACCTACCGGGGAGTTCTGGAGGCGCTCGATTTCCACCAGCCCGCGCCGGGCAAGTTCTCGCTCGTGTTCTCCGCCGAGGTGTCGTCTCGAATCGAACCCGGCGACGTGGTCTGCTCGGTTCCCGCCGAGAATGGTCTCGACCCGCGGTGACGACAGACATCCAGGAATGGGAGCGGCAACTTCAGCGCGAACTCGCCGAGATCCGCAGCAACAGCCAGCAACTCGCCGCAGCGATCGAGGTGGTGCGCGGCCGCAGCGAAGCACGTGGAGTACTCGTCGAAGTCGACGCCGGCGGCGACATCACCGATCTGCAGATCGCGCCGGGCGCTATGCGCTCACCCGGCAGCCAACTCGCCGCCGTGCTGCGAGACTGCCACCGCAAGGCACGAGTTGACGCAAAAGCCAAGGTCAAGCATCTGGTCAACAAAGCCGACCCGCGGATCCGCGACCAACTCCAACATCTGGGTAGTCGCGAACAGAAAACCCCCGACGAACAGGGTGGGCCGAGATCAGAAGCCGAGATACAAGCCGCCGACGACGCCTACTTCGAACGCATGAACCAACAAGGCTGGCGGACCTAACCTACTCAGCAGCAACTACGCAATCGAAACCTCGGTGCGATCGCTACTGAGGTTGGTCTGGGTCAGAGCCGCGCCGACCCTGCTCAGCCCGAGCTGCGAGGTCTGCGAATCTGCTCCGCTGCCCCGCCAGCGGGGCCAGGTACCCCTTACTCTCGCCGTAGTAGTCAAACAGGCAGGAGTCGCAGACGATCGTGTTGCTCGCACCGGCACCGTAGAGGGCGCCGCCGTCGCGCGCTACGCCGCCTTGGCATTCGGAGCAGAATCCCGGGTATTGGTTACGTTGCATAGCGTTCTCCATGAATGACATCGGTAGGCCAGGGCATTCGCCCCAGGAGTTTCTTTGAATGGTGCCAGCGGGTACTGACAAGTCACGCAAACTCCGCTGGCTGGACATGGACGAGGGCGGGGCGTGTGTGATCGTGATCGCGCGGCCTGGGCGGCGACGTCATACGACACTGCATGCCGGACACCCATGTGCTCTACCAACCGGAGAGCTTCTGAGGTGACCGCCGACCGCAGGTGAGCAGGCATTATCCGTGACACCGCGACGTAGCCAGTGCGCGCAAACTCTTTGCGTGCCATCGTGGTCGCCGCATCATCCAACCGTCGCGCACCCTGGCAGTGTGATCGACGAGTACGGCCGCTCAGGTGGGATACTTCCGGTGCCCGTGAAACCCACATGGGGGGCGCGATATACAGCGAAGGTCGCCGGATTGGGATAGCCGTCGATCGGAGGTTATCGACGGCTGTCTGCGCGAGACAGCGCACTTCGTTATGGATGTCGTCATCGACAACCGAATGCGGCCGTGATCTGACAGAGCTCGGGCGGAACCATAATCCGCGAACACTACGGGCGGCGGCGTGGCCACCGGTCTCTGCAAGCCGCCCTCGATGTCCATTCGCTCGACCGCGCTCTCGAGATCACCCGGGTCGTCGTCACGCTGGCGTCGACTTCATCGAAGTCGGTGCCCCATTGCTAGATATCGGTTAATCCCAGGGGGATTAGGTGACTTTGTCCGCTGTCGGGCTGATTTGGTGTCAGCTCCGTCGATCGTTCATGCATGCTGAGAGTGGGAGGCGCGGTGGGATGCGGGTCAAGGTTCTTTCCGATCACGGAGGCGAACAGCTTCAGCTGTCCGAACAGCAGCTGAATGCTGCCTCGGCGAATCAGGCTGCGTGGCAAGACTTCTACGTTCAGTCGTGCGGCGAGTTGAAGGCTGCTCGCTGCGGGAAGCCGTTGTGGAAGCGGATGCTGTCGGTGCCCACCTCCGCTGAACAGGCGCCCAGGCACGGGTCGATGACGCGTCGCAGCACGTGGAATGGGCGGCGCATGGGGCGCAGCAGGCATACAACCGGGTCCAACAGCGAGGCGCCGGGGTGTACGGCGAGGAATTACTCACCCGGAGTCTTTCCGGCCTCCTAACGGACGAATGGGTGATGCTGCGCGGCTATCGCAACCGACGCGGGGAGACCGATCACGTCCTCGTCGGCCCGGCGGGGGCATGGGCTGTCGAGGTCAAGCGCCGCAGGGTTTTGCTCCACGCCGTCGGTGAGGATTGGTGGTTTCAAAGGCTCAGCGTCCAGGGGACCGTGTATGAGTCTGAATGGGCGGTCGATGGAGGTGGCCGGAGCTGGCCCCGCCAGGTCGGCGACGTTGCCCAGGATCTGGCCAAGTGGTTGCAACGGCAAGGCCATCACATCCCGGTGCGGACCGCGGTGATACTCATGCATGAGCACGCTCAGCTCGTCGAATGTATCGACCCCGCTGTGGATTTCGTCGGGTCCGACCCCTGGCAGCTTATGAACACCATCCTGGGGTTCCGGTAGTAACCGCCGAAAAACCAACGGATATGGGTATCGCCGCGGCTGGCCGCCGGTGAGTCCCTGATTCGGCCTGCGATGTAGGCGGACTACTGGTTGGCTTGGCTCCCAACGCTATTGGTTGGTGTGGGAGGTCGGTTCGTGGCGACGCGGGTGTTCGCGGATGAGGAGTTGGCGCGTCTGCGGGAGTTCCCCGAGATCGGGCGTGAGGAGTTGTTCCGGTTCTTCACGCTCTCGCCGGCGGATCTGGCGTTCGTCGATCCGGGGCGCGGGCGTGGTCCGGCGGATCGGCTCGGTATCGCGATCGCGTTGTGCACGTTGCCGTGGTTGGGGTTCGTGCCCGATCGGGTGGTGACCGCGCCGCCGGTCGCGGTAGCCCGGCTGGCCGAGCAGCTGCGCGTCGACGGCACCGAGATTCGTTCCTACGGCCGCCGTGCGCAGACCCGCACCGATCACCTGCGCCTGGTCGCCCAGTATCTGGGCTGGCGCGCTGCCGGTGCGCTCGAACTCAAGGAACTCGACGAGTTCCTGCTCGCGCGGGCAATGGAACACGATTCCCCGACCCTGCTGTTCCGGCTCGGGTGCGAGTACCTGATCTCGGCGCGGGTGATCCGCCCGGGCCCGGTGAGCATGGTCGAACGCATCGCCCACGCCCGCGAGCATGCCCAACGCGAAACCTACGACCGCCTGGCCCATGAGTTCACCCCGGCCCGGTGCGCCGAGCTGGACGCGCTGCTGACCGTCGACGCCTCGCTGGGGGTGTCGCGGTTGCGGTGGCTGTCGACCGGTCCGGTGGAGGCGTCTGCGGCCGCGGTGCGCGCCGAGGCCGACAAGCTGGCGTTCCTGCGCGGACTGGGCGCCGATCGCCTCGACATGTCGGTGCTGCCCGCCGAGCGGCGCCGGTTCCTGGCCACGATGGGCCGCCGACTCACCCCGCAAGCCTTGGAACGCCGCGACCCGCAGCGCCGGTATCCGATCCTGCTCACCGTGTTGGCCCAGTCCGGCACCGACGTCCTCGACGAGGTCGTGGCGTTGTTCGACCAGGCGATCTCGGCGAAATTCGGTGCCGCCGAACGCCGGATGCAAGCCGAGCTCGCCGAACGCGGCAAGTCCGGGGAGGACCGCCAGGCCCTGCTCGACGACCTGCTGGCGATCGTGACCGATCCGGCGGTCGCCGATGAGGAGATCGGCGCGCTGATCCGCGGCGAGAAGATCGGCTGGGAACGCCTGCGGGCGGCGCTCGCGCAGGCCAAACCCCGGCTGCCCCGCGATCACGGGCATCTCGCGGCGCTGGATTCCTCCTACAACTACCTGCGCCAGTTCACCCCCGCGGTGCTGGCGACGGTGGGTTTCGCGGGTGGGACCGCGGCCAGTGAGCTGCTGATCGCGGTCGCGATGCTGCGCGAGCTCAACGCCACCGGCCGGCGCAAGGTCTTCGACGAGGCACCGACCGGGTTCGTGCCCACGAAGTGGCGCGGCTACCTCGATCAGGCGCGAAAGTCCGGTAGCGCCACCGCGTATCGGCACTACTGGGAGCTGTGCGTGCTGCTCGGGCTACGCGACGGGCTGCGCAGCGGCGATGTGTACGTGCCGGGCTCGCGCCGCTATGCCGACCCGGCCGCCTACCTGCTCACCGGGCAGCAGTGGGAACCACAACACGAGGAGTTCTGCCGTTTGGTTGGGCGCTCAGCCGATCCCGGCGTCGCCCTGGCCTCCGTGGTCGAAGAACTGCACGTCGCGGTCGACGAGCTGGAGGCGGTGCTCGCCGAGGGCGAGGGCCCGGTGCGCCTGGACGGCGAGTCCGGAGACCTGATCATCTCCCCGCTGACCGCCGAAGACGTTCCGGCCGAAGCGATCGCGCTCAAGGCCGAGCTGACCGAGATGCTGCCATTCGCGCCGATCGTGTCGCTGTTGATCGAGCTGGACAAACGCACCGGCTACCTGGACTGCTTCACCCACGCCGGCGGCCAGGCCACCCGCACCCCGGAGCTGAAACGCAACCTGATCGCGGTGCTGCTCGCGCACTCGACCAACCTCGGGTTGACCCGGATGGCCGAGGCATGCGGCATCTCCTACGACATCTTGTCCTGGACCGACGAATGGTACGTGCGCGAGGAGACCCTGCGCGCGGCGAATCTGGTGCTCATCGACTACCACCAGAAGCTGCCGCTGACCCCGGTGTTCGGTGCCGGGACGCTGTCGTCCAGCGATGGGCAGCGGTTCCCGACGCGGGGGAAGTCGACGACCGCGCGGCCGATGAGCCGCTACTTCGCCAACGAGGGCCTGTCGACCTACACCCACGTCACCGACCAGCACGCCACCTACGGCACCAAGGTGATCGTGGCGACCAAACGCGAAGCCCACTACGTGCTCGACGAAATCCTGGGCAATGCCACCGATCTGCCGATCACCGAACACGCCACCGACACCCACGGGGTCACCCTGGTCAACTTCGGGCTGTTCGACCTGCTCGGCATGCAGCTGTCCCCACGGATTCGGGACCTCGGTCGTATCACCCTGTACCGGCCGGGCCCGCGCGCCGACGCCGAGACCCGGTTCCCGCACGCGGGCCCGCTGATGACCCGCAAGGCCAACCTCGGCCTGATCGCCGAGCACTGGGACGACCTGCTGCGGCTGGCCGGATCGTTGAAGTTCGGGCACGCCACCGCCTCCCTGCTGGTCGGCAAGCTCTCGGCGTCGGGGCGCCAGAACACCTTGGCCGCAGCGTTGAAGGAGTACGGGGCGTTGCGGCGCACCATCTACGCCGCGAAATACCTCTCCGATCCGGACTACCGGCGCAAGATCGCCCGCCAGCTCAACAAGGGCGAATCCCTGCACGCGCTGCGCCGCGACCTGCTCTACGCCCATGAGGGCATGATCCGGGCGCGGCACCTCGACGGCCAGACCGAACAAGCCTGGTGCCTCACCCTGGCCACGAACGCCGTGATCGCCTGGACCACAGAGTATTACGGTCTCGCCGTGGAGCAGATGCGACGGTCCGGCCGCCGAATAGATGACGATGTGCTCGCCCACATCTCCCCGGCGCACAGCGCCAACATCAATTTCTTCGGCGCGATCGAGGTCGACATCGACGCCGAACTCGCCGCACTCGGCCCAACCGGATATCGGCCGTTGCGGGTCCGCGACACCCTGTTCTGATCGCTGCCTCGGGCGGGATCCATAGGGCTTGCAGGTGTAGAGCGCGTCCGTGGTCACGACGGTCGCGCCGAGGGCATAGCGCAGTGTCGGCGTCCATCTCGGGCATCGGTCCCGGATCCGACTGGCGAGCCCGACATATGCAGAAGTCAGGACTTACTGCGTGCGAAAAGAATCGCTTGCTGAGCTTTCGCGTCCGGGTCGAGCAGCATCTGAGCCTCGACCACGAATCCGGCATCGCGCAGCCAGGATGCCACCTGGTCAGGCTGACGGCGGTGGACATGAACATTCATCGGGTGACCGCCATAGCCGTCCGTCTTCAACAACGACTCGTCGCCGACGTGAAACAGCAGCTGCAGCGGTCCGCCGGGACGCAATGCTCGGCGGAAGTGCCCGAACACGGTCGGCACCTCGTCGTCAGGGATGTGGATCAACGACTGCCAGGCGAGCAGGCCTGCCACCGAAGCGTCGGGGAGGTCCAGGTCCGTCATCGAGCCCACCTCGAACCGCAGGCCGGGGTGGTCGCGCCGGGCCACCTCGATCATCGCCGGGGAGAGGTCGACACCGAAGGCGTCGACACCGAGCTCACACAGGTGGGCGGTGACTTCACCGGGGCCGCAGCCGACGTCCGCGACCGGCCCGCCGCCGGCGACCCGCACGCTGTCGGCGAACAACGCCAGAGCCGCGCGAAGGTACTGGTGTCCGGCGAGGGCGCCGCGCACTTGGTCGGCATAGCTGACCGCGACCGTGTCATAAGAGGTTCGGGTGTCGGCCAACCAGTCATTCGTGGTCATGACCGGCACGATATTCCATGATCACGACCTCGTGGACGGCCGACGCAGAGAGAACCGATCATCGGCCCGCCGACTGGCCCTGAACTCCGCCGCGTTTCCGCGGACCGCAATGCAGGAGAGCACACCATGGCGCTGACCACCGAACAGCGCCGCCGTAACAAGTCGGCATCCGTGCTGCGATAATGTCGTCAAATGGTCCTTTGACGACACCCATCGGGGGCGGCTCCCGGGCCGCGTGGATCGTGCGGAAACAGCACTCCCGATCCATTGCCGTCCGTTCCATATTGACGACAGGGTTTGACGACAGATAGAACGGTGAACGGAGAGCAACCGGATCGAAAGAAGGGGCGCCGCGGTCATGGCCGAACTCGTCTACATGCGAGTCTCCACCGACGAGCAGAGCACCGTGCGCCAGACCCACCTGCTCGCCGAGGCCGGTCTCGTCGACGGCGCGCACGGTGTGCGACTGTTCGCCGATCCGGCCACCTCATCCAAGATCCCCGCGCTGCACCGCGACGGCTTCCGCGAGCTCGCCCGATACGCGCGCCCCGGCGACCGGCTCACCGTGTCCGAGCTCTATCGGTTGTGCCGCGACCTCGCCGACATCCTCGCCGTGCGCGACTGGTGCCAGCGGCACCAGGTGAAACTGCGGGTGCTCTCCGGCGCGCTGTCGGGCATCACCGACCTGGCCGCCGCCGACGCGACCACCACCATGCTGGTCAACGTGCTCATCTCGGTCGGCCAGTTCCAGCGTGACCTGCAAAACGAACTCACCCGCGAGGGCCTGGCAGCCGCCCGCGCCAACGGCGCGATATCAGGGCGCCGCCCCCAGGTCGCCACGAACGGGGACCTCGAACAAGTCCGCCGCCAATATCGAGAAGGCGCCAGCATCGCCGCCCTCGCCCGACAACACCGAGTCAGCCGCGTCGCGATCCGCACCGCACTCGCCGACCTGCTGCCCGACCGGCCCGAACAACCCGCCCCCACCGATATCGACGAACCCCACCCGATCCGAATCGAGATGCCGGGCAAGCTCGCCCACCACCTCACCGCCCACACCGCCGACCTCGGCGAAACCGAACGCCACGCCCTACGCGACGGCCGGCAGATACGGCGAGGCCAGGGCTACAGCCTGCACGTCACCGCCCCACCACACATCCACCAGGCACTGCTGGCCGCCGCCGAACCCCTCGCACACAGCACCGCGGCCGCCGACCGCAAGGCATACCGGATCTACCGCGACCGCCTCACCCAACAACCCCCGGCCTGACCGGCACCCAGCGCGCGTAACCCGCCCTCTACCAGCGGGTTACGCCATATCCGCCCGAAATTCGGCCGATACTACGGCGACCCCATATCCGTTGGTTTTTCGGCGGTTACTACCGGAACCCCATCCTCGGTGACGGTCGTATGACGCCGTTGGATCAGGACGCCTGCGCCGATATCGTCGGCCTGGTTGAACGCGACCACCACTTCCATTCCAACCGACGCCGAGGGCAGTGACTGCAGTCGACCTCGGCCAGCGTGTGTTGCTGGATCGGTATCGACTCCGTGCTGCGTCAGCTCGAGTGGGACGGGATGATTTACGCTGCCGTAGAGGAGGCAAGACGAGCCACCGCTCTGGTGTACTGCCTGCTTCGGTGGTCAACTGACTATCGCATGCTGCGCGACAGCGGCTGATGCGAGGTGGAATTCAGTCGATCCAGTAGCGGCGGATGATGGCGCCGTCGGTGTTTGATTCGACCGATTCCAGTACGCCGCCGCAGGATTCGATGATTCGTCGTGAACCGAGGTTGTCGTCGTCGCACGTGATGAGCGCGCGCTCGATGCCC
Organism: Nocardia sp. NPDC049707; assembly: GCF_040674855.1. Classification (NCBI taxonomy): domain Bacteria; kingdom Bacillati; phylum Actinomycetota; class Actinomycetes; order Mycobacteriales; family Nocardiaceae; genus Nocardia; species Nocardia sp. NPDC049707. The sequence goes on along the minus strand of NZ_JBFANN010000073.1, from coordinate 744 downwards.
AATGCGCGGGCGATCGTGAGACTGTGACGCAGGATTGCCGTGCCGTAGCCGCAACGCCGATACTGCGCCAGAACGCCATAGCCGATGTGACCTCCCCGGCGGCGTAACGAGTCGTTAAGGGTGTGCCGGATCGACGTGCGACCTACTACCTGGTCGCGTGCCGTGGCCAACAGATACGTGGCGGCGACGATACCGTTGGGCAGATTAAGCCCCTGCCGCTGGTCCTCGAGCCTGGACACATACTGCGACCATGCCACGCCCTGGGTCAGTCCCAAGGCGAACGAAAAGCCGTCGTCGGACATCGCCTGATGCGCCGCGCGGACGACCTGCTCGTCCGATATCCGCAATGGACGCAGCCGAACCGCCCCCCAGGAGACCGGTGTTCGCGAAACAGGCGCCATGAGCCCGAACCATAATCACCGATGTGTTTGTCGTCGACGGATTTTCGCGGTTCCGCGCCTACCGCCCCGGTGGCGTGATTCGCTTGGTCAGCCATCCTTGGGCGATGCGGGCCTGTTCGGCTTGGTGGACGCGGAGGTTCGGTGACCGCGGCGGTGCGGGTAGTCGACTGTTGCGGGCCCAGTAGCCCGACAGGGCACACACGAACGCGGTGATCGCGGTGGGGTTGGTGTCAGCGGTGACCGGATGGGCGGAATTTTTCAAGCTGAATGAGACCGGTGGGTGTGTTATGCGGCTGTCGTATCGGTCTCCTGGGCGGGCTGGTTGATCCAGGCGGTGTCGGGG
>NZ_JBFANN010000072.1:0-22571 GCF_040674855.1 Nocardia sp. NPDC049707 | reverse complement strand
CCGCATGTTCTTGGAGTCGTCGAAGCGCATGCGCCGCAGGCGCGAGTCTCGACGACTCGGACGCGAGACAGTGGGGGGCCGCGAACCCGCCGCGCCGAAGGCGCGGCAAATCAGACCGAGCCCAAGCGCTCCTTCAGAGCCTCGAACTCGTCGCGCACACCGGACGGCAGCTTGTCGCCGACGAACTTGAACCACTCCTCGATGAGCGGGATCTCCTTGCGCCATTCCTCGGCGTCGACGGCAAGTGCCTCGTCGACATCGGTGGGGTCGACCTGCAGACCCTCGAGGTCGAGCTGGGCGGCGGCGGGCACATTGCCGATTGCGGTCGTCTCGGCCTGCGCCGACCCTTCGATGCGACCGACGATCCACTCCAGCACGCGGGAGTTCTCGCCGAATCCGGGCCACAGGAAGCGGCCGTCGCCACCGCGACGGAACCAGTTGACGTAGAAGATCTTCGGCAGCTTGTTCGCATCGGCGCTCTTGCCGACGTTGATCCAATGGTTCAGGTAGTCACCGACGTGGTAGCCCATGAACGGCAGCATCGCCATCGGGTCGCGGCGCACGGTACCGACCTTGCCCTCGGCGGCGGCGGTCTGCTCGGACGACAGGGTCGCGCCCATGAAGACGCCGTGCTGCCAATCGAAGGATTCGGTCACCAGCGGGACCGTGGTCTTGCGGCGGCCGCCGAACAGAATGGCCGAGATCGGAACACCCTGCGGATCGTCCCATTCGGGAGCCAGGATCGGGCACTGCGACATCGGCGTGCAGTACCGCGAGTTCGGGTGGGCGGCAAGGGTTTCGGTCTCCCGCAGGTACCAGTCGTTACCCTTCCAGTCGATCAGGTGATCGGGCTCGCCCTCCAGGCCCTCCCACCAGACGTCACCGTTATCGGTGAGCGCGACATTGGTGTAGACGGTGTTACCCGCCTCGACGGTTGCCATGGCGTTCGGGTTCGAGCTGCGGTTGGTGCCCGGCGCGACACCGAAGAATCCGAACTCCGGATTCACCGCGTACAGGCGACCGTCCTTACCGAAACGCATCCAGGCGATGTCATCGCCCAGGGTCTCCGCGCGCCAGCCGGGAACCGTCGGCTGGATCATCGCGAGGTTGGTCTTACCGCAGGCGCTCGGGAAGGCCGCGGCGATGTAGTACGCCTTGTTCTCGGGGGAGATCAGCTTGAGGATCAGCATGTGCTCGGCCAGCCAGCCCTCATCGTGGGCCATGGCCGAGGCGATGCGTAGCGAGTAGCACTTCTTGCCGAGCAGCGCGTTGCCGCCGTAGCCGGAGCCGTAGCTCCAGATCTCCCGGTCCTCCGGGAAGTGGGTGATGTACTTGGTGTCGTTGCACGGCCACGGCACATCGGCCTGGCCCTCGGCCAGCGGCGCGCCGACGGAGTGCAGCGCCTTCACGAACGGCTTGTCGGTGCCGAGCTTCTCGAGCGCGGCCGTGCCCATGCGGGTCATCACGCGCATCGAGACCACGACGTATTCGGAGTCGGTGATCTCCACGCCCAGCTTGGGGTCCTCGGCACCGAGCGGGCCCATGCAGAACGGCACCACGTACATGGTGCGGCCCTTCATCGAGCCGCGGTACAGCTCGGTCATGGTGGCGCGCATCTCGGTCGGGTCGACCCAGTTGTTGGTCGGGCCTGCGTCGGCCTCGGTCTTCGAACAGATGTAGGTGCGGGATTCGACACGCGCCACATCGGAGGGGTCGGAGAGGGCGAGGAAGGAGTTCGGCTTCTTGTCCTCGTTGAGCTTGGTGAAGGTGCCCGCCGCGACGAGCTGGGCGGTCAGCCGATCCCACTCTTCGTCGGAACCGTCCGCCCAGACCACTCGCTCTGGCTGAGTGAGTTCCGCGACGTCCTGTACCCAGGCGAGTAGTTCGCTGTGCGCGGTCGGCTGCTTGCCGTCGGAATCGCGAAGACCAGGAATGGTCGCTGAGGTCATGAAAACTCTCCTGAGATGGGCGGCTCACGGTGTTTCCGCCTAGGCTGACCCTTGCGAGCGACCTGCGAGCAGTCGCTGCGGAGGCCCGTGACCAGCGCGAACACACCGAGCGCCACCGTTGGCGGGAAGGCACCCGCTACGACCAGTCGAAGCGCGTCATGTCTGGACCGCGGACAAGGACGAAGCGGACGCCCAGGTTCCTGCTTTAGAGGTTAACGCGATGTGACGACCAGTACGGAATCGGGTTCGCCCAGGAGTACCCACCAAGGTACCTAATCAAAAGCAGTCCGATACCGATCGAGGATGCCGATATCGCGTTCGCAGGCGGCCAGCTGACCCGGTTGCTCGGCCGCGGCGCGGCGCAGTCTGGCCTCCAATTCGGCCACCTGACGGTCGATTTCGACGATTCGCTCGGTGCTCGCGCGCATGACGCGCTCCGATAGCGTGGTCTCCGATTCCACCAGAGCGGTGGCGACGCGCTGCTCCAACTGGGCTTTCACATTCACCAGCGCGTCGGAGACCCATTGACGCAGGTGCGCGCGGTCGGCGACCTGACCACGGGCCCGCACCACCCAGGCCGCCGCACCCGCTCCGAGCAGCAACGTCACCGGAACGGTCGCGAAATCGAGGGCCGGCACGAGCGAGAACGGGGCGACCAGTAGTCGGCCGACGCCGACCCCCGCGGAGGCGCCGAGCGCGATCATGAGGTGATCTTCGACACCCCGGTGCCTCGGCTCCGGATCCGGGCCGACGCGCGGGGCCGGATCGCGCCAACGCGGTGGCATGCCACGGTCGTTTTCCGGCGCTGCGCCGACGCGATCGGTGAGCTCGGACAGCCGCTGATCGATGGTTCCGTCTACGGCATCGGTCAGCTCTTGCACGGCCTGCTGTAGGCGTTCGGGGTAGGCGTCGAATTCGGAGCGGCGCAGCCGATCGAGTTCGCTACGGGCGGCGGCGTGCAGCGCGCGGACCCTGGCCCCGACATCGGTCATCAGATCGACCCGGGCCAGATGCAATTGGCCGCGCAGGGTGGACATGGCGGTGGCCCGCCCGCCGTCGCGTCCGGCGAGCAGTATGGCGCGTTCCTCGCGCCACTGGATCGGTTCCGCGCCGGAGCGCAGCACCGCGACCTGTTCGCCGACCCGTCGGCGGGTATCGGTCAGCACGCGCGTGGTGACGGCGGCGACCCGGTCGTCGGATTCGGCGCTGACCGTGGCCGCCGCGAGTTCCACATGCAGCGCGCCGAGTCCGGAGCGATCGATCAGGCCCGCGTCTCCGCCCACCCGCCCCGCCACCGCGAGTCGCGCCGAAACCGGCACGATCTCCAGATCGTCGATGCCATGAGCTGCGAGCAGTTCGAGGTTGTGCTGCTGTACGGCGCGCCAGTCCTGATAGGCGTGAATGCCGTTCATGGCGAGCAGGATCCGGGTCCCGTCGGCGCGCAGGCGTTGCACCACATGCAGTGTGTCCGAGCCGAGGGCACTACCCGCGTCCAACAGCATCAGCGCGACCGCCGACGGCGCAATACCCGACGGCGACGTGGTCTCCACCACGGCACTCGCATCGGGCACCGGATCCGACAGCGCGATCCGCGGCTCGAACCGCGCCAACTCGGTGCGCAACAAGCTCGTATTGGCATCATCGGGCCCGATCAACGTGACCTCCGACGCCACCCCCGTCCCCCGCACCACCCGCAACAGCGCCATGCCCTGCGGATTCCACCGCGAGATAACCGCCTCGACCTCCGGAGTCAGCGACAGCTTCTCGGGAGCCTGCGGACGATCTCCCGCAGTTCTTGCCGACCCCACGGCGGCCCCAGCCGAACCCGACGCAGCGCCAGCCGAACCCGACGCAGCGCCAGCCGAACCCGACGCAGCGCCAGCCGAACCCGACACGTCCGGCGACCCCGGCGGGGATTCGATCGACCCGGTCGCGCGTTCATTCGGGTTGATCCCCGATCCCGCCGAAGCCGCGGGCGACCCCGGCGCGGCAGCCGATCCACTCGCAGACGAACTCGGCACACCACCGACGACGCTGTCCGACGATCCCGCGCCGCTCGAGCTCGATCCGTGCGACACAACCGCGGCCCGGCCCGCCGCGGCTGCCGATCCAGGCTCCGAACCACGAACGGTCGAACCCGGCGCGCCAGCACCGCAGCTGGCCGGCAACGCTTCCACGCCGTCCGGAGCGGCACACGATGCGCAAGGCATGGGCCGACCCGATACGTCCGGCGACTCGCTCGGAGGCGATCCGTTCGGCGGTGACGGTTGCGCGTCAGGTCCCGGATCGCTCGTGGCTGCGCGGGGAGCAGTGGCGGATTCACGGTGTTCGGCGGTGCCAGAGATCGACGGGTCCGTTAGCGCGGAATCCGGTTGTTCAGAGTCCGGCACTGCTCATCCGTTCCCATAGCCGGATGTAGCCGTTATGGACGCGGAGGGCGGCGCGGCGGGCGGCGGGCGACATATCGCTGGAGACGACCGCGCGCCAGCGGGCGGCGCGGGCGAGGGCGTCGTCGGCATCGGATGGTGCGGGTGCGCGATATCCGGCGGCCAGGTGGGCGACCTCCGGATAGGCAAGGCCAGCGCAGAGGCCGAGCCAGAGCGCGTCGTCGCCGAAGAGGTAGTCCTCCAACATGTCTCGGGCGTTCGCGCCGTCGACGGGCACGGCGCGGGCCGCGAGGCGAGCCAGTTCGTCGATGAGTTCGCCACCGCGCAGTGCGCAGATTTGTTCGTAGCGGCGGTGCAGTAGACGGTGCAGTGGATCGATACCGCTGGCCGCGTGCATGATCTGCAGCAGTGCGTGCGGACCGAGTTCGGGGTCCTGGCGCAGCGCGGAGAGCGCGCAGGTCACGCCGTACAGATCCCAGCGCCGCAGCAGTTCTTCGCGCTCGGCGACATCCGGTCCGGCCGATGCCGCGACGAACAGGTCGGGCGAGAGCGTGAGCGCCGGATCCGCGGTCTCCGCCAGGCGTCGCAATATGGCCAGATCGGCCTCGCTCACCGCGCCGGACCTGGTGCGCACCGCCAGCGAGGCGACCACCGGCAGGGTGACAGCGCCGAGGCCGCCGCTGTACTGCTCGGCGGCGACGACCGCATCGCCCCACCTGGACCCGATGGCATCGGCCTTGTTCAGCACCGCGACCGTGCGCTCGGGCGGCAATTCCGACAAAATCCGCCGATCCGCGGGCTGCGGCGCACCGGAGAGGACGTAGACGATGATGTCGGCATCGAGTTCGGGATCGGCCGCACCCGGTTCATCGATCGGCGCCGTCTCCACCGCCGACATCAATGCCAGTGCGTGCAGCACCGTGGTCCGCCCGGTATGCGCCCGCCCGGTCACTTGAATGCGTGGCGGCCGCCGCCACCGTGCGATGGCGGTCCCCACCTGGCCCACGATCCGCGGATCGGCACCCGAGCGCAGCATCGCGAGCAGGTGGTCGAGTTGGTCGAGCTCCCGTGCGGATCGACCCGGTCGGATCTGGTGCCCGTCGGATTCAGTGGCTGTCGACAAAGCTGCCCACCCCCTTTTCGGTGCGCCATTCTTGCAGAAGTACCGCGCCGACGGGCCGCTGCCGACTGCTTGCCGGTCGCCGGAGCGGATCAGCTGCCGCTCAAGTATTTGTTCACGCCTCGCACAGCCCAGTTCGGCGCGTATTTCGCGGCGGCCGCCAGTACCTTTGCCTGCGCGCCGATTTCGTAGTGCACGCGTGGCAGCCGTCCGCGCTTGCGGGTCACGTCCCAGATCCCCTGCGCGACATCCTCGGCGCTCAGGCGCACGCCGAGCGATTTGGTCGAGGCGGTGTGCACCCCGTCCAGCATGCCGGTGGCCACGAACAGCGGCCACACCGCGATCACCCGGATATCGTGCCGCTCCCATTCGAGATCCAGTGCCTCCGTGAGGCTTTTGATCGCTGATTTCGTCGCGCCGTAGCTGGCGAGTTCGGGCTGACCGTAAATCGCCGATGCCGAGCACAGATTCACCACCTGCGCTCCCGGCGTATCGCGCAGATAACCGAACGCGGCATGCGTGCCCGCTATCACCCCACCCAGATTCACATCGACGATCGCCTGGTGGGTGGCCAGATCGAGAGCTTCGAACGGGCCGGCGCGCAGGATGCCCGCATTGTTGACGAGGATGTCGAGCCGGCTCTCGTCACCGTTGAACTCCGCGAGACGCTCGACCCAGTGCGTGTCGTTCGTCACATCCAGCACCCCGGTTCGCACACTGCCGTCGGCGGCGTTGATTTCGGCCGCGAGCCTGGTCAGCCCCACCTCATCGATATCGTATGCACCGACGTGATACCCCTGGGCAGCGAAAAGTAGGGCCGTGGCTCGGCCGATCCCCGCCGCCGCACCGGTGATGAACGCAGTCGGTCTACCCATGCGCGCAGTCTAGTGCGGGGGCAAGCTCCCTACCTCGGGGTTTCCACGGATGCCCCGGCCACCTGATCTGACCTGACGGTCGGCACCATAGTCGGTGCGCAGCTTCGCTTTTCGAACACGCGGCGCGAGCGACGGGACCGAAGGAGGTAGCTTACGTAACCACGCAGGTCCCCGGAACGCCGCAATCGAATACCGGTGGCCGACCAGGCGGAATCGTTCCGCCCGTGCCGGGTCTCGATGAGGAGGTTGCCGTGACCGCTGATGTCATCGGCGCTGCTGAGCCGGACGCGTCCGGCGCGCGGAAGCCACTGCTACCCAGTAGCGATCCATTCCTCCGGCCGCCGAAAGGCTTCGCGACTCGTCCGGCGGGGACCATCCTGCGCAGCCGTCGCGTCGAACTCGCACTGTTCGGTCTTGTACCGCAGCAGGTCTCGGCCTGGCAGCTGCTCTACCGCAGCTGCGATATGCACGGCACACCGGAGGCGGCGGTCACCACCGTGCTGCTGCCGCTGGACGCCGACCCGAACGAGGATCGCCCACTGCTGGCCTTCCAGACCGCGATGGACGCGGTCGCCGAGCGCTGTTTCCCCTCTTACGCCTTGCGTCGCGGTTCCCACGCACTCGGCTCGATCACCCAATTCGAATGGATGCTGGTGGCCAACGCACTGCGCCGGGGTTGGGCGGTGAGCATCGCCGATCACGAAGGCCCGCACGGGAATTTCGGCGCGCCACGTGAGCCCGGCTACCGCGGACTCGACGGGATCCGCGCGGCGCTGCACTTCGCACCGCTGGGGCTGCGGCCCGATACCCGGATCGCGGTCTGGGGTTATTCCGGTGGCGGCATGGCCAGTGCGTGGTTGGTCGAGATGGCACCGACCTACGCACCGGAACTCGATATCGTCGGCGCGGTGCTCGGCGCGCCGGTCGGCGATCCGGGCCAAGTCTTCACCCGGCTCAATGGCGGACACTATGCCGGACTGCCCGCGATCGTGGTCGCGGCGCTGCGCAGGCTCTATCCGGCGCTGGCCGCGGTCTTCGAGAGCGATTGCGATCCCGAGGGCCTCCGGCTCATCGAACGCGCCGAACGGTCGACACCGCTCTCGGCCGTTCTCGGTCTCGTCAATAGAGATGTCGGCCACCATCTGAGCCGTCCGCTCGATGAGGTGCTCGCCACACCCGAAATGCGGGCCGTGCTCGACGACCTGCGCCTCGGTCACTCGACACCGACCTGCCCGCTGCTGGTGGTGCAGCCGGTGCACGACCAGCTCATCCATATGGACGGCGTCGACGGCCAGGTCGAGCGGTATCGCCGCGGCGGCGCACAGGTCACCTATGTGCGCGACCGGCTCAGCGAGCATTTCTCGCTGCTCCCGCTGGCCACTCCGATCAGCCTGGACTGGCTCGGCGATCGACTCGCCGGACGACCGGTGCGCGATGTCGGCGACAGCACGGTGTGGTCGGTCGCCGCCTCGCCGACCGGCGCGCGCGGGCTGTGGGAAATGTTCGGCACCGCGGTCAAGGTGGCGCTGGGCAAGCCGCTGCGTCAGGAGACCGCGCCCGCGACTCGAATCTCCCGCATACGCGCCGCATAACCGGGGCGCGCGCCTTCGCCTCGGGTGACCCGCAAGCGATCCGCTATGACCACATGCCAGCCACATCCTGCGATGCTGGACAATAGACCGCGTGAACGACGCCGCGAACCACACTGCCGAGTCAGTTCCCGGACCGCCGTCCACAACGCCGGCTCCGGCGGACGGTGGATCCCGAAAGGGCTCGGGCTCTCGCCTGTACCCCCGAGTGACGAGCTTCCGCTCGCGCCGGGGCGCACTCACCGCGACCCAGCAGCAATCCTGGGATCGCACCTGGCCGCACATCGGCCGCGATGTGGCCGACGAACCGCTCGACGCCGCCGCCTGGTTCGGCCGGGACGCCCCGCTCGTCATCGAGATCGGTTGTGGGACAGGCACCGCCACCGCCGCGATGGCACAGGCGGAGCCGCATCTGAATCTGCTCGGGATCGAGGTCTATCAGCCCGGTCTCGCACAACTGGTGCAGCGCATCGAGCGCGAGCACATCGAAAACATTCGCCTGCTACGCGGCGACGCCGTCGATGTGTTGGAAAACATGATTGCTGAGCAGTCGCTCGCCGGCGTCCGGGTCTTCTTCCCCGACCCGTGGCCGAAGGCGCGACACCACAAGCGGCGACTGTTGCAGCCCGCGACATTCGCATTGATCGCGCATCGGCTACGGCCCGGCGGTGTTTTGCACATCGCGACCGACCACGCCGACTACGCCGAGTTCATTGCCGAGGTCGGCGCCGCAGAACCGCAGCTCATCGGCCTGAACGAGACCACGGGCGGGGTCAGCGCCGAGCATCGCGACAGCGCACCGATCGGCTTCGAAAGGCCCGTCACCAAATTCGAAGGCAAGGCACATCGCGCGGGAAGCGTCATCAACGAGTTCATATGGGGGAAGATCGAATGATGAGTGTCGGTGAGATGGCCCATCAGTTCTCCGATGTTGCCGGGGAGGTGCACGGAACCGGATCCGAGGTGATCGGCGCAGTGGCGCCCGATGTGCGTCGGGTGCTATTGGTCTGGGACGCCCCGAATCTCGATATGGGCCTTGGCGCGATCCTCGGCGGTCGCCCGACCGCCGCCTATCGACCGCGCTTCGACGCGCTCGGCCGCTGGCTGCTCGCGCGCACCGCCGAACTATCGGTGGGCAGTGCGACCCGGGTCGAACCGGAGGCGACCGTCTTCACCAATATCGCGCCGGGCACCGCCGATGTGGTGCGGCCGTGGGTGGAGGCACTGCGCAATGTCGGCTACGCGGTCTTCGCCAAGCCCAAGATCGATGAGGACTCCGATGTCGACGCGGATATGCTCGCACACATCGAGCTACGCAGCCGCGGTGCCGGCCTGGCGGGCATCATGGTCGCCTCCGCCGATGGCCAGGCATTCCGCGAACCGCTCGAGCGATTGGCTGCGAACGGAGTCCCCGTTCAGATACTCGGCTTCCGTGAACATGCGAGTTGGGCCGTAACATCCGATACTCTCGAATTCATCGATCTCGAGGACATCCCGGGCGTGTTCCGTGAACCGCTGCCCAGGGTCAGCCTCGACTCACTGCCCGACGAGGGTGCCTGGCTGCAGCCGTTCCGGCCGCTGTCGGCGCTACTCACCTCTCGCCCTGCTCAAGGAGTCGCTTAGTGTTCACACGCTGGGGCGATCTAGTCTATCGGCTGCGCTTCGCCGTCATCGGCATTGTCGCGGCCGCACTGCTGGCACTTGGCGGTTACGGCCTCGGCTTGGAAGACCATCTCAGCTCCAGCGGGTTCGACGATCCCACGTCCCAGTCCACTCAGGCGGCGCAACTGTCCGATGCCGCTTTCGGGCGCGACCACACCAGCGATGTGCTGGTGCTCTATGCCGCACCCGAAGGCAAGACCATTGATGACCCGGAGTTCAAGCAAAAGGTCCTCGACAACCTCAACCGGCTGCCGGAGGAACACCCGAACGAGATCGCAAAGGTCAACGGCGCCTACTGGCAGACCAAGACCGGACCGGGGCAGCCCTCCCTGTTCGGGTCGAAGGACAAGAAGTACACCTTCGCCGCCATAGCCATTCAAGGCGATAACGACACCGATATTGTCCGCAACTACCGGAAAGTAAAAGACTCCTTTTCTATTCCGGGCATCGACGTACAGGTCGCCGGCTTGCAGGCCGTCGCGGGCACCCTCAACGACACCATCGCCCACGATGCCAAGCGCATGGAGGTCATCGCCCTTCCGGCCGTCGCGCTCCTGCTGTTCTTCATCTTCGGCGGCCTCGTAGCAGCCGGTCTCCCACTGATCGTCGGTGGCCTGACGATCATCGGTGCCAACGGCATCATCATGTTCCTGACCAAATTCACCGAGGTGAACTCGTTCGTCGGGAACATCGTCACCATGATCGGCCTCGGCCTGGCCATCGACTACGGCCTGTTCATAGTCAGCCGCTTCCGGGAAGAAATCGCCGAAGGCTACGACACCAGAGCCGCCGTGCGCCGATCGGTCATGACCGCGGGACGCACCGTCGTGTTCTCCGCAACCATGATCGTGGCCAGTCTGTCGGGCCTACTGCTGTTTCCGCAGGGCTTCCTGAAGTCGATCGCCTACGGCGCCATCGCGACGGTCGCGCTCGCCGCGCTGACCTCCATCACCATTCTGCCCGCTATGCTGGCCGTCCTCGGCAAGCGCGTGGACTGGTTGGGGCTGAAGCGATTCCGTAAAACGAAAACCGCAGAAGAGGTGGAGAACGGCTTCTGGGGCCGCTCCACCCGCTGGGTCATGCGGCATCCGCTCAAGATCGCCATCCCGATCGCAATCATCCTGCTGCTGCTCATCATCCCGGTGAAAAACCTGCAGTTCGGCGGTATCAACGAACGCTATCTGCCGCCGGACAACTCAACCCGTCTTGCGCAGCAGCACTTCGACGAAATCTTCCCCCTGCGCAAGACGGACCCGATCAATCTGGTGTTCGTCTCCTCCAACAGCAGCAACGTCGGCCAGGTGTGGAAAGAAGCCAACAGCGCGCCCGGGCTCACCGGGCAGTTCGGCGTGCCGTCTCGGTCCACCACCGACCCGAATATCTACAAGACCAGCGCGACACTGTCGGATTCGGAGAACTACGACCCGACCATCGACTATCTGCGGTCACTCGAATTGCCCAGCGATGTGCAGATGTACGTCGGCGGCACGCCCGCGATGACCAAGGACAGCATTGACGCACTGATCGATCGCATGCCGATGATGATCGCGCTGGTGCTGTTCGTCACCACACTGTTGATGTTCCTCACCTTCGGCTCGCTGGTGCTGCCGCTCAAGGCCGCGTTGATGAGCGCGCTCGGATTGGGTTCCACGCTCGGCATTTTGACCTGGATCTTCATCGACGGACATGGTGCGAGTCTGTTGAACTTCACCCCGCAGCCGATCATGTCGCCGATCCTGGTGCTGATCATCGCGGTGGTGTACGGCCTGTCGGTCGACTACGAGGTATTCCTGCTCTCGCGGATGGTGGAGGCGCGCGCTCAGCGCGCCTCCACCACCGAGTCCGTGCGCATCGGCACCGCGCAGACCGGCCGCATCATCACCGCCGCCGCGCTCATCCTGCTCGTCGTGATCGGCGCGTTCGCGTTCTCCGATCTGGTGATGATGCAGTACCTGGCATACGGCATGGTCGCCGCTCTGCTGATCGACGCAACCGTTTTGCGCATGCTGCTGGTGCCCGCCACCATGAAGCTGCTGGGCGACGACTGCTGGTGGGCGCCCGCATGGATGAAACGCATCCAACAGAAGGTCGGACTCGGCGAGCCGATTCTGGATGATGAGCGCCCCGGTGGGGGCGAGCTCCTCGACCTGGTGAAGACCACCCCGATTACCGATCCGGTGACGATGCAGATGCCCGCGCTCACCGATAACGCCACGACTCGTACGCGGTCGCCGCGCCGGCCGCGCACGGTCGCGGAGATCGAGGCGGAGGCGCCGACCCAGCATATGAGGAAGATCCCGGCCGACCCGCCGGTACCGCCGCGGCCGGTCACGCCGCATGATCCGACTCGGCCGCGGGCGAATTCGGCATTGCACACACCGCCGCCCGGACCGCCGGCGCCGTCCGGGCAAGCCGCACCGCCGGCGCCCGGGTTGTCATCCGAGCAGACCGCAGCGCCCGGACAATCGGCGCCACCCGCACCCGAACCCATTCGGCCGCGACCGGTTCCGACGATTTCGGAATCGGCCGAGCCGACTCGGCCGATTCCACCGGCCCCCGCGCCCACCCTGATGCCGACCCCGTCGCCGGTTCAGCCGATGCCGATCCCCGCTTCGGACCATCCGGCCCACCGCGCGGCACCGGAACAGCCCGCCGTTTCGAATGACGATGTGCCGGACGAGAACCGCAGCAGCATCGAGAACTGGATGGCCGAGCTGAGGTCCAGCCGTCGCCGCATCGGCAAACCCGACGAAGGTCGGCACCACAGCACGGACGGGCGGACCGTCAGCGTGAATGAGCTGCTGCGGCGTCGGGATCGCGAGTAACACGTTGTGCGGCGGCAGCCCTCGTAGTGCGCCGCCGCACCGCAGGTGTCAGCGGCTTCCCGCTGCTGAATTCGGGTTTGTGGCACCGGCTTCGGCGAAGGCACGGGCGTAGCGGGTGCCGGCCAGGAGCAGCAGCACACCGACTACCAGAAAGGCCGCTACTCGGACCAGGCCGTCGAGGGTGGCGAGGTCGAAGAGGAACAGTTTGGTCAGAGCGGCTGCGGTAACGAGGAGTCCGGAGCCGAGGGCCAGTTTGGCGACGGCCGCCGAGCGGGACAGGTTGCGCAGACCGAAGAACAGCGCTGCGGTGGCGGCGGCCATCCACAGGATGGTGGCGGCGCAGTGGCCGATGATGAACCCGTCGGCGCTGCCGGTCGCGATGCCGATCGAGACGGCCCCGGCCGTTATGGCATACAGGCCCGCGATGCTCGCGACGACGAACAGCGTCGATTCGTCGGTTCCGCCCCTGGTCATGCCGGGCAATCTCCGGGCGCACCAGACGGCCACGGCGACGACCGCGCATACGAGGACCGCATCCAGCGTAGTTGCGATACTCAGGCGCTCCTGCGCAAGTCGTTGTGTCGCAAGCGCTTCCGGAGTCACGGTGGTGAAGTACACGATCGAGCCGACCATGGTGAACGCCGCACCGATGGCGGCGGTGCTACGGGAGCGCTGCTGCCCCGCCAACCCGAGGTAGCAGAGCGCAGCCAGGAACAGTGCGATCGGCAGGGTTTGCACGCGCGTCACGCCGACGCATGCTTCGAGCAGTGCGAACGAACCAGCGATCGCCGCGATAACGGCGATCGATCCCGGAATCCGTACCAGCTCAGGCGATTTCGGACATATTCGCAGAGCCGCAACGGCCAACAGTACCGCCGCGTAGACGGCCGCGACCGAGGTCGCCGGATGCCGCTCGAACATCGCAGGCGCGGCCAAGAGCGGAACCGTGGACACCGCGAAGGCCAGCGCGGCGACGATATCGCCGGATCGCCTGCGTACCACCAGAACACCGCCGACCAGCCCGATCGCCGCGATCGCCACGGCGGCGGTAAGCAGCGAGTACACCCGGCCCTGCGCCGGATCGTCCACTACGGCAACGACAATCGTGAACAAGGTCGCCAATGTCGCGGGCACTGTGCGCACCATATGCAGGAACGGCCAAGCACGGACCAATTGCACCGGCACACAGGTCAACTGCAACACGATCAAGAATGCGAGCAGCATCAGCTCCGTTGTGACGAACGGCGACAACAACGCCGCACCAGCGACCACCAGCACGGCAAGCGGCTGTGACTGCCACCGCATAGCCAACCCGACCCCGCCCGCCGCAACACCCAATGCCACCGCGAGCCCGACCACCGGATGCAGCCACCCGTAGATCGCCGTCACCGCAACCACATCCAGATAAGCCCCGGCAATACCCGTGGCAGCCAGGGAAATTCCACCGACCCGACCACCGGCTCGACCGAACACCCGCACTCCGGCCCCCACCATCGCCGCCGAGAGCACGGCCCCGGCAACAACTCTCGGCACCGGTCCGAAGAACCCGGCCTGCGCGGCAAGCACCAGCAGCATCACCACCCCGATCAGTGTCACCCCCACCCCGGCCACCGCCAGCACCCGACTGATCATCCCCTCCTGCTGCCACCACGGCGTCTTCGGCGCAGCCGAGCCACCCCGCACCAGCGGACGCGGCGGCACCCCCGGCACAACCGTCCCACCCCCCGGCGGCCGCGGCACAAACCCCGCGGTCCCCGGCATTGCGGCCCACCCGGACATGCCCGCCGCCCCATACCCAGGAACCGGCGGCGCCCAACCCGAAGGCCCGACCGGCGGCACTGGAATCCGCCCAGCAGGAACTGGTGTCGACGGCACCGCACCCGCCGCAGGCACAACAGCAGCGCCCGCCGACAAGCCAGTCGGCTCCGTCGAAACCGCGGGTGCCGCAACCGAATCCGCGGCGATCTGCGCTTGTAATAAATCCAAGTCTCGGCCGAGGACGCCCATCTGCGTTCCCAACGCAGCGAACTCCCCGGACAACCGCGAAAGCAGCGCGGGATCGATAGAGGTAGTCATACCCCCAATGCTGATTTCCGCAACGCACCGGGACAAGAGTAGAAACCACCGGTACTCATCCGAGATCTACTCGAATTCCAGCGGCTACCGAGCCACGATCGCCCGGTCGCCCCCGTCGGGGCAACCGGTTCGATTACAGGGCGTGCGACCGCATGCCGGTGACCTGGTGGATCGCGTTGACTACTGCGGAGCGGGGTGGCATGCGAAGGACACCGCTAGCTTCCCATCAACTTGCGCCACTGAGCGCGCAGGGAGTGTTTGGCGGTGATCGAGCCGAAGCGGATTCGGCCGTGCACGACCACGTGCAGCGGGCCGAGAGGTGGACCGGTGCGGACCTTGTTGTTGATGCTGGACCCGATCAGGTCGATGGCATTGAGGTCGACGGTGGCCTCGGCAGGGACGATCAGGGTCAGCGAGCTGAGGTAGTCGTCGACATGCACCTCGACGACCTGGGTGGACATGATCGCCTCGGTGAAATCGAGGGTGACGCCGGAGAGCCAGTTGTTCAGATGCAGTGTGGGCGCCACCTGCCATGGACCGCGGCGATTGAGGTTGGACATGCGGCCGCGGATCACATTCCCGGGCGTGACCTGCGATGGGACCGAGGGCGGCGGTGACACCCGCTCGGTGAACGCGGGCGAGGCGTTCACAAAGGTCGAGGGCGGCGCGGCAGGCTGCCCGACCAGTCGCACACCGGGCAGGTCGACCAGCACGGCATTGAGTTCGCCGCGCGTCTTGGCGGCCAGCGCGGTATCCATCCGCTCGGTGAACTCCCCGAGCGAGAGCATGCCGAGCCCGACGGCCCGCTGCAGCAATTGACCGACATGTTCGCGTTCGGCATCGGAAACGCGCAACTCACGATCGCCGACCACGTCACCGGAGCCGACACCGTTGGATACCGATTCGGGTCCACCCATAAATCCGAGATTACCGAGCCGAGCACCTTCGACGCATCAGGGCATACCCCGACTTCCCCGTCCTTTTCCGAATCCACCGAACACCCCAACAACCACCGGGCATCCCGTCGCGCCACCGGGCACACGCCGCCGCATCGGCGATATCGAGGGCCGCGTGATCGAGCGCAGCGGCGAGGATCTGGGTGTCGGCGACGCATCCATCAGCGGATATGCAGACCAGGCGCGAGGTCGAGAGGTGCCCGCGGCAGGTCTGCTCGCCGAAACCACTACTCGAGGCCCTGCTCGATGGCATAGCGGGTCAGTTCGACGCGGTTGGCCAGCTGCAACTTTCGCAAGGTCGCCTGCACATGGTTCTCCACGGTTCGATAGCTGAGCCCGAGCCGCGATGCAATCTGCTTGGCGGACAAGCCTTTCGCCACCATCCGCAGCACTTCGGTCTCCCGCTCGGTGAGCGCGGGGCGATGCGGTTCATTCGGCTCGGCAGGCGCGGTCGCCATTCGCCGATATTCGCCGAGCACCAGCCCAGCCAGCCCCGGCGTAAACACCGGTTGTCCAGCCGCGGTGGCCCGCACCGCCTCGATCAACTCACCGGCGGACGCACTCTTCACCAGATAACCCGAGGCCCCCGCCTTGATCGCATCCAGCACGTCATCGCGCTCGGCCGACGCCGACAACACCAGCACCCGGCTCTCCGGCGACACCCGCAACACCTCCGCGGTGGCCTGCGCCCCATTCCCATCCGGCAGTTGCATATCCATCAACACCACCACAGGCCGCACCGCCGCCGCCCGCCGGATAGCCGAGCCCACCCCATCCGCGGTCGCGGCAACCATGAATCCCGCCTCGGTCAGATCGCGAGAAACCCCATCGCGCTACATGGGATGGTCATCCACGACCATCACCGAAATCACCTCGGCCGCATCATTACTGGTCACACTGTCCTCCGCTGCGCGCTCATGTCGGCGTGCCGCCCGCCCTCAACTCGCACCTCCCGAACGCGGCACCCGCAACTCCCATTCGGTACCGAAGCCGACGCCACCAGCCTCTTCGGTCAGCAATACCGCCGTTCCACCCAACCTCTCCATACGGCCGATAATGGAGCGCGAAACACCCATGCGTCCCTCGGCTTCCGCCTCCGCCAGGCGGCCCGGTGCGATCCCGACGCCGTCATCGCGCACACTGATGATCAGCTCGTCGCCGGTGTCCTCCAGCAGCACATACGCTTTCGCATCCGATCCGGCATGCAGTGCGAC
Source organism: Nocardia sp. NPDC049707 (assembly GCF_040674855.1). Taxonomy (NCBI): domain Bacteria; kingdom Bacillati; phylum Actinomycetota; class Actinomycetes; order Mycobacteriales; family Nocardiaceae; genus Nocardia; species Nocardia sp. NPDC049707. The sequence continues at coordinate 5,918 of NZ_JBFANN010000072.1, read as the reverse complement.
GTTGGACAATGCGTTCGCCACCGCCGCCGCGATCTCACCCGCCGACCAGCGCCCAACCGACACCGGCTCACCCGGCGTCGAAACGAAGACCGATGGCGTGGCATGCACGGTCAGCAGCGGCCGCAGGTCGACATCCGCACCACCGATATCCCCGTGTTTGCCCTGTTCGGAGATCAGAACCCGCAGTGCCACTTCCTGTTCCGCCGCGCGCTGCGCCAATTCCTCGGTGCGACCACCGATCTCATTGCCGCGTCGCTTGATGTAGCTGAGCACCTGCAGCACACCATCGTGCACCTCACGAGCCAGCCGCTCTCGCTCCTCGGCCGCCGCGGTCAAGCGAACGGCCCGTTCCAGCTGTCCCTGCGCGCGACGCGCGGTATTGGCGGCGAGTCCGAGCGCCAGCCCGATGGAGACGAGCACCGGCGCGGTCGCGTCGGCCCACACATCCTGACCCCACTGCTCGCGCACCGTCACGATCACCGCCGCGATCAAGAGCCCGGACAGCACACCGGCGAGCGGTCCGCGCAGAATCGCCGCGGAGACAACGGCATTGGCGGCCCACAAGGTGGTCGGCAGCGTCTGATGCCCGTGATACCAGCCGTAATCGGGTCGCTGGCCAGGTCCTGAAGAAGGCCCACGGCAGATAGGCTCCGTGGGGAAGGGCCGGGCCCGGCCGGCGGACATGCGAAAGGCTGCATCCAGATGGCACCGCAGGTGACGTACGAGCTGCTCAGGTCGGTGTTCGCCGAGGACGAGATCCTCCGGATCCCCGAGGCGAACCTCCCGGCCTCCCTCACGCATGCCCCGACCCGGGCCTACCTCGCCACCGTCGGGCTCCCCGCCGTCTACAACTGGCTCTACCTGCCGCCGGTGTGGGACATGGACGAGCCGCTGCCGGCCGTCGAGCAGGTCGACCCGTACCTGGACGACCTGGTCAACCTGCCCGAGGGCGCCCGGGCCTGGACGGTGGTCGGCGATGTCGCGTACGACCTGCTGGCACTGGACGGCGCGACCGGGCGGCTGTGGTTCTTCCCCAACGGTGAGGACGAGATCGTGCCGTCCTTCGACCGGATCGACGCCCTCGGCCGGTTCCTCTACATCCTGCGGCGGGAGCGGACCGCGCTCTACGGCCCCGAGGACGGCGAGGACGACGGTGCCGACCCGCACGCCGAGATCGACCGCGTCCGCGAGGAGCTGCGCGCGGCCGAACCCGCCGCCTTCACCGACCCCGAGGGCACCTGGCCCCGGCTGCTCCAGGGCTTGCGGGACGAGTGGACCGACTCCGTGGTCGACGAGGACGGCTCCGCGCCCGCCCCCGCGGGCGACGGCGTGTTCTGGGTCCCGCCGCACCTGCGCTGAGCAACCGCACCCTCGCCCCGCCCCGCCGTCCGTTCCCGCACCGATAGGCTTCCCGCGAACCCGCTGGCCCACGGAGCCGGGCGGGACCAACCTGGTCGAGGCGATCAGCGCGATCACCACGACATGATCCCCGATCACCACCCACGCCCGCAGCCGCGCCACATCGGGAAAGTGCCACTGCGACAACATGAAGGCCGACGCGCCGGACCACACCGCCATCACGGCGATCAGCACCCAGCTGCTGGTTCTGGTAGTACCGCACCGAGGCGATCTGCTGCCCGACCGCATAGAGCAGCGTGACCAGCCGCAACGCCTGCACCGCACGCCACAGCGGCGCGGTCGCCGCATCGGCCGCGCTCAGCTCGGCCGCACCGACCTCAGTCGGACCCGGCCGAGTCATCCGACTGATCCTCCCGGTGCATCTCCCGGGTCAGTGTCGCGTCGACATCGAACCGGCCGGGCTCCGGTTTATCCGGCTCCGCCGCATACATTCGACCCCCGTCGCCGGTGTGCAGTTCCTCGAACGCCTCCTCCGGACTTTCCGACAGCAGGGACCGAATCGCGGTATTCATCACCGCGACGAACGGCACCGCCAACAGACCGCCCGCGATCCCGCCGATCACAATGCCCGCGGCAATGGCCAGCACCACCGCGAGCGGATGGATGCTCACCGCACGCCCGAGCAGCAACGGTTGCAGCACATGGCTTTCCAGCTGCATCACCGCGATGATGATGCCGAGCACGATCACCGCGGTCACCCAGCCCTTGGTCACCAAGGCGATGAAGACGGCAATGGTCCCGGCCAGGAACGCACCGACGATCGGAATGAACGCGCTGATGAACACCAGCGAGGCCAATGGCAATGCCAGCGGCACCCCGAGAATCGCCAGGCCCGCACCGATGCCGATGGCATCGACGAGCGCCACCACCACGGTCGCGCGGACGAATCCGACCAGTGTGCCGAAGCCGAGTTGTCCTGCGGTGCGCACCTTTTCCCGGTGCGGGGTCGGCACGATCCGGGTCACGAAGTGCCAGATCTGATTGCCGCTGTAAAGGAAGAAGATGAGAATGAAAAGCGTCAAGAACGCGCCGGTGAGGACATGTCCGATCACCGTCGCGGTGGTCAATGCCCCGCTGGTGAGACCTTCCTTGTTGGACTGGATCGCTTTGACGATCGTGTCGCCCGCATTCCGAATCTGCTCATTGCTCAGATGCAGCGGACCATTGATCAGCCAGTCCTGAACCTCGTGCACGCTGTGGGTGATTTCATCGGACAGCTGCGGTACGCCCTCGATGAACTGCTCGACGACGAAGGTCATGATCCCCGCGACCACCCCGAGTGATCCGACCAGCGCGACGAAAACCCCCACCGATCTCGGCACCCCGAGCCGCTGCATCCAATCCACCAACGGCGCCAACAATGCGGCGGCAAGCAAGCCGATGGCGAGCGGTATCACCACCGCCGCGAGCTTCTGCACCACCATCGAGAACGCGATCAGTGCGGCGAACATCACCAGCAGCCGCCACGCCCACTCGGCGCTGACGCGGACAAACGGGTGTACAGAATCAGCAGCCGACCGCGCAGCAGTGGCTTCTTCGAGAGCACTTACCTTCTGGTCGGTCACCTCAGCGAGCCTAATAGCCGCAGAGCGCCGCGGACATGCTCGGATGACCTGGACGCTAGATTGGTCATCGTGTCAGCGCCCCTGGAAGCGGTCAAACAGACCATGCGAACCCGCTGGCCGCTGTACCTGACATCGATGCTGTTGGCCAATGCCTTCGGTGCGGTCCTGGTGTGGGCGTTCATCCAATACGGACTCCCGGTTCCCGAAGGTGAGGCGGCCGGTGCGCGCCGCGCCGGCCTGGTCATTCCCGGTGTGGTGTTCACCACCGGTGGTTTGCTGAGCCTGGCCGCTTCGGCGCTCATGCTGCGTCCGGTCATGCGCTGGCAGATGCGCGGTGGGCCGCCGAGCCATCAAGAACAGATGGCCGCACTGCATGCGCCGCTGCGCCAGGCGTTTCTGCATCTGGTGCTGTGGTTGATCGGCGGCGCCATCCTGGCGGCCACCATCATCGTGGACGCGCCGGAGTTGGCGGGCGCGGTCATCGTCACCGAATGTATGGCCGCGACGATCGTCTTCGGTTTCACCTACATGCTCGGCGAACGGATTCTGCGCCCGGTCGCCGCACAGGCCCTCACCGAGGGCTCATTCGACCACACGCTGACGCCGGGCGTCGGCACCAGGATGGCGATGACCTGGGGTATGGGCACCTTCGCCCCCACCATTGCCATCGTGCTGCTGTGCGTCACCCAGATCTCGTCGGACGTGAAGTTCTCCGCGCAATCGCTGGCCATTTCGATTCTGCTGCTGTGCGGTGTGGTGATCATGCAGGCGCTGGCGCTGTCGATGCTGACCGGTTCCAGCATCTCCGACCCGGTGCGGCAGCTCAGCCATGCCATCGACCGGGTGCAGCAGGGTGCCCGCGACGTGCAGGTCGAGGTGTTCGACGGCAGTGAGATCGGACTGCTGCAGGTCGGCTTCAACCGCATGATGGAAGAGGCCGCCAAGCGTCGCCAGCTGCAGGAACTCTTCGGCCAGCATGTCGGCGAGGAGGTGGCCCAGCGCGCACTCGACTACGGCACCGAACTCGGCGGCGAGACCCGATTCGTGGCGGTGCTGTTCGTCGATATGGTCGGGTCCACCGCGACCGCCGCGGAGCGACCGCCGACCGAGGTGGTCAGCCTGCTCAACGAGTTCTTCCGCATCGTGGTCGACGTCATCGATCGGCACCACGGCTTTGTCAATAAATTCGTCGGCGACGCCGCATTGGCGATCTTCGGTGCGCCGCTGGACCGCCCGGATGCGCCGACCGCCGCCCTGGCCGCCGCCCGTGAACTGCGCGAAGTCCTGCGCGAGGTGCCCGGACTCGATATCGGTATCGGCGTTTCGGCGGGCCTGGCCGTCGCCGGAAATATCGGCGCCGCAAACCGCTTCGAATACACCGTGATCGGCGATCCGGTGAACGAGGCATCACGCCTGACCGAACTGGCCAAGGATCAACCCGGCCGGGTACTCGCCTCGGGCAGCGCGCTGTATTTCGCCGATGAAAGTGAACAGGACTTTTGGCTGACCGGCGAGGAAGTCCAGCTGCGCGGGCGGCGCCGGAAGACCGGGTTGGCCTGGCCGAAGGACGAGTCCGCGGTACCAACGGACCCGGCGGAGGCAGCCGAAGTAACCACGGAGAGTCCCGGATAGCTACCGGCTCCGCACGTCGATGCAGACAACGAAACAGTCGGTTGGTTAGGCTGACCGCGTGACGGCCAATGGGGAACTAGCCGGCGATCCTGCGCCGCAGCCGTCCGACGACCCCACCGACAGACCGGCGAAACATGGCCGTCGGCGCAGATTCCGGTGGGTCAAATGGGTGGCGGGCATCGCCTTGTTCGCACTGCTGATCGGCGAGGGTTACTACCTCTGGCCGCGACTACACGATTCCTGGAATAAGCTCACCGAAATTCATTGGGGCTGGGTTGCCGCCTGCATCTGGATGCAGGCGCTGTCGATGAGCGGATTCAGCCGGGTGCAGAAACAACTGCTGCATGCGGGCGGTGTCGAGGTCCGCCAGCGCAAGTCCGTCGCCGTCGTCTACGGCGCCACCGCGATGTCGGTGACGCTGCCTGCCGGGCAGGTGTTCTCCACCGCCTTCACCTATCGCCAGACCCGCCGTTGGGGTGCGAATTCGATCGTCGCCTCCTGGCAGTTGGTGATGTCGGGCGTGATCGCGACCGCAGGGCTAGCATTGCTCGGCGTCGGCGGCGCGCTGCTGGTGGGCAACCGGGTCGGGCCGTTCAAGCTCATCGTGTCGCTGGTCGGTGTGATCGCGCTGGTGTGGGTGGGCAACTATCTGTCGAAGAATCCGGGCGCGCTGGAGGCCGTGCTGCGCCGCGGACTCGCACTGCTCAACCGGATCCGCAAACGCCGCGCCGAGCAGGGCACGAACAAGATCGCCGATATGCTCGCGCAGCTGGAATCGGTGGATCTGGGCAAGCGCGATGGCGCATTGGTCGTGGCTTGGGCGCTGGTGCACCGCCTCGCCGATGTGGCCTGTCTCGGCGCGGCCTGCTACGCGGTGGGCGCCGATCCGAAGTGGGCCGGGCTGCTGATCGCGTTCACCGCGGGTAAAGCCGTCGGCTCGATCCCGTTCGCGCCGGGCGGCATCGTCTACGTCGATGCGACACTCATCTACGGCCTCACCGCGGGCGCGGCCCTGCCCGCCTCCCAGGCCGTCGCCGCCGCCTTCGTCTACCGCCTGGTGAGCTTTGTCCTTGTCGCGATCATCGGCTGGATCGTCTTCGCCTTCCTCTTCCGCACACCCCAGGCCGACGACGCGGAATTCGAGAAGGAATTCGAACAGCGCCGGCTGTAACTTTGGCCGCGTGGCCGCGGCGTGTTCGCGGCCCCCTTCTGTCTCGCGTCCGAGCCGTCGAGACTCGCGACTTCGTCGCCGCGCGGGGCGTCGGTGAATCCACCGATGTGGTGACCAAGGAGATGTACACC
>NZ_JBFANN010000071.1:0-23854 GCF_040674855.1 Nocardia sp. NPDC049707 | reverse complement strand
TGACGAGCAACCGCGGATTGTCGCGACGCAGCGTCTCCGCACCGATCAGGATCGCGTCGGAGTCCGCTCGCGACTACGGCGCATGCGCTTCGACGACTCGGACGCGAGACGGGCCGCGAACGGGTCGCTCGTAAGACTCGCTCCGTGGTGGTCGGTGGGGGTGGCGCGTTCGGCGCCTTATGTGCACACGCCGAGCGGCGAGTTCCGTGTCTGCGCCGTATGCGCTTCGACAACTCGGACGCGAGACAGGCCGCACACTCCTCGCTTGCAAGACTCGCACCGTGGTGTTCGGTGATGGCGGATCGTTCGACCCCTGGTGCGCGCGTCGGGCGCATGCGCTTCCACAACTCGGACGCGGGACGGGCCGCGAACGGGTCACTCGTAAACTCGCTCCGTCGTGGTCGCCGGTGCGGAACGCGCGATCCGACCGGCCTGTTTGCTGCGCGCGGCCGTGCGATCAGCTGTCCGGTACGAATCCGCGGCTCCCAGGCATTTGTCGAAGCGCTGCTGCCCGATAGCTTGCGGGTTCCAACTTGTCGGTGCCATGCGGCACTATCTGCGCTATGACCGCACCGATGCTCGTCGCACTGATGCTGGTGTTCGCCGCCGGGGTAGGGCTCGGCTGGCTCGGGCATGCCGCGCGCGCCGGGCAGCGCGCGACGGCCGCGGAGGCGAGATTGGCCGCCGCCACCGATAACGAGCGGCTACTGCGGCTGTCGCTTACCGCCGCGAATGAGGATGCGGCACGGCGACATTCGCATGCCATCGGCGCCATGGTCGATCCGCTGCGCGAGGCCGTCGGCGCGCTGAACCAGCACATCCAACAGGTCGAACATCACCGCATCAACGCCTATTCGAGTCTGCGCGAACAGGTCGCGGGCATGCAGCGCACGTCACATCAGCTCAGCAGCCAAACCAGTCAGCTCGTCGCGGCGCTGCGCGCACCGCAGGTGCGTGGGCGCTGGGGCGAGATCCAATTGGAGCGGGTGGTGGAGCTGGCGGGCATGACCCGTCACTGCGATTTCGATACCCAGGTGAGCCGGGCCGCGCGCAGCGACGGCACGACCGAACGCACCGGCATGGTGCGGCCGGACCTCGTGGTCAAGCTGGCGGGCGGCAGGCAGCTCGTGGTGGACGCCAAGGTGCCGTTCACCGCCTATCTCGATGCCACCATGACCGACGACCCGGACGAGCGGGCCGAACTGCTCGGTCGCCATGCCAAACATCTGCGTGCCCATATCGATCAGCTGGCCGATAAGGCGTATTGGCTGGCCTTCGATCCGGCACCGGAGTTCGTGGTGCTGTTCGTACCGGGCGATCCGTTCCTCGATGCCGCACTGACCACCGATTCCGGCTTGCTCGAATACGCCTTCGGCCGCAACGTGATCCTCGCTACCCCGACGACTCTGATCGCCTTGCTGCGCACGGTCGCCTTCGGTTGGCGGCAGGAGGCACTGTCCCGCGATATGGCGACCGTGCAGCAATTGGGTCGCGAGCTCTACAACCGGCTCGGCACCACCGGTCGACATCTGGACCGCCTCGGCGCGCAACTCGGCAAGGCGGTGGACGCTTTCAATGACACCGTCGCCTCGGTGGAGTCACGGGTAATGGTTACCGCACGCAAACTCCACGATCTGGAAATAGCCGAACAGGAGGTGCCGGCAATCCATCGGGTGGATTCACTGCCGCGGGTGGTCGGCTTCGCTGCGGCCGACGATTAGCCGCCGCGATCGCCGTGCCGTAACACCGCCGAACGCGGCGGCAGTTAGTGTCATGGTGTGGCTGCTTCCCAACGTGTGCGAACCCGGGTGCCCGCGCCGCATCGTTCGATCCTGCCCTCGGTGCCGGGTATTCCGGCCGGGGCAGCTGTTCTGATCGCGGTGGCGTGCACGTTTCTGGGGTTCCTGATCGATGCCCGCGGCGAGAACGACGAGCTGACCGGGACGTTCAACACGTTATATGTCCTCGGCTGCGTCGTGGCGGTGCTCGCCGTCCGTTATCGCGGAATCTTCACCACGATGGTGCTACCACCGCTATTGCTGTTCGTCGCGGTGCCGCTGGCTTATCAGCAGCTCATCGGTCACGCCTCGACCGGCCTCAAGGACATCCTGCTGAATCTGGCGATCCCGCTGGTGAATCGGTTCCCGATCATGGCGCTGGCCACCGGGCTCGTGCTGGCGATCGGCGCCGCGCGGATCGTGCTGCACCGGCGTGAGGAGGCCGCGGGGCGCGCCGACGAACCCCGTCGCGGCACCAGTTGGGGCCGCAGCAACGCACCCAAACGCACCAGGTCGGAGCGCGACGGCGGCTCGCTCGCCGATGCTGCGCGCCGCCGCGCCCGCCGCCCCCAGGCCGATGCCGCCGACCCCGATACCGAGTATCTGCCGCGCCCGAGCCGTCGCGGCAGTTCGGAAGTAGCCGACACTCCGCCGCGCGTCGGCGGCGCCGCACGGGGCGCTCGGGGTGACGAACGCCCGAGCCGCGAGCGCCGATCGAGCACCCGCACCGCCACGGCAGCGGCCCGCGGCGAGAGCGAACCGAGCCGAACCGGACGCCCCGCCGCGGCAACCCCTCGGGCCGAGGGGGATTCGAGCCGCGCCGCCGCGGCCAGGCGCCGCGGTGACGTCCCACCACCGCACCCGCAGCCCAATGTCCGCTACCGCGAACGGGATTCGAGCCGCACCGAGCGACGTCGCCCAGAAAACCTCTAGCCGGACAGCACCGCACCCGAGGCGGCCGTCACACAGCACCATGTCTCCCGCGCGCAGCCTCGAAAGCCGTTGGCGCAATTCACCTCACGCAAACACCCAGCGCAACGCCAATAGCAGCGTTGCGCTGGGTGCCGAGAATCCATGGTTCAGTTCAGCGACGTGACGTGCGCAACTCCCGAGGCAGTGCGAATACCAATGTCTCGTTGGCCGTCGTGACCGGCTGCACTTCGCCGAATCCGTGCTCCGCCAACATATCCAGGACGCCGCGCACCAGGATGTCGGGCACGGACGCACCGGAGCTGATGCCGACCGTGCGCACACCCGCCAGCCATGCCGGATCGACCTCGCGGGCGTAGTCCACCAGGTGAGCGGCTTTCGCGCCCGCGCCGCGCGCCACCTCGACCAGTCGCACCGAATTCGAGGAATTGCGCGAGCCGACCACGATAACCAGATCGCATTCCGGCGCCATCGCCTTGACCGCTACCTGACGGTTCTGGGTGGCGTAGCAGATGTCATCGCTCGGCGGATCCTGCAGCCCCGGGAACCGCTGCCGCAGTCGCTGCACCGTCTCCATGGTCTCGTCGACGCTGAGCGTGGTTTGGGAGAGCCAGATCACCTTGGACTCGTCGCGCACGGTGACCCGGTCGACCGCATCCGGACCGTCGACGAGCTGCACATGTTCGGGCGCTTCTCCCGCGGTGCCCTCGACCTCCTCGTGCCCCTCATGACCGATCAGCAGAATGTCGTAGTCGTCGCGGGCGAAGCGCTTGGCCTCCTGATGCACCTTCGTCACCAGCGGGCAGGTCGCATCGATCGTGCGCAGATTGCGTGCCGCCGCCGACTCGTGCACCGCGGGTGAAACACCGTGCGCGGAGAACACGACCAACGCACCCTCGGGCACCTCGTCGGTCTCGTCGACGAAGATCACGCCCTGCTCCCGCAGCGTCTCCACGACGTGGCGGTTGTGCACGATCTCCTTGCGCACGTAGATCGGCGCACCGTGCTTCTCCAGCGCCTTCTCCACCGTCTCGACCGCCCGGTCCACACCCGCGCAGTAGCCGCGCGGCTCGGCTAGCAGCACGCGCTTACCACCGTCGGCATCGGCGGATCCGGAACCGGGCGAGCGGGCGATTCCGACGTTCAAGGAAATGGCCGAAGACATGTCCCTCAGCTTACGTGCGGCCGAGGAATGCCGAGCGGCCGGTCACCGCCTCGGCCGAGTTGTTCTCGACACACCACACCCGGCGAAAATGCGGTCTAATCATGCAGAACCCGGCGCGTGTGGTTCAGGCCATCCCGCGTAGCCACGTAGGGCCCCGCGTGCGCCAAAGTAGATTCCGTGTCTGTGACACCAATGCTTTGCATAACATCCCGTATCGGGCAGGCTAGGAGCATGTTCCGACCACCATTCCTGGCTCGGGTCGCCGCCGGCGCCGCCGTATACGCCATCGAAGAGACCCGTCGGCTACCAACTGCCGCAATGAATTTCCCGATCACCGCGATCAGCCAGATGCTGCAGACCACCATGCACGTCCAGCAGTTCGTGACCAGCCTCGCACTCAAAGGCGATGGCGTGTTCGAGCGTCTCACGAACACCCCCGTCGAACAGCCGGACTGGGCCACCTTCGATGAGGACAGCGAGCCGGAGTTCACGGCCCCCACCCGCGCCAGCCGTTTCGACCTGTACGCCGACGACGAACCGACCGACTTCGTCGCCGATGCCGCCCGCGCAGGTGAGAGCAATGGTCACGCTGCGTCGGTACCGACCATCGCCGTGCCGGAGACCGAGGTCGCCGAGGCACCGGATGCCGAACCCGAACCTCAGCCCGAGATCAGCGAGCCCGAGGTGGCCACCCGCTACGACTACGCCAATATGACCCTGGCCCAGCTGCGCGCCCGCCTGCGCATGCTGACCGTCGAGGACCTGAACGCGCTGCTCGATTACGAACAGCAGACGCGCGCCAGGGCGCCGTTCGTGACCATGCTGACGAATCGGATCGCCACCGTGCGGGCTCAGTGAACGAACCCCCAACGTCGTCGACGGTTGGCCGGGAATCCGCCGGCCAACCGGACCGAGCGGCTCCCGCCAACTCCGCCGAACACCCGTGGCCGGTGCGTTCGGTGGCCATCAAGGTCGCGCAGTGGATCGATCGGCTGGGCAGCATCTGGGTGGAGGGCCAGATAACCCAGATCAATCTGCGTCCCGGCACCAGCACCGCATTCCTGGTGCTGCGTGATACCGCCGCCGATATGTCGCTGTCGGTGACCTGTCATCCGGATCTCATCCGTCACTCCGCCGTCCCACTGCAGGAGGGCAGCCGGGTCGTGGTGTACGGCAAACTCGCGTACTTCACCGGTCGCGGCACGATTTCGTTGCGCGCCATGGAGATTCGCCCGGTCGGCATCGGTGAACTGCTGGCCCGCATCGAACGGTTGAAGGCACTGCTCGCCGCGGAGGGACTATTCGAGTCCGAGCTGAAGCGGCCGATCCCGTTCCTGCCCAAGACAATCGGCCTGATCACCGGCCGTGCAAGCGCCGCCGAGCGCGACGTGCTGACCGTGGCCCGAAACCGTTGGCCCGCAGTGCGTTTCGAAATTCGCAATACCGCGGTGCAGGGCCCGACCGCGGTACCGCAGATAGTGCAGGCGCTGGCCGGACTCGACCGCGATCCGGCCGTCGAGGTCATCGTGCTGGCCCGCGGCGGCGGCAGCGTCGAGGATCTGCTGCCCTTTTCCGATGAGACACTGTGCCGCGCGATCGTCGCGGCGACCACGCCGATCGTCAGCGCGATCGGGCACGAACCCGATAACCCGCTGTGCGATCTTGTCGCCGATCTGCGCGCCGCCACCCCCACCGATGCCGCCAAGCGGATCGTGCCCGACGCGGCCGCCGAACTGGCCGGGGTCCGCGATATGCGCGCTCGCGCCGCCGCCGCGTTGCGCGGCTGGGTCGACCGCGAGACCAGGGCATTGGCCCAGCTCCGTTCCCGACCGGTGCTGGCCGACCCGCTGCGCGAACTCGACCGTCGCTCCGACGAGATCGAACGTCTGCGTACCGCCGCCCGCCGCACCGCAGAACATCTGATCAGCACCGAAACCACCGCAACCCGCCACCTGCGCGAGAAACTCACCGCGGTGGGTCCGGCCGCGACGCTGGCCCGTGGCTACGCTGTCGTGCAGCGCGTCAGCGGTAAGGAGCGGCATGTGGTCCGCTCGATCGAGGACGCGCCCGCAGGCAGTCAGCTGCGGATCCGGGTCGCCGACGGTGCCATCACCGCCGCCGCGCTCGGCACCCAAGAGTTGGGCAGAACCGATACCGGGAGGAACTGACGTTGGCCGACCCCAACAAGGACGACGAACTGGCCGAGATCTCCACCTTCGGCTACGAACGCGCCCGCGACGAACTGGTCAACGTCGTCAAAATGCTCGAACAGGGCGGCCTCGACCTGGACGAATCCCTGGCGCTGTGGGAACGCGGCGAAGCACTGGCGACCCACTGCGAGGCACATCTGGCAGGGGCACGTCAACGCGTCGAGAACGCCCTCTCCCGCACCGACCTCTCGTCCGACGAATGACCATCCGCCGCGCCACCCCCGACATCCGTACCGAGGACATGGCGGCCAGCCGCGAGTTCTACCGGCGACTCGGCTTCGAAGAGGCCATGGACCTCGGCTGGGTGGTGACGATGGCATCGCCGACCAACCCGACCGCGCAGGTCCTACTGGTCGGCCCGGAAGCCGAGCAGCCACAACCGGATATCAGCGTTGAGGTCGACGATGTGGACGCCGTGCACGCCGAGCTGGTCGCCGCGAACGCGGACATCATCTACCCGCTCCGCGACGAGCAATGGGGCGTGCGGCGATTCTTCGTCCGCGATCCCAGCGGCACTATCGTCAACGTGGTCAGCCACCACTGATCTGAACACGGCTGCCCCGGGCTGGACAGGCGCTAGCGATGCAGCGGCTGAGCTGCAGCTATAGCCGCCGCCAAGGTGGTGAAAGCAGCGTAGTTGCCCGCGCCGGTGATGAGCACTCGGGACTGGCCGAGGTCGGCGATCCAGGCCGTTTCGGAGCCCTGTTCGGCGTAGACGACCCACTTCTGGTCGCCGACCTGCTCGGTGCCGGTGCCGTAGCGGGAGCCGAGTACGAAGCGCGACAATGCCTCCTCGGTCGCGTTGCTCTGGCTCATTCGCATGTACGTGCCCTGCGGTGTGATGTAACCGACAGTGCTGACCGGGCCGCCGCCGGTGCTGGTGATCGTGTCGCGGCTACCGGAGTTCGGCGTCCAGTGTTCGGGCAGGCTCGGATTTCGGATCGGGAAGGGCATGGTCTTCGCGTCGTTGGCGAGCGCGGCCGTCACGTCGAAGTTCGGAATATGGCCCTGGGTCGGCCCCTTCGCGGCGAAGCTGCACTGGCTGGCGAGCCCGGCGAAGACCACGGCGATCAGCACCAACGGGATCAGTGACCAGAACAGATCCCGGTAGTCGTGCAGAATGCGTGGTTTTTGGTACGACACGTTCCCAGTATCCACGCCCGTTCGGGTCCGCTCCCGTAGAGGTGGTCCGAGATCTGGAGCCGACCTTTTCGAGCGACTTGCAAGCAATCGCTACAGGTAGTACCTGATCGAGAACGGTCACGCTTCTGCGAGAATCAGCGATAGCAACGACCGTAGGAGGCACACCGTAATGACGGCATCTTCGCCCGCACCCAGCCGCCGCGAGGCGCCGGACCGCAACCTCGCCCTCGAACTGGTCCGGGTCACCGAGGCCGGTGCGATGGCCGCGGGCCGCTGGGTCGGCCGCGGCGATAAGGAAGGTGGCGACGGTGCGGCCGTCGACGCCATGCGGCAGCTGGTCAGCTCCGTTTCCATGCGCGGCATCGTGGTCATCGGTGAGGGCGAGAAAGACGAAGCGCCCATGCTCTACAACGGTGAGCTGGTCGGCGACGGTACCGGTCCCGAGGTCGACTTCGCGGTAGACCCGATCGACGGCACCACCTTGATGTCGAAGGGTTCGCCGGGTGCCATCGCGGTGCTCGCGGTCGCCGAGCGCGGCGCGATGTTCGACCCGTCCGCGGTGTTCTACATGCACAAGATCGCGGTCGGTCCCGATGCGGCGGGTGTGATCGATATCTCCGCCCCGATCGGCGAGAACATCAGCCGGGTGGCCAAGGCCAAGAGCCTGTCGAAGTCCGATCTCACCGTCTGCATCCTGGACCGCCCGCGCCACGCCGAGCTGATTCAGCAGGTCCGCGACTCGGGCGCCCGAATCCGCCTGATCTCCGACGGCGACGTCGCGGGCGCCATCGCCTGCGCCCGTCCCGACTCCGGCACCGACATCCTGGTCGGCATCGGCGGCACCCCCGAGGGCATCATCGCCGCCGCCGCCATGCGCTGTATGGGCGGTGAACTGCAGGCGATGCTCGCCCCCAAGGACGACGACGAGCGTCAGAAGGCCATCGACGCGGGCCACGACCTGAGCCGTGTCCTCATCACCGAAGACCTGGTCGCCGGCGACAACGTCTTCTTCAGCGCGACCGGCGTAACCGACGGTGACCTGCTGCGCGGCGTCCGCTACTTCCCCGGCGGCGCCTCCACCCAATCCATCGTCATGCGCTCCAAATCCGGCACGGTCCGTATGATCGACGCCTATCACCGCCTCACCAAGCTCCATGAATACTCCTCGGTCGATTTCATCGGCGACGAGGATGCGGTGCCGCCGCTCCCCTGATTTCTCGAATGCGTCGAGCCCGGTCCGCTTCGGATCGGGCTCGATCTTTTTCCACGGCGCGCCGAGCAATCACCGAAATCGCCTCCAGGAGCTGATAATCGGCCGTTCGCCGATGCTATCGCCACTTCCCATCGATCAGTCCGGCGATCATGAGGGCGCTGCCCATTCCAGCCCCGCGGCCTCCGCCGCTTCGCCCAGTCGTGTGTCGTATGCCACCAGCGCGGTCAGATCGGCCGCAAGCTCCAGCGCCGTGGCCAGATGGACACAAGGACAGAGCTGGCGTCGACCGCATCCCCTATTCCCGTAGCGGCACCGCGTGGGGTGTGCCAATCCCCTCAGGCGTGGCAGCCCCATCGCGGTCGTCTGCGGCATAGGGTCGGGATTATGACGACCGAGGAGACGCAGTACCGCATCGAGCACGACACCATGGGGGAAGTTCGGGTTCCCGTGCACGCGTTGTGGCGGGCGCAGACCCAGCGGGCCGTGGAGAACTTTCCGATCAGCGGGCGTGGGCTCGAGCGGGCGCAGATCCGCGCGCTCGGCCTGCTCAAGGCGGCGTGTGCCAAGGTGAACAAGGATCTCGGACTGCTCGATCCGGCCAAGGCGGATGCGATTATCGCCGCCGCGAACGAGGTCGCCGACGGTCTGCACGACGACCAGTTCCCGATCGATGTCTTCCAGACCGGCTCGGGCACCAGCTCGAATATGAACGCCAACGAGGTGATCGCCTCGATCGCGAAGGCCAACGGCGTGACCGTGCACCCGAACGACGACGTGAATATGTCGCAGTCGTCGAACGACACCTTCCCCACCGCCACCCATCTGGCCGCCACCGAGGCCGCGATCAAGGATCTGATCCCGGCGCTGGACCACCTGCGGCTGGCGCTGCTGGACAAGTCGACCGAATGGCGCACGGTGGTGAAGTCCGGCCGCACTCACCTCATGGACGCTGTACCGGTGACTCTCGGCCAGGAGTTCGGCGGCTATACCCGCCAGGTAGCGGCGGGCATCGAACGCATTACGGCGGTACTGCCGCGGCTCGGCGAGCTGCCCATCGGCGGCACCGCGGTCGGCACGGGACTCAACGCGCCCGCGGGTTTCGGCGCGAAGGTCGTTGCCGAGCTGGTGCTGGCGACCGATATCGATGCACTCTCCGAGGCGCAGGATCACTTCGAGGCGCAGGCTGCCCGTGACGGTCTGGTGGAGGCGTCCGGTGCACTGCGCACCATCGCGGTGAGCCTCACCAAGATCGCCAACGATATTCGCTGGATGGGTTCGGGACCGCTGACCGGTCTCGGCGAACTTCAGCTGCCCGATCTGCAGCCCGGCAGTTCGATCATGCCCGGCAAGGTGAATCCGGTACTGCCCGAGGCGGTTACGCAGGTCGCCGCGCAGGTGATCGGCAATGACGCGACCGTCGCGTTCTCCGGTGCGAGCGGCGCGTTCGAGTTGAATGTCTACATCCCGGTGATGGCACGCAATCTGCTCGAGTCGATTCGGCTGCTCGCCAACGTGTCCCGGCTGTTCGCCGATAAGTGCGTTCGCGGACTGGTCGCGAACGAGGATCATCTGCGCACCCTCGCGGAATCGTCGCCGTCGATTGTGACACCGCTGAATTCCGCTATCGGTTACGAAGAGGCGGCCGCGGTCGCGAAAGAGGCGTTGCGGCAAAAGAAGACCATCCGCCAGACCGTTATCGATCGCGGTCTGCTCGACGAAAAGCTCACCCTGGAAGAACTCGATCGCCGTTTGGATGTGCTGTCGATGGCCAAGGTCGAGGATGGAGAGTAGCCGGAATCGAGAAACCGGTCGGCGCGCACACCGTGCGCCGACCGGTATCAATGACCACGAGGGCCGGAGTCAGGCCAACGATCCGGTCCGCAGCTGCGCAAGTTCCGCGCGTGCCTTCTCGCCCTCTGCACCGATATCGGTGCGGGTGAAGAACTCCCACCGCTTCAGCAGCGGACCGAAAACCAATTCCGCCTCCTTGGCGCGGTCGTAGATGCCCGCCTCGGCCAGCACATCGTCGCTGCTGCGCCCATCGGGCAGCGTCACCGTCGGCACCTGGAATCGCAGCACGCTGTCGGTGATGGCGCGCATGGTCTGATCCGGTGCGATGCCGAACGCCGCGGCGACCAGGTCGGCGAAGAAGATCGACTGCAGTTCATCGTCGGTCGCGATGCGCTCGGCGATGGCCGTGACCATCTCGTTCTCCCCGAGCGCCGCGGTGTTGCGATGCCGGATGGCGGCAGCCGCCTCCTCGAACGCACAGGTGGCGAGCACGTCGAGCAGGTGCAGGGCGGGACGCCGGAAGCCCTTGGTCATCTCGTCCATCCGCAACCACTCCAACTGCACCGGGTCGACCGACCGGGTGACCATGAGGTAGTTGCGAATCAGGATCTCGTGTCGGTTCTCCTCGGCCGTCCACCGACCGACCCAGCGCCACCACGACCCGGTGCGCAGGTATTTGCCGACCTCGCGGTGGTACGAGGGCAGGTTGTCCGCGATGAGCACACTGACCGTCAACGCCAGCTTGGCGGTCTCGCTCAACTCGGATTGCTCAGGCTCCCAATCGATTCCGCCGAGGAATGCGAAATTGCGGCCATCGTCCCACGGCACATATTCGTGCGGCTGCCACCCGTCGGCGGCGGCGATATGGCGGCGCAGATTCAGCTCCACCTCGTCGGCGAGGGACGCGAGTAGTTCGCGATCGGTCAACAGAGTTTGCACTAGCACAACCTAGCGGCTGGGCCCGCGATGCGGGGATCTACGAATAGGAATAGGAATTGGTACCGGCGTCCGAGCGTACAAGCACCAGGTCTTACGAGCGAACCGCGAGCACTCACCAATGGTGACACGCGAGCGCTCGGACGCCGGGGCCGGGATCAGGACTTCGGCGTGACGGTCGTATTGCCGTCCACCCAGGTGATGGTGCCGTCGACGAAGTCGCTCTGCTTGCCGCCGGGGATGTCCTTCTCGTCGCTGATCGGGTAGCCGAGCGTGCCGTCCGGACCGCCGATGTCCTCCCATGCCTTGCGGATTTCGCCCCAGACGATGTGCGCGCCGTTGTCCTTGCTCCAGACGATCGCGCCGCCGGTGAAGTCCTGCCACTTGCCGTCGTTGGGGGCATCCTCCTGCGTCTTCAGCGGCGCGCCGAGTGGACCGGTCGGACCGCCGGACTGCACGTATTTGTCGAAGATGATGCCGGAGACGGTGATATCGCCGCCCTGGGTGGCGATCTTGGTCTCCTCCGCGGCCCCCGACATATGCCCCTCGCCGTGGGCCGCCGCTGTGGTGGTCGTCATGGACGCGGCGCTGCTCTTGTCCTTGTCGTCGTCCTTGCTGCAGCCGGCGGACAGCAGCAGTGCCGCGGCCGCGGTGACCGCGATGAATCCAGCCGTTCGTCGAGCGAAGTGGTGCATTTCCATCCTCTCGAAAGTTGGCTACCGCGGACGCGGTGACGTCGCGCGCAGCTGTGTTGTTTCGAGCGACCCGCAAGCAGTCGCTACGGCTAGGTCGATGCCCGGCAACGGCCCGGCGAATCCAGGTAAGACTCGCCGGGCCGTTGATGAACAGGTATCACGCGAATACTACCCGCTCAATTGTGACTGGAAACACACCCTGGATAGTTGCTAGTGCCCGCTATGCGCTCGGGCCATACTCCTCCAACATCTCGGTCACCAGCGCCGCGATCGGCGACCGTTCGGAACGGGTCAGCGTGATGTGCGCGAAAAGCGGGTGCCCCTTGAGCTTTTCGATCACCGCGGCGACACCGTCGTGTCGGCCGACCCGCAGATTGTCGCGCTGGGCCACATCGTGGGTGAGCACGACGCGCGATCCGGTGCCCAGTCGGCTGAGCACCGTCAGCAGGACATTGCGCTCCAGCGACTGCGCCTCATCCACGATCACGAACGAATCGTGCAGCGAGCGACCGCGAATGTGGGTGAGCGGCAAGACTTCCAACATATCGCGGCTGAGCACCTCCTCCATCACCTCGCGACTGGCCAGCCCGTCGAGGGTGTCGAAGACCGCCTGTGCCCACGGCCCCATCTTCTCGCTCTCCGATCCCGGCAGATAGCCGAGATCCTGCCCACCGACCGCGTACAGCGGACGGAACACCACCACCTTGCGTTGTGTGCGCCGCTCGAGCACCGCCTCCAACCCGGCCGTCAAGGCCAGCGCCGACTTGCCGGTACCAGCCCGGCCGCCGAGCGAGACGATGCCGACACTCTCGTCCAACAGCAGATCCAGCGCGATGCGCTGTTCGGCCGAACGGCCGTGCAGTCCGAACGCCTCGCGTTCACGGACCAACTGCACCCGCTTGTCCGGCGTGACCCGGCCCAGGGCACTGGAGCTTGCGCTGAGCAACCGGATTCCGGTGTGGCACGGCAGTTCCCGCGCCTCGTCCAGATCGATAACAGCGTCGCTGTAGAGCTGATCGATCAGTGTTTTGGCGACATCGATCTCCGTCATTCCGGACCAGCCGGAGGTCACCACGTCCTGGGCGTGGTATTCGTCGGCGTGCAAACCCACCGCACTCGCCTTGACGCGCAAGGGAATATCCTTGGATACCAGCACCACCTGACGGCCCTCGGCCGCCAGATTGAGCGCACAGGCCAGGATGCGGGAATCATTGGTGTCGGTGCGGAATCCGACCGGGAGTACCGCGGGGTCGGTGTGGTTGAGTTCCACCTGCAGCGTTCCGCCCTCGGTGCCGATCGGCACCTGCTGATCCAGCCTGCCGTGCCGCAGACGCAGATCGTCGAGGTTGCGCAGGGCTTCCCGCGCGAACCAGCCCAGTTCGTGATGATGGCGCTTACCTTCGAGTTCGCTGATCACGACCAGCGGTAATACGACATCGTTTTCGCCGAATCTGGTGAAAGCCCAGGGATCCGACAGGAGAACCGAGGTGTCGATGACGAAGGATTTCGCACCGTAATTCTGGGAATGCGAGGGGCGGGCCCCCTTCGCGGCGGCTTCGCCTTTCGCGGAGCTGGAGTGCGCCGAGGGAGCGGGAACGGAGCGTGCAGCAGTCACGGTGGGCTCCTTTATGTTCGCGCGGCACCCGCACGAACGATCTCGCTGGACCGGTCCGTCCTGATGGGATCCGACTTGCGTCAGATGCCACGAGGGCCGGGTGCCGGCCCCCTCGTACTGATCAGCTCAGTCACGGTTCAGGACCTCCCGTACGAGCCACACCTACGCGGCCCGCACCAACGACGCTACCGCCGACTGCACGGTCCGCGCTCGGGCACTGGTAGGCGTGTCCGTGAATTTGTCGTTAACCGCACGACCGCAATTGCCTGCCGGTCACTCGAAAGGCCAGGGTACGGGGGATAGAGTCGCAGGTATGGCCGGTAACGAGGAGTTGGAAAAGCTGTCGTCCAAGGAACTGCACGACCGTGCGGTCCGGCTTGCGGCGCGGCGCGGCGACATCAAATATCTGTGGCGGCTACTGAAGTCGATACCCGCCGCCGAGGCGGCCGCGGGCGATCTCGGCGAGAGCGAGGCCGATATCAAATACGTATTGCCGATGATCGACGACTACATCCACGCGGGCGACGGCAGGATCGCCGAAGTCCTGCGCCCCTACTACCTCGATTACCTCACCAAACACACCTGACCTCAGCGCTGCGGCAATGCGGCGCGGACGAGGCCGACGGCGGTGCCGCGCAGGAAGTTCTCCCAGCTGAAGTGGTCGTGCCACAGGATGATTCGGCCGTCGCGCAGTTCGAAGGTGCCGCAGACCCAGAAGGCGATCCGTAGCGGGCCGACGCGCAGGATATCGGTACGGTCGGTCAGCACGAAGTCGCCGTCGGCGGCAATGTGATGCATTTCGGCGGCGAAGCCGATGGTGTCGCGATTCAGCCCGCGCAGGATCTTGCGGGTGAGGCCGCCGCCGACCGTCGGCAGTGAGGTGTTCTTCCAGACGACATCGGGGTGCAGCAGCTCCAGCGCCTCGTCCACCGCACCGATCTCGAGTGCGGCGAAGAACTCTCGCACCGTCGTGATCGCGTCCTGCTCGAGTTCGAGTTCGTCACTCATGCACTGAGCCTAAGCCGCTACGGACGGTGACGGTCGGCGATGAGGACACCAAGACCATCGAGAATTCGGTTGATGCCGAAGCTCAACGCATCCCCCGGGCCATCGCCACCGGGTGGTTCGCCGGTAACGGCGGCCTCCTCGGCGAAGGCTGCGGAGACCAGGGGAAACCGGTCACCGGCGGCGGCCATCATCGCGGCGAACTGGCCCGCGATCTGCTGCGCCGTCTCCTGCCGGTCCGCGGTCGTCGCCTGCTGCACCAGACTGCGGATGTGCCCGTTGAGCAGCACGATGGTGTCCAGTTGCTCGGGGCCGGTCAACCCGGTGCCGTCGAGCGCCGTCAGCGCGGCATTCATCCAGCCCATTTCATTGGGGCCGATCGCACGCGCGCCAATGGTCAGACCGATCGACCAGGGGTGCGCGCGGTAGCGCTCGAAGAGCGTCTCGACCCAGCGGCGCAGTCCGGCCCGCCACCGCTGCTCATCCGAATCCTGGTGTGCCGCAATGATATCCGGCGGTTCCCCGATCGCGGCATCCACCATCAGCGCGGTGAGCTGCTCCTTGCCCGGCACATACCGATACAGCGACATCTTGGTGAAGCCGAGGCGTTCGGCCAGCCGCTGCATGGACAGGTTCGCCAGCCCTTCGGCATCGGCCAGGGCGATGGCCTCCGCGACGATCCCCTCCAGTGACAGCGCGGGCTTGGGGCCGCGCTTGGGCCGCCGCTCGGTGCCCCAGAGCAGTTCGATGGTGGTCGGTGCAGGCATTTCCACATCCTTGCGCATTGCGCGTTGACAAGTAACTGTGTCCACCATACTCTAATTCGTGTCCGTCGGATACAGATTCTACCGGACACAGATACTGAACCTCGGGAGACATCATGCGCAACAAAACCGTTCTCATCTCCGGCGCGAGCATCGCCGGCCCCGCACTCGCCTACTGGCTGAGCCGCTACGGCTTCGAGGTCACCGTGGTCGAGCGCGCACCGCAGTTGCGTCCCGGCGGCCAGGCCGTCGACTTCACCGGCCAAACGCACCACAAGGTGCTCGAGCAGATGGGCATCCTGGACGAGATCTACGCACACCGCACCGGCACCACCGACACCGTGTTCGTCGACGAGGACGGCGCCCAGTTGGCCTCCATTACCGGCGATTTCACCGGCGGCGACGTGGAGATCCTGCGCGGGGATCTGGCGCGGATCATGTACGAAAAGACCTACCAGGACTGCGAATACGTATTCGGCGACTCGATCAGCGCGCTGACCGAGACCGACGACGGCGTGTGGGTCGAATTCGAGAAGGGCGCGCCGCGCGGCTTCGATCTGGTCTTCGGCGCCGATGGAATCCATTCGCGGGTACGGCGTCTGGCGTTCGGACCGGAAAAAGAATTCGTGAAGCACCTCGGCCACTACTACTGCGTCGCGGGCGCGAGCCCATGGGCGACCAAGTCCGAAGGCACCCCCGAGCGGATGACGGCCTACGGCTACAACGAGCCGGGCAAATGCGTCATCACCGGCGGCTCGAAGGCACAGCAGCTCTACATCTTCGCCTCGTCCGAACTCGACTACGCCCGTGACGACATCGAGGCGCAGCGACACATCATCGAGGAAACCTTCGCCGACGTCGGCTGGGAGGCGCCGCGCATGCTCGCCGAAATGGCGGAGGTCGACGACTTCTTCCTGGACTCGATCAGCATGGTGCGCAAGATGCAGAGTTACAGCCGGGGCCGGGTCGCGCTGGTCGGCGATTCGGGCTACGGAAATACCCTGGGCGGCTTCGGAACCGGACTCGCGGTGCAGGGCGCCTACATCATGGCCGGTGAACTCGCGCTCGCCGACGGCGATTACCGGACGGCCTTCGCGCGCTACGACGAGCTCATGCACTCGCTCGGCAAACTCGCGGACTACAGCAATGCGGGCCGCTTCTTCGCGCCGAAGACCGCGCTCGGCATCAAGTTCCGCAACTGGTTCCTGCACTCGTGGATGTTCGACAAGATGATGAAAATGACCGAGAACGTCAAGACCATCGAGCTGCCGGACTACCCGACGCTGGTCGCGGCCGCCACTGCGAACTGATACCGGTAGCACCGGCACCCTTCGGCCGACCGCATGGTTTGGCGTGGCGGAATCGGCTCTATTTCGATGGAACCGGGGTGGGGTCGAGTGCGTCTAAAGGGTCAGACGGCACTGACGGAAGGGGCTGGCTCGGTCATGACAGCACAGATGGACGGCCGCGCGATCACCAATCCCGAGAACGCGCAGAACTTCTCGCACGCAGAGATCAAACAGGCTGCCGACCAGATGGATCCGGACGAACTGGACGGCGCGTTCGATGCCTGGGCCGCTATCGCGGCAGCGGTGACCAAGGCGGGGCAACAGTTCGAAACCGCGATTCGGCAAGCGGTGGACCAACATTGGGAGGGCGCGGCAGCCGATCGGGCGGTGCGCGGCATTCGGGAGTATGCCACGCGCGTCGGTGAGCTGGGTGAGTCGCTGGATCAGCAGTCGACGCCGCTATCGGCGGCGGCGAGTGCCGCCGGGCGGTTCAAGGTCGCGGTGCCCCCGGTGGTGGATACCTCGGATAACCCGCGGGGGACGGAGTTGCGGAATTCGCAGGAGGAGCAGGCTCGGGACGATATGAGCACGCTTTATATCCAGCCATATGGGAATACTGCGCCGTCGATTCCGACATTGCCGCCGCCGGTTGATCCGATTTCCGTGGGGCCGGGGGTGGTTCCGGCGATTTCGCCCGGTGGGACCGAGGATTCGGGTAAGGCTGGGAATACGGGTAAAGCGGAGGGCACCATCGGGGGCGAAGGAACGGGTGTGGCCGAGAAGACCGGCGCGGCCGGGCAGACCGGCACAGCGGAAGAAACCGGTAAGGCCGAGGACACCGGCAAGATGGAAGGCAACGGGGCGCTGGCAGGGACGGGTGGACCCGAAGCTGTTGCCCCGCAATCTATTTTGTCAACGCAGAACCATGGCTCGTCGACCGCGCCAGCCTCGACGGCGTATACGTCCACGAGTTCCACCATCGCCTCGGCGGCCGGTACGCCGATGTCACCGACAACCAGCACGTCCGCCGGGATCACACCGGGGATCTCGACCGTGGTGGGTGCCTCCTCCAGTCCCGGCAATACGCCCAGTCCAGGTGGTACGCCCGATACCGGCGGGACTGCGAGTCCTGGTAAGTCGGTGCCCGGCACCACACCGGGAGCCACGGCGGCTCAGCCCGCCACCAGTACGCCGAGTCGGGTGAGCGCCACGGGTACCGCCGGATACTCCGGGATGTATCCGCCGAGCGCGCGTCCCCGACGGGGCGAGGACGGTGAGCACAAGTCGGCGACGTACCTGCGCACCGAAGAGCACGGCGAGCAACTGATCGGCGAGGTCGAGAAGACCGTGCCGCCCGTCCTGGGGGCGCAATGATGACGCAGTGGACCTTGTCCGCCGAGCAGTTCGCGGCGGCCTGGTTCGGCACCGGCCTCGATCGCATGCCCTTTCCGTTTCGCTTCACCAGCCGCTTTCCCGGACTCCACGAATATCGTGCCTACCAGCGACAATTCCGCACGGAGCTGGCCCGCGAGGACAATGCTTCGCTACAGCGCGCCATCGGGGTGCTCGCCAGACCCGAGTGGCGCATCGAAGTCTTCGGCATCGACAACACCCGCGGCGAGCTCGAACTGCGCGCCATCGGCTGCGCCACCCGCACCGGACCGGGCGTCATCGCGCTGCAAGCGCCGGCACCGGATGGCGGCAAGGTGCGGCTGCGCCGGGTCCGCATCGACCAGCTCGCCACCGAACTGATCCGCCTGCTCCCCGATCCGCCATCCGGCACCGCGGCCGAAAAGAGTTATCTCCTCGACGATCTCAACGACGACCGCCCCGACCCCTTCGGCAACTCTCCGTCCTGCGCCATCCGGGATCGCTACCGCCGCTTCTGGCGCCAGCCCTGCGATACCAGCGGCACCGCCACAGTCCTGGTCGGCCCGCGCAATGCCGAACCCCTGCGCACCGGGAAAATCCGCTGGATCGACACGAAGGCGGGGCGCTACTGCGAAGTTCCCGCCAACCGCGCACTCATGATCCGCCCCGGCACCAGCGCCGATATCGCCCGCTACCTCGACGAGTCCATCGTCCGTGCGAGAGCCCGCATGGACCGGTAGGCCCCGAGTGGCAGCCGTCGCCGCGTACACGGGTCGAGCAACTCAACAGTGCCGGACAGGGCCAGCCATTCGGTTCGGAGCGGCTTTCGGTCATGCCCGCTACATGAATTCGCCTGGGAACCCGTGCGCGCGAACGGATACCGTTGGTGCGCGGCCGGATTCCCAGGCGGATCGAAGCCGGGCTCAGCCGAGCAGGTGCCAGTCCTCGAGGCCGTCGTAGAGGGGCAGGTCCCGGGCCAGTTTGGTGACGCGGGCGCGCAGGGTGTCGACATCGGAGCCGCCGGCGAGTGCGGTGGCAATGATGTCGGCGACCTCGGTGAATTCGGCATCGCCGAAGCCGCGGGTGGCAAGCGCGGCGGTGCCGATACGCAGGCCGGAGGTCACCATCGGCGGACGCGGGTCGAATGGAACGGCGTTGCGGTTGACCGTGATTCCGATTTCGTGCAGCAGATCCTCACCCTGCTGACCGTCGATCTCGGAGTTGCGCAGGTCGACCAGCACGAGGTGCACATCGGTGCCGCCGGTGAGCACGCTGATGCCCTTGTCCTTGACATCCGCGCCGCCGAGCCGCTCGGCCAGGATCTTGGCACCCGACAAAGTGCGCTCCTGACGTTCCTTGAACTCGGCGCTCGCCGCGATCTTGAACGCGACCGCCTTGGCAGCGATCACATGCATGAGCGGACCGCCCTGCTGACCAGGGAACACCGAACTGTTGAGCTTCTTGGCGTACTCCTGCTTGGCCAGGATCAGCCCGGAACGCGGACCGCCCAGGGTCTTGTGCACGGTGGAGGACACCACATCGGCGTAAGGCACCGGCGAGGGATGCAGACCAGCCGCGACCAGACCGGCGAAGTGCGCCATATCGACCCACAGCTTCGCGCCGACCTCATCGGCGATCTCCCGGAACGCGGCGAAATCCTGGTGCCGCGGGTAGGCCGACCAACCGGCGACGATCACCTTGGGACGCGAGCTGAGCGCGGTCTTGCGCAGCTCCTCCATATCGATGCGGTGGTCTTCCTTGCTGACCCCGTACGAGTGCACCTCGTAGAGTTTGCCGGAGAAGTTCAGCCGCATGCCGTGGGTGAGGTGACCGCCGTGCGCGAGGTCGAGGCCGAGCAGCCGGTCGCCGGGCTCCATCAGCGCCATCAGTACCGCGGCATTCGCCTGCGCGCCGGAATGCGGCTGCACATTGGCGAATTCGGCGCCGAAGAGTTCCTTGGCGCGATCGCGGGCGAGGGTTTCGACGACATCGACGTGCT
Source organism: Nocardia sp. NPDC049707 (assembly GCF_040674855.1). Lineage (NCBI taxonomy): Bacteria > Bacillati > Actinomycetota > Actinomycetes > Mycobacteriales > Nocardiaceae > Nocardia > Nocardia sp. NPDC049707. Next base: position 3,950 of record NZ_JBFANN010000071.1, on the reverse strand, counting down.
CGCAGCCGCCGTAGTAGCGACGGCCCGGGTAGCCCTCGGCGTACTTGTTGGTGAGCACGCTGCCCTGCGCCTGCAGCACCGCGCGCGGCACGAAGTTCTCCGAGGCGATCATCTCGAGGGTGTCGCGTTCGCGGGCGAGTTCGCCTGCCATCGCGGCAGCGAGCTCCGGATCGAGCTCACCGAGGGATTGGGAATTGACAGAGGCGGTCGTCTGCGTCACCCGGTCGAGTCTATTGGCCGTCCGCGCCGCGCCGATCAGGGGGCTCTGTGTCTCGGTGTGCATCGCAACCTCCGTGGTCCGGATGCTTCGGGATGCGCACCCCGAAGCCCATGGGCCCGGCACCCAGGCGCGCGGTGCGGGGCGAGGGTGCTTCCCGGTGGTTGCTTCCACCTCGAGTGCGCCAGTCGCGTGGCCTCATCTTATCCGGCGGCACGCGGCGGGCCGAGCCCTGTCGAGCCCCGGGTACGCCGGACCGCAACAAGGCGGTGAGGTGGACTTGCGCATCGTCGAGCGGCCGAGTGGATTTCAGCGCTCGGGGCAGCGCACAGGCATACCCGCTGTCGCGCCCCAGACTGTCCACACCCCGAGGAGACGCCATGCTGAACCTGGTCTCGATCCCGACGTACCACTCGATGCCTACTGCGTCGCCTTGTCCCAGTTGAACTGCACCATCTCCAACGGTGGCGGCAGCGCCGTCATCCGGTAATCACATGGCGCGGAGCGCCCCGGGGGTGAGGGGTTCGTCGAGGAGGCGGCGGAAGCGGTCGGCGCGGTCGTCGGCGTCGACGGCGCGATCCAGCCAGCTACCGAGCAGGCGGTAACCCTCGACGTAGGTGCTGATGTAGGCGCGCCAGAGGGGCGAGGACAGGAAGCGCAGGGACTGACGGGCGCGTTCCTGGGTGGTCAGGCCCCAGCGCTGCAGGAATCCGACGACCTCATCGGCATCGCGGTGCTGATCGTGCAGCAGTAGCGCGGCATCCTGCCGGACCCCGAGCAATGCGGCCGAGGCATTCGAAAGCTGTTCGGCGCGTTCACCTTCGAAACGCAGACCAAGATCGGCGTAGATCTCCTGCGCCCACTTGCCCCAACCGGGTCCGACGATCGAGCGCAGCGCCAGATCCGCCAGCCCCTCCGCCATCAAGCACTGCGGGGTATTCACGAGGAACAGCGTTTGCTCGGCCTGCCCGTTCCCGACCAGACCGGCCTCCTTGCGGCAGTGCTCGGTGTGATGTCCCGGATAGGACTCGTGCGCGATGAGGCTGGGCAGATGCGCCATATGCTGTTTGAGATCGGAGTTGATCGCCACCCTGGAGTGGTAATTGCCCAGGTAGTAATTGAAGCCGGACCAGGGCTTATCCCCCACCACCTCATAGGTGACATGCTCGTGGTCGGGCAGTGGATAACGCTCGCGCACCCGTTCCCGCAACGCACTCGAGAACGCCTCGACGCACACACTCAACCGCTCCGGCGGAATCTCATCGGCCTTGCGGAACGCGGTCATCCGCTCGGCGAGCGGCCCGTCACCGAGCAGCACGTCATCCATCTGCCGGTGCGCGTCGCGGTAGTCCTCGACATTGCCGGGCGCGATATCGACATCGAAGTAGGCGCGCACCTCGTCGATGAACCTGATGTCGTCCCCGGCGAACTTGCGACCGGAGCATTCCAGCGCGCGCAGGTGCGCATCGAGGAATTCGGTCCGCTGTCGCGGCAGTCCGGCCGCGGGCAGTTCCGCACGCAACGCCACCGCCCGCCGAGCCAAATCGCGCGGTTCGGGCGCTGGCGCGTTCTCGACCTCGCGACGCAGCGCGGGATCACCGGTATAGGCGTCGACGAAACCTTCCTCCAGCCGGTCGAATGCCAAGCCGAGACGCAGGTACTCGGTCACGAGGGGATGCGCTTCCATGCCCGCCGACATTAGCCGCTGACGGCCTTGTCATCGACCGTTACCACCCGGTATCGACACCCCGCGTTTCCCACGATGCTGACGCAGAGCAGAATTCGGCTATGCAAGAGCTGGACCGAATCTCATACAGCCGGCGCGCGACGTATGCGTGTTTGTCTGATCGGAGTGTCGGGTAAGTGGCACGAATGAGCGAGCCGAGTCCGTATGTGGAATTCGACCGGAAACAGTGGCGGACCCTGCGTAAATCGACTCCCCTGGTGCTGACCGAGGAAGAACTGATCGGTCTTCGCGGCCTCGGCGAACAGATCGATCTGGAAGAGGTCGCCGAGGTCTACCTCCCGCTCGCTCGCCTCATCCATCTGCAAGTCGCCGCACGTCAGCGGCTGTTCGCGGCGACCGCAACCTTTCTCGGGGAGACCCATCCCGACCAGCAGGTGCCATTCGTGATCGGTGTCGCCGGCAGTGTCGCGGTCGGAAAATCCACCACCGCCCGCGTACTTCAGGCCCTGCTCGCACGATGGGATCACCATCCGCGTGTGGATTTGGTCACAACCGACGGATTCCTATATCCCACCGCGGAACTGACGCGGCGCGGCATCATGCACCGCAAGGGTTTTCCAGAAAGTTACGACCGTCGCAAACTACTGCGCTTCGTCACCGAGGTGAAATCCGGTGCGGCCGAAGTATGTGCGCCGATGTACTCACATATCTCCTACGACATCGTGCCGGGCAAGTTCCACTGCGTGACTCAGCCCGACATTCTCATCGTGGAAGGTCTCAACGTGTTGCAGACCGGTCCACGGTTGATGGTCTCGGATCTGTTCGACTTCTCGATCTACGTCGATGCGCGCATCGAGGACATCGAGAACTGGTATGTGCAACGGTTTCTCACCCTGCGCGAGACCGCCTTCGCCGATCCGAACGCACATTTTCACCACTACGCGGGCTTCACCGACGACCAGGCGACAGCCACCGCGAAGGAAATCTGGAACTCCACCAATCGGCCCAATCTGGTGGACAACATCCTGCCCACCCGTCCGCGCGCGACGCTGGTGCTGCGCAAGGACGCCGACCACAGCATCAACCGGCTGCGACTGCGCAAGCTCTGAGAGTCACAACTTCCAGGCCGCGTCCAACCGGGCGGCGACATCGATATCACGCACCGCGGCGATATGCGGTTTGCGGATTTCGGTGGCGATGTAGCGCGCGACGAAGCGCCGGATCTCATGGTCGACACTGGCCAGGATGCGCAGCAGCTGACCACGTCTGGTGGCGGTGGCCACATTGACGCGGACATCGCTCGGGCGCGGTTCGGCGATGTCGATGATGATCCGCAACGGTTCGGCGGTGCGCACGGTCAAGTGCAGGTGGATATTGCCGTCGACATGGAAGAGGTGCCGATCGACGGCGAGATCGAGCAGCAGATCGACATCGAGCGGAATGATCAGCTCGAAGGAGATGACCTTGTCGACGTACCGTTGCAGGTTCGGCTCCCCGAGTTGCACCTGCGCGGAGACCTTCGCCAATCTGGCGGGCCCGACGCCGATCGGGCCGAAATCGAAGGCGGCACCAGTCAATTGGGCGAACGCTGCCGAGATACGCTGCTCGGAAGCCGCGTATGCCAGGAAGCGCCGCCCGAATTCCTCGTACCCGATGTAGGACATATCCCCATCGCCCCACTGCGGATTCACTTTTCGACCCCACCTGTCGTCGCCGACACAACCACAACGGAGCGAGTCTTACAAGCGACGTTCGCGGCCCGTCTCACGTCCGAGCCGAAGGCGCGGCCATCGAACACAGCCGAGCCGTCGAAGCGCATGCGACAAGACTCGAAAGCGGCCACGCGTACATCAGATGCCGAACAACCCACCATCACCGACCACAACGGAGCGAGTCTTACGAGCGACCCGTTCGCGGCCCGTCTCGCGTCCGAGCCGTCGAAGCGCATGCCACAAGACTCGAAAGCGGCCACGCGTACATCAGATGCCGAACAACCCACCATCACCGACCACAACGGAGCGAGTCTTACGAGCGACCCGTTCGCGG
>NZ_JBFANN010000070.1:0-24245 GCF_040674855.1 Nocardia sp. NPDC049707 | reverse complement strand
CGGGAACCAAAGCCCCGACGACTACGAGCGTTCACTTCGAACCACTGCCGCCTGAAATCTGTAAGCCCCCTGTCCACCACTCGGGGTGAACCTCAATGCCCGGCCTGGTCGCCTACTGTGTGTCGAAGGCAGCGCTTTCCCACTTCACCGCGGGGCTGCGGGCCGACCTCCGCGGCTTGCCGATCGGCACCACCCTCGTTGAGCTCGGCCCAATACCTACCAACATGCAGGCCGGAGTCAACGATTTCGAGCCGGCGGCCAAGTCCTTCGAGCGCTTCTATCGCACGCGGCTCCTGGTTCAGGTACCTCGCGAGAAGGTCGCCAACGAGGTCGTTGAAGCCGTACGGAAGGGCCGAAGGCACGTGCGGCTCCCCAAGCGAGCCGTGCTCTTTCCGTTGTTGTCCGAAGCGCCGCGGCGCACCACGGAACTGGTGCTCACCGGCGTGCCGCATCAAGTGAAACAACCACATCTGCGATAGCGGTCCGGCAGTTACTGCCGGGACCCCGATTAAGAATTAGCTGGCGGTAGATACCGATCAGCTTGGGCCACCTGCGCATCCAGCCGAGCTCCGCTTACCTCAGTGGAGAGGCTCAGTTGGGTCGGCTACGGGCGCGGTGCCCGGGTTGCCCGCCGAACCGTATGTGCGGCTCTCACCGCATCCGGCTCTCCATGAATGTCTGCTCGTGAGAGTGTTTCGAGTTGCTCCGCGAGAACGCTCCATGGTGTCGGGATCGTGTGACCCGCCATCGATACCGTTCGATGACTATTTCTGCGGGGTTATGGAGCACGGTCCCATTCTCAGATGGCAGGTAGGTCGGGAATCTTTCGGTGGTGTTTCATCCTCATCCAGTGCGCCACCTCGAACCACATGTAGTGGCTGAGGTAGCTGAATGTGCGTTTCGAACACCCGTGCCTGAAATACATACACCAACCGCGAACAATTTTATTCAAGCGTTTGAGTAATTCTCCTAGAGACATGCCTATCGATGATCTGCTCGTGATGGACCTAACCTTCCCGACGATCGAGCGCAGCTCTTCGACGGGTAGGTGTAGACCACCTTCTTCGCGTGGTTCGTGCCAGGTTTCGACCGACGTTGGATACGGTAGCCAAGAAAGTCGAACCCGCGATCTATTTGTGCCACACTGGTTTTCGCCTCTGATGGGGCCATTCCCATCGGCGCGATTACCTCGGCGACCTCGACCCTGGCCTGCTCGGCATGATGCTGCTTGCCGTTGACCAGCACGACGAGGTGAGTAGCCGGGAGGAATCGCACCTGCCGGCTCTCTCAGAACTGGATGTGAACCTCTCGGCTCATCCGGCTCCCATTGCCCAGCCGTCAGGACGTGCGCCGAGACGCCAGTGCGCGAACAGGTGGGGAGATCGGCGAGCGATCTCGGCCAGCCATGCCGTAGCGCGGCGTTCTCGACGGTAGAGCCGTTTGTATTTCCTTGTGGCCCATCGCATTATATGCCGGTTGAGCCTGCGGAGGAGTAGAGCAACTGCGAACGGTAGAAGCGTCCGTAGTAGTTGATCCACCCCTGCACGACGTTGTTGAACATCAGTGCGAGGTCATCGAGAGACTTGTCGCTACGCTTGGCCAGGTGCCACGACCGGATTACCTTGCCCATCGCCTTCTTCGCGTCGGTGCTGACCGCGGGCAGGAACGATACGAAATGCTTACCGTGCCTGCTTTTGGCCATCCTCGGCCGGAATTCATAGCCCAGGAACACAAACGACGTGACCTCCACCACGCGGACCGTTGACGAACTCGACTTTCGTTCCCGCCCTGGTGAATTCCTCGATCAACAACGCCTGGAGGGCGAACTTGCGGGCCAGCCGGTCCGGCGAATAGCACAACACCACATCCACACCGACCCCGGCGACCAGATCCCGCAGCCGCTCGAGCGCCGGCCGGACCAGGGTGGCGCCGGAGTGTCCGTCGTCGGCGAACACCCATTCCTCAGGCACCTCGAGCCCGAGGGTTTCGGCGTGCGCGTGCAGTGCCGCGATCTGCGAGCCAATCGTTTCGTTCTTCTTCTGCCGGGCTGAGGACACCCGGGCGTAGATCACCGCGCTCGTCACGTGGTGGCAGTCCTTCCTGAGCCCGCGCGATGCGGGCTCGACGTTGCGGAACCAATATCTCGTAGGTCACCGACACATCCGTGGCCGCGTGCCGGTCGAAAACGAACTCCGTCTCGACCCGCCTCTCGTTCACCAGCAGCCCGGGCCGCGCGCAGCCCTGCACCAGGAAACCTGCCAATGCCTGCGACACCACCTCGGAAAGCGTGCTGCCAGAGTCTCGTGCGTGTTCACGCACCCGAACCGCCAGTGCCGCAGAAAGTTTGAGTTTGACGCTGAATTCCACCGTTGGTTCCGCAACCGGCATCCGACCGCCCACAGCGCGATCAACGTAGCGGCGGGCTTGCCGCAGCGAACACTCGAACCGATCCGCCAGCCCGCGTGCAGCATCGGCCACCGACACACCAGCATCCACCAACTCCGCAGCCGCATTGACACGACAAGCGAATTTAGCGAATTCAGCAGCGTCGCAACAACTTCCAGCCACGACACAAACCTACTACCGGACATGTCCCACCGCCCGCGGAAAACGACGCGGCCATTCCAACCGCCGATAGCTTAGCGTGACATCGAAACAGAAGTTGCCAACTGCGTTGGGGGCGTAGGAATACCTCCCTGCGGAGTTCCCATGCGAGTCTCCCGATTCATGCCTTCCTCGGTCAAAATACCGGCCTTCAGAAAGGCTTTTAGGTGAGCAGCGTTCGGCTCTCGGGTTGGACGGGTTGCCCCCGCACATGTTCAGAGCAACGAAGGCGCCCGACAGGGTCCCCCTTTGAGTGCCCGCAGGTGTGAGGCATCAACCAACGTCGTGGTCAGCTCCAATCTCCCGGCGGCACACAGGCGGATCGGCGCCTTCGCGGGCGGCGGCGATGCCGGCGTCAGCTGCAAACCACTGACGCGACCGAGCTGGGTGATCGACTACTCCCGCCCCGACGGCGGCGAGTCGTTCGCGACCACCCTGCCGAACCACTCGACCTAACACCGAGGGGCAATCCGTGAACGCGAGCTGCTCACATCGGGGCGACCAATCCGGCTTCGCACACCAACAGCACTATCAGCGACAAGGAAGTTGCAGGTCAGTGGCGTAAATCAGGTTGGGGATATGGGTCAACTCCCCCTCCGGACACGATCCATAACCCCAACCGTGCGGGTCGAGAGAAGTCTCGACCCGCACGGTTCGTTTGGCGGGATGGTAGGTCATCTGCAGGTTGAGGTGCCGGTAGACGTCGGCTTTGTCCGCTGGATCCGCCCCGGACAACACGTGCCGGATATCTCCCAGTTCGGTGATGAGACAGCGGATCTCCTCGCTGGTCATTCGTCGTTGCCTCCCGGTCGGACGTGAGTGTGAGAGGGCTTCGGCACGGCGGGCTTGGACCTCGGGTGCCTCCGCGATCGCGAAAATCCCTCGACCACCGAGATATTCGGCGAAGATCCGTTGCACGACCGGTGCGGTGACCGGATCGGTTTCCAACCGATGCAATCGCTTCCCATCAGCGGCCTTCGCCGGATTCGGATGAGGCCCCGCGTCGGCCAACTGGTACCCATACGGAGGCCGCCCACCCAGGAATCGACCCTCAACACTGGCTTGGGCAGCCATCGCCGCACGAACCCGGATCTTGATCCCGGCCTGCTCGGGGGCTATTTGCTCGGCGGATGGATCACCACCCGGTATACCCAGGCTCTCGGGTTGCCGCTGCACGTCGCCGCCCTGCACCCGATCATCTTGCTCACGGCGACCGGCGCGACGTTCGCCGCCGCGGCATTCGCCGCGTGGGCGCCGGCCCGCGCGGCCGCACGCATGCGTCCTGCCGAGGCCATGCGCATCGCGCCACCGGCCCCTCGCAGTGGGCGCAGTGTCATCGAACGCCTCGTGCCGGTGCTGCAACGCCTACCTGCACGCTGGCGCATGACGTTGCGCGCGGTGCTGCGCAACCGCCGTCGCGCTGTACACACGATTGTCGGTGTGGCCGTCTCGGTGAGCCTGGCAGTCACTTCTGGCAGTGTGGACTCCGTGCTGGCGCGGGTCCGGCAGGATCCGGATGTCGCGGCGGCCGAGGCCGTCGGCCGCCACAACGTCGAACTCTCCGCCGGAAACCGGCACTATGACACTCTCCTGGTCAGCTTGCCGTCCGGTACGCAGATGCATCGATTCACCGCGAAATCCGGCTCGAATCAACTCTCCGACAAGGGCTTACTTCTCGAATCGAGTCTGCGGGACATTCTCGCAATCTCCGTCGGCGACACCGTCGCGATCACCGACGAAACGATCGGGCACCGGATCTCGGCGCCGGTCGCCGGATTCGTCGATGAACCCTTGTCACCGGTGGCCTACGTCTCGGCCGATTATCTGCGGCGCGCCGTCGGGGCGGTGCCGGACACGGGTGTGCTGGTAAAGCTGCGGCCCGGTGTCACCGACGAGCAGGCCGTGTCGGATCGGCTCATTGCTATACCTGGCACGGTGGCATACCTGTCGACCGCCACCCTTGCTTCGGCTATGCGACAGGCGTTCGCCATGTACGACACACTCGTCGGCATCATGCTCAGCTTCGCCGCGATCATGGCCGCGGCGCTGCTGTTCAACGCCATGTCGGCCAATATCGGCGAGCGGCTGGGTGAACTCGGCGCTTTGCGTGCGGCGGGCATGGGGTCGGGAATGCTGTCGCGGTTGATCGCCGCCGAGAACCTTGTTCTGGCTGTACTCGGCATTCCGATCGGTGTCGGTTGCGGCATCCTGCTTGCTCACTGGCTGCTGCATACCTACGAGAACCAGGGCGCCCACCTGGAACTGGCCATGCGCTCACACACGCCGGCGCTGGTGGCGGCCGCGGTCCTCGTCGCCGCGGTGGTCGTCCAATTCCCCGCGCTGCATCGCGTCCGCGACCTCGACATCGCCCGCATCGTCCGGGAGCGGTCACTGTGATTATCGCCGGGCCGGATCCAATCACATACCTCCAGGCAATTCAGGATGACCAATGGCGGCTGGGCAGCGGGCGCAGGACCCTGTCGATCCCGCGGGAACGAGCGGACCGTTGAATGCCTGCGACGTGGGATTCAAACGAACAGGCAACCGCTTTCCGCATTACGCTGAGACGGCAGTACCCCCGAATACGCCCAAGCGTGTGTCCAATGAGGAAACCGCCCAGGACGCTCGCCGATCGGCCCGCGACCGTAGTCGGCCGGTTGGTGCCAGGCTCGGCGCTGCTGCCCTGAAAGTGGCTGTGCGCGAGAGAGTTTCGACGTAGGTCCGACCGCACGGCTGACCCCAAGATTTGGCCCCTCGTTCGATCGCACGGTATGGTTCGTTCGTACCAATGAGGGGGACATCTATGAGTTACCTTTCCGGGCAGCCCGGGCAGCGCGGCGGTCTCGTGTCCTCGGGCTTCCTGCGGAACGCGGTAGCCGGAGGGATGGTCGCCGGGTTCCGGCTGTCCACAGTGGTTCTTGCTCATCATTGTGTTCGGTTCGCCTAGGTGACGCTGACTATCTCGCCTGACATGGTGGCGAGCGAAGAGCTTGCGGTTGCGCCGGCGACACAGCGATCATCTCGCACGACTCTCATCAGCGGAATTGTGCTCACCGCTGCACTTTTCGCGATCGGTAGCTGGGAGCGGCGCTGGATCGCCGACGACGGCTTGACCGTGCTGCGTACGGTGCGAAACCTGCTGGCGGGCAACGGCCCAGTCTTCAATGCCGGTGAGCGCGTCGAAGTCAACACCAGTACGGCCTGGACCTACCTCATCTGGTTCTTCAGCTGGCTGACGCAGGCGCGGCTGGAGTACGTGGTGCTGGGTATCGCGCTCACGCTATCGGTTGCGGCCATCGTCGTTGCGATGCTGGGCACGGCCCGATTGTGGGATGGCGGCGGTACCCAATTACTGCTTCCGGCAGGCGCTCTGGTCTATATCGCGGTGCCCCCGGCCCGCGACTATGCCACCTCGGGACTGGAGTCTAGCCTGGTCATCTGCTGGCTGGCGGTGCTGTGGTGGTGGCTGATCCGCTGGAGCCGCACCGAAATAGTGCGCTTCGCAAACGTTTTCGTCCTGTCCTTCGTCGCAGGTCTGGCGCCGCTGATCCGGCCGGAGATGACGCTGGTCGGCGCACTGGCGCTGCTCATGATCTGCTGCGCGCCCCAGCCGGGGATCCGAGTGCGGCCGTGGATGTCCCGTGCACTGATGATAGCGACGGCGGGCGTGGTGCCGGTGACCTATCAGATCTGGCGCATGGGTTATTACGGTCTGCCGTACCCGAATACGGCCGTTGCGAAAGATGCGGGCGGCGCGAAATGGCGGCAGGGGTTGGTCTACCTGTGGAATCTGGTTGGGCCGTATTGGCTGTGGGTGCCGCTGGTGGTACTGGGTGCGGCAGCGGTGGTGGCGGTGCGGCGCCGACGTATCGGTGGTCCTGCCGCTATCGTGTCCGACTGCGATGCGAAACCGGATCTGCGCGAATGCATTCACCGACTCAGCCGGTGGCTGCGGACCCCACTTGCGGTGGTCGCACTGATGCTCGGCAGCGGTGTCCTGCTGACCGTCTACGAGATCCGTGTCGGCGGCGACTTCATGCACGGCCGGATGCTGCTGTCGCAGCTGTTCTGCCTGCTGCTGCCCGTCATGGTGCTGCCGCTGAAGTCTTCAGCCGCGCAAGCGGACCCGCGCCGCACCGGCCGGGCCTTCCTGATCGCGGCGGCGGCTTTCGCTGGAACCGCGGGCTGGGCGCTTTTCGCGGCCAACGCCACCGCCATCGAGACCGACACCAAGATCAGCACCTCCGGCATCGCAGACGAGCGGCTCTACTACGTCCAGACCACCGGCCACGATCACCCGCTCCGCGCCGAGGACTACCTGGACTACCCGCGTATGCGCGCCATGGTCGGCGAAATCGCAACAAGCCCGAACGGCGGTCTGCTCATCAATTCGCCATCCTGGAGCTGGACCATCGTCCCACCTCCCACACCGATCCCGGATGGTCGCGCCGGGCATACCGTGTTCTTCGTTAACCTCGGCATGATCGGCATGAACATGCCCCTCGATGTCCGCGTCCTCGATCCGATGGGTCTGTCGTATCCGCTTGCCGCACACACTTTTCGGTTCCCAAATGCCCGTATCGGCCATGATAAGAACCTCGACTCGGACTGGGTGGTCGTGGACGCCGGCATGGTGGACGAGCATCCTTTGATGCCGTGGTTCCTGGACGAGGGCTGGGTGACCCGGATCCGAACCGCCCTGAGCTGCCCGGAAACTCGGGATATGCTAGCCTCCACCCGCGCGCCGCTCACCTTCGACCGATTCCGGCGCAACATCCAGCAGTCGGGGGAATACGCCAAGTACCGCATCGACCGGGTGCCGGAGTACGAGATCGAGCGGTGCCACTTGGTCGACCGGAGCGCTCCTAACGCACCGAGGTTGCGTCTTGACATAGGCGAGCCATGAGTGTGCGTTCGGCAGAAACGCCCAGCCAGTGCGACCCGTTGGTCCGCGACATCACTTCCACCGATATCAAGCAACCTCGACCCGCCGACCCACGCCATAGACTGTCGACAACCGACGTCAGAACTCACTGCGCAGCCACGCCCGCATCCGCTAGTTCGGCTCGTCTTCAGCGGCAATCGTCCAATCACCTTTTTGCCACTACAGATGAGCCACCCAGTTCAGCGGACACCTGCCGGCTCACTTTCACAGGCACCGGACATGCGCCACGGGATCAGTACCAGCTATCTGGCTGACATCGAAGCCGACCGCACCACACCGACCCCCGAAACCCTCGAAAAGCTCATCGCCGGTCACGCACTCGATCCCATGCGCACACGACACCCGCGCGATCTACGCGCCCCTGCCGAGCACCTGCGCACCACCGATGGCCTTCGCCGATGTGTGCACGACGACGTCGGCCTCATGACTTACCTGGGTGAGCTCGAGAGACGTGATCATTCGCAGCCGTCGACCGGGACTGCCCTGGTTCGGTTGACTTCTGACCTGTGCAGATTTCGTTCTCACGGTGGAAGGGATCATCACCTGTCAACGGAACGCGAAGTCGGGATCTGGCACGGTTTGCGTGATTGACCCGGCGTGGATTGCCAATGGCCGCTTGATGATTGATCATGTCGCCGGTGTTCTGATCTTGGACCGCTCGCGGTCTTGTTCCCGCATTTGGACGGGCTGCAGATCGACGGCATGACCTTGGTCGGGCGTCGGGTGAACCTCGACGTGCGTACTCGCGACGAGACGGTCGCCTGCCCGGACTGCGGAGCTTGTTCGCGTCGGGTTCATAGTCGCCACTGGCGGCGGTTGTCCGACACGGCGATCACCGGCCGGGAGATGGTGATCCGGCTGCGGGTGAGACGACTGTTCTGCAACAACTCCGATTGTGAGAGAAGAACTTTCGCTGAGCAGGTGCATGGGCTGGCGGCACGTCACGCCCGGCGCACGAGTCTTCTGCAGCGTTTGCTGTGCGCGTTCCGCTAGCGCTGGGTGGCCGTGCGGGAGCTCGGATGACCGGGCATCTGTCGGCCACGGTCAGCCGGATGACGTTGCTGCGGCAGATTCGGGCACTGCCGGATCCGGACCATGCGCCACCCCGGGTACTCGGGGTCGACGACTTCGCCCTGCGGCGCGGGCACCACTACGGCACGATCCTGATCGACATCGAAACCCGCCGGCCGGTAGACGTGCTCGAAGACCGCGCCGCCGACACCCTCGCTGCCTGGCTGCGTGCCCATCCCGGCGTCGAGATCGTCTGCCGCGACCGCGCTGGCGCCTACGCCGACGGCATCGCCGCCTGAGCACCGCATGCCGTGCAGGTCGCGGACCGCTTTCACATCTGGCACAACCTCGGCGAAGCAGTCGAATGCGTCGTGGCCCGACACCGAGACCGCCTCAGCGCCACAGCCGAGGCGGATGACGATGAGAAACCGGCGATCGTGCCCGCGCCAGAAATTCCGGTGACGTACGGGATGAGCGAGCCGCCAGCGGACAGGACCGACAGGTGGGCGGTTCGGGCCCGCGAACGCTACACCGCGGTCCACGCGTTACTCGCCGAGGGGGTCAGCCTGCGCGCCATCGGTATTCGGCTCGGTCTTGCCCGTGGAACCGTGCGACGCTTCGCACGTGCCACCTGCGTCGAAGAGCTGTTGGTCAACAACGGCACTGGCCGCCACCCCAGCCTGTTGGAGGACTACAAACCCTACCTGCACAAGCGGTGGAACGAGGGCTGCACCAACGCAACTCAGTTGTTCCGGGAAATCCAGAAACTCGGCTACCGCGGTAGCGTGAAGGTCCTGCTCAACTATCTGCAACCATTCCGCGTGACCGGACCTATCACCCGAACAGCCCGCAAACCGCCCTCGGTCCGCCGCGTCGTCGCCTGGATCATGACCGACCCCGCCCGCCTCGACCCGGACGACCGGCAGCGCCTCGACGCGATCCTCGCCACGAGCGTTGAACTGACCGCGCTGGTCGGTCATGTTCGCGCTTTCGCGACGATGATGAGGCACCTTCGCGGTCGCGAACTGGAACGATGGATGACCGCTGTTGACGCTGACGATCTACCAGCCCTGCATTCGTTTGTTCGTGGTCTGCGGCGCGATTTCGATGCTGCCACCGCCGGTTTGACACTGCCCTGGAGCAGCGGACCGGTCGAGGGCCACGTCAACCGAATCAAAATGATCAAACGCCAGATGTTCGGGCGAGCAAAACCCGACCTTCTCAGAAAGCGAATCCTGTTGAGCGACTAAGCAATCCGACCTACCGAATCACCAAAAATGTGCCAGATCCCGAATACTGATCACGGCGCGGCGCGCGAAAACTGACCCCTTTGGTCGGTGACCCTGGCTCTAATCGAGTCAGGGAGGACTAAGGGATGCTTGCCGTGGAGGATTGGGCTGAGATTCGTCGTTTGCACCGGTCAGAGGGCATACCGATCAAGGCGATCGCTCGGCTGATGGGCGTGTCCCGAAATACGGTGAGGCGGGCCTCGGACGGGCCGCCGAAGTATCAGCGTCCGGCCAAGGGATCGATCGTGGATGCGGTAGAGCCGCAGATCAGGGAGTTGTTGCGGGCGTATCCGACGATGCCCTCGACGGTGATCGCCGAACGGATCGGCTGGACCCGGTCGGTCCGGGTGCCGTGCGGCCGACATGGGCTGTTACAGCCATAACGCCCACTGATTGGCGCGCCCAACGTTCTTCGGCACTTCGCGAATACCCCTGCGCGGCTAAGTGTGGGCGGCACCATCGATGCGGATTTCGGTACCGCTGATGAAGCGGCCGTCGTCGGAGACGAGCATGGCGATGACACCGGCGACATTTTCGGGACCTGGCAATTCTTCCGGGTTGTCCTGCGGGACGACGGCGATCAGGCGGCCGAGAAACGACCAGTCGGAGTCCTGCGGGAGGTAGCCGGGGGTGGCGTCGGTGAGGCCGGACTTGATGCCGCCGGGGGCGACACTGACCGCACGCAGGCCCTGCTTGCCGTATTCGAGGGCCAGGACATGAGTGAGGGATTGGATGCCGCCCTTGCTGGCGGAGTACGCGGCCATGTACGGATGGGCGAAGTTCGCCGAGGTGGAGCTGAAGTTGACGATGGTGCTGCTGGAGTTGGCGAGCAGGGCGGGCAGGGCCTCGCGGATCACCAGGAACGTGCCGGTGAGGTTGACGTTGATGATCTGGTTCCAGAGATCCAGGGACGTCTCGTGAGTATGGGCGGCGCGGAGGATGCCTGCGGCGTTGACGAGGGCATCCAGGCCGCCAAGGGATTCGATGGCGCTCTTGACCCCTGCGATGACGTTCGACTCGTCGCCGATGTTCATCTCGAGGGCGGTGAATCTGGTGTCTGTGCCCGCTTCGGCAGCGTGTTTGCGGGTCATCTGCAGGCCTTCGGCGTTGATATCGGCGCCGACGACGACCGCGCCTTCGGACAGCAGGCGGAGGACGGTGGCCTGGCCGATGCCGGATCCGGCTCCGGTTACCAGGATGCGGCGCTGTTCGAGACGGTTCATGGGATCTCTTCCTCGTCGTACAGAGTGTTTCTGACACGATATGCCACAAATGACATGCTGTGCAATATAATCTTTCGAGGTGGGTATAGTGCGCCCGTGACCAGGCAACGAAACCAGGCAGCGCCCAGCCCGGGGCGGCCGGCACTCAGCGAGATCCGCCGTGCGGCCACACGCCGGGAGGTGGCCATGGTTGCTGCCCATCTGTTTGCCGAAAACGGTTACGCCGCAACCACTGTCGAGGACATCGCCGCGTCCGCGGGGATGGGGCTGCGAACGTTCTACCGGTACTTCGCCGGTAAGGAAGACGTCGTCGCCCCACTGCTGGCCATCGGCACCCAGGCCTGGGCCGACGAACTCGCCAGCTGCCCACCCGAGCTCCCGCTGCGCGAGGCCCTGAGCCGCTCCTACCGCACCGCTACCGCCGCCGCCCTGGCCGACGCAGGCATCGCCTACAAGCTCCTGCATCCCCTACTGCGTGCCGCCACCGAACTCCCCACCCTGCGTGCGACCTGGCTGCGCGTCCAGCAGGACTGCGAAGCCAGCCTGATCCCCATCATCGCGGCCCGCGCCGGCCGTTCCCCCGACGATTTGGACGTCGCTCTCGCCGCCGCCATGGCCAATACGGCTGTGCGTCTGGGCACCGAACGGTGGGCCGCCGAAGCGGGGCCCGACTCGGCCGCCGACGTCGTCGACACCTGCCTGGCCCGCCTCGCCGCACACACACTCCTGTAGCCGATGGCGCAACGACGCAACCACGCCCGAAACACATGGCGGCCAATGATTCCCATAGTTCGGTAGCGTTTCATAGACCTGCGTTATCAGCACGCCATACCTCCTCCGATCGAGGACCCGGACGGGTATACGGTTCCGACGACCCCACCGCCCCGTCAAGCATCCGATGCCGAGCCGTTGGTGATGGCAGAGCGTCCATGCCGCCGGAAGCAGCGCGCTTTCCGAACTCTCTTTGCGTGATCAGATGTGAGCGGCGGCAGGAGCAGCGTCCCCTCGCACACCTGCCTGTCCGGACGCACGTTTACGACAGCTCGTGCCGATCGCTTCGGAGTCCAGCAGCCGTCCCTGGGTGAGTTCATCGAGCCAGCCGACAGTGGCCTCCACCGAGGCAACGTCGAGACCAGTTCGGTCGGATCATCGGAGGCCGCCTTGTCGTCTCGTACGGTTTCCCAGAAGCGCGAGCCAGGCGGTCGGCGGCAATGGCGGCATGAACCGCGGGCAGCATGATGGTGGGCACCAGCCTCTCGCCGTTCGAGCTCCTCGAGCCACGACGCTATCGTCGCCCTCACCAGCCGAACCCCCACCCCGACCATAGGAGTTCGCCCGCCATCGCGACAGCCCCGAAACACCATCAACACGTGCCGACAAACCGATCAGCACGTGCATCGGTGGCTAGCGTCGACGGCCCTGGGAAGGGTCGGCGGCTTCGATCTGCTGCAGTTGGGCGGCGATCGCCTTCGTCTGTTCCGACGTCGCGTCGCTGGGCCGATGAATCCACCAGCCAGGTCCCCACCGCAAGACTCGGCCATACAAGGTCAAAACCAGGCTGCTGTCGAAATCGTCTGCGGGAATACGGATATCACGCACCAACGGATCGGCCTCGACCTCACGGTCGAAGGTTCCCTTGTTCGGTACGTACCGCTGCGGCGCTTCGTCCCAGCAGTCGAAGAACACCCAACCACCGCCGTCTGCCGGGGCATAGCACCACACCCGTTTACCGATCCGACAGCTCGGCGGACCGAACGCCGCCTCGACCTCGCTGCGGTGGACATCGCGATCGGCCACCCAGTCGGCCACCGAGGACATCGGTGACCACCCCGCCGAGTCGAGCAACCGGTCCACCGTCAGATAACCCAGGCGGTGATAATGCTCGGCATAGACCGAGGCCACCTCGGCCGTGCACCGACGCTCCTGGCCGAAGATCGCCGCGAACGGGCCATGCACACCGAGCTTGCCGAATCCACGCAGCGCCTCCACGACCTGCTCGAACTCGTCGTCTCTACCGTCGAGGAAGCACAGATCCCGTAGCCGGCCACCCGCTACCAATTCCATCTCCGGACCGCTACGGGCATACATCTCGGGGCGAGCGAACAGGCTCGACACCTCGGCCAGCCACTGCTGCTTCAATTCCTCCATCGAACGCACCCGATCAGCCTATTCGCGGCCGCCACAACTACATCGGACAAGACGCCCGGCCCCCAGCTCAACAGCTCCCCTGCGGAAGAGCCACTCCCACCGAAATACCTCATGCCAGCGGGAGATTCGCCGCTATCGAATCGCAAATACCACCGGACCCGACCCAGCCGCAGAGCCCGCTGACCTGAACCACCGCGCCCAGCGGCCCCTAACTCCACACGGGACAACGCACCGAAACGCCCGTAGCCGGGCAAAACCTCATCAGTCACGCGGTCATGAAATCACCTGCACAGCAACAGGATTCACCCGGTCTGCTCAGCGTGACTTCCTCCCAGATGCTCCTCAACCCCCAGTAACCACCTGTCCGGAGAGAACCGGGCACCTCATGCGGCCGGTGGATGCGCGATCGACGGAGTCGTCGGACGCGCCGACTTCGTCGGCGTCGGGGGCTTGGTCGTCGTCGGCGCCGTGGTCGTCGTAGACCGCGTCGATGTGGTCGTCGGCAACGCGGGTGTTGTGGACACCTCCGGTGACGTGGATGTCGTGGTCGAACTCGCCGGAATCGTCGTCGTCGTGGTGCTTGTGGGCACCGTCGTGGTCGTAGTTGTGGTGCTCGTCGGCACCGTCGTCGTGGTGTTGGTCGGTGCCGTTGTCATGGTGGTTGGCACTGTGGTAGTCGCCGTGTCGGAGGTGACGGTGATGGTCGACGGCTCAGCCGACACCGTCACCGTGCTCGGATCGGCTGTCACCGTGACCGTCGACGTATCCGTCGGAGTCATGGTGACGGTCACCGTGGATATCGAGGTCGAGGCGACCGTACCCTGGTCCTGCACGCTGGACGTGGCCTGGACCGAAAGGCTCGCCGTGGCAGAGAAACTCGCGCTCACCGACACAATCGTCGAGTTCGCAGCCGAGGTATCCGTCGTCATGGCTGTCGTCGATTCCGGCGCAGTGGCCGTGCCGGTACCGGGGTCGGTGGAATCGGCGGCCGGTTGGGCGGTATCGGTAGCCGTGTCGGTGCCCGAGACGTCGCCCGGTACGGGGACCTCGCTCGGTGCGCCCGATGTCGTGCTCGTGTTCGTCACGCTGGTCTGGCTTCGGACAGCGCTGTAGTCGAGAGTCTGTATGGTGGGTTTGCCCGAGAACACCTCCGCATTGTTCGCCCGCACCGGCAGGATCGAATCCGCCCGTACCATGAGCGTTATCCCGATCGCCGTGGTCACCAACGCAGCTACCACACCCGCACGCGACATCTGCTGCCGGAACCGATCGGCCGATGGCCCCGCGGCCGGCCGACCGCACCACCGCAGAATCCGAGGCCGAGGCACAGCATTGATGTCCGGCTCTGCCACTTGGTCTTCGCTGTTGTCGACGGTTTGCATCCAACTACTGCTTTCTTCCTCGAGATGTGCCGACCGCTGGGAACTGGTGACGACACTTCGGATGGCATGGCCTGTGAGATCGGTGACCACACCGCCTGCACCACCCGAAAACAAGCCCGAGGGTCGGATATTGAATTCCAGCAGTTCTGCCGAACACCGAAGCGCGAGCAATATGGTGTCGCCTCGCCGAACAGCTCTAGCGGGGCATCCATGCTTCAGGGTTTTGCCGAGAAGAGCGGTGCGCAGACACCGCGTATCCAAACTTCCACAGCAAAGTCTGAGCACTGAATCTCGAAGCGCCTCGGATTTCTCTCATGCAAGATTTCGTGATCGAGGTTTTCAGGGTCTCGGGTAGGGATCCACGTCACGCAGCCGTTGCTGGTGGATTCGTTGCAGTTCGCCCGCGCGGGTGAGAAAGTCGGCGATTATTTCGAGTCCGGCGGAGTCGTACGAGCTCAGCAACATCTTGTAGGCCTCGACGATCATGGGTATGACGAGTTCCTGTACGCGATGGGCCGCGAGTTCGGTGGCCATCACAATCACGCGACGACGATCGGCCGGGTGCAGCGAGCGAGCGATGTAGCCCTGCTTCTCCAGCCGGTTGAGCATGATCGTGACGCCGGCAGCGGTGAGGCCGAGCCGTTCGGCCAGCATTCCCGGCGTCGTAGACTTCTCGTCCTCGAGCAGGACGATCTCCAGTGCACGCCGATCGGTCTCGTTCACGCCCAGCACTCTGATCAATTCGCGGACCAGATCCTCGACGGCTCCGTGATAGCACTCCAGGGCTCTTTTTAGCTCGACCGAGATCCGGGCGGGTTCGGTTGTTCTCGGGCACACAGGCTTTCCCCTCGATCACTTGAAACATGAAACTGCTCAGCAGAAGTAACCGATCAGGGCGTGCTCGGTTGCCGAGCGCTCGATTCCGTCCGGGGAGTCAGGGAGTTCGGTGGACTCGATGAATGCCACAGGCCGCGGTAGCGCAGCGCGGATCGAGGGCAGCCGGGGAATCACGAGTGCGCGCCATCTTTTCCCTGTGTGCGGTAGGGACCGCCGCCGGGCGTTTGAAGCGGGCATGTGGGCTCCTGTCAATCGATTGGCCGAAAGCCCGAACCGCGGCTGACGAACATCACGAAAGCGGGCACCGCTCCGGTCGTCGAAGCGACCGTGGCTGTGTCGGACATGCACTGTACGACACAACGGCCGATGCGATACTGTGCATCGTATTATTCGGTCGAAGTGGCTGTCACTACACCAAACCCAAAGCAGGGCAACCACTATCAGGACAGCGGTCACCCGGTCTGGCTCGGGTGAGACCTGGACCGGGCTGCTGGCGCAAACCCGGTCCAGGCATGTTCACCACAGGCCGCGGGCCCGGACACCGGCGATCACGCCGCGGCGCCTTTTCGCAGGCTCAGCTGACAGTTGTGGTGGTGAGGGTCGGGGACGGGTCCGGGTAGCACGAGGTCGCGACATTGCCGACCAACGCGACGTTGGTCGTCATGGTCATGCCAGGACTGGTATAGCTGGTACCCGCGTACTTGCTGGTGATCGGCGTTCCGGCGGTGCCGGCGGTGACGTTGATGGTCACAGCCGGCGGGGTGAAGCTGGTGCCGCCGGCGATCGGACCCGGTACGGTCAGAACGACATTCCCGCCCGACGTGGAGACGGTGCCGGCCACGGTACCCCCGGAGGCGGTAGCCGAGACCAATGTCGAATTCGCCGGAGTCGGAATGGTCATCTTCAGGTTGCTGATGTTATTCACGGTGAAGCCGGAAGCCTTAATGGGAACCGACGAGGCGCCCGGTGTGACGGTGACGGCAACCGCGGAACCCGACGCCGCCGAGCTCGGCGCGGTGCCGGTGACCGATGTGGTCATGCTCGAGATTTGGCCGATACCGAGGACCGTGCCCTTACAGCTCCAGTTCACACTGATGGGGTCGGCATTTGCCGGTGCAGCCAAACAAAATACGGTAGCAACGGCCACCGGAGCAAGAACGGCGGCACGAAGCAGGAGTGAGGTCGATCTCATGGCTATCTCCAGGAAATATTGAGCAACGATCCGACGGGATGTCGAACCCCAAAATGGGGTGTTTTAAACATAGCCTGTTCTCATTTTTCTGTGGTCGAAATCACCAATCTCGGCGTGCTGAAGAATATCATTATCCGCTATTAGATATTCACTCTGGATAGTTAATTTCGGCAAGGTTTCTACCGGGCTGATGTTGCCTTTGTCGCATATCGGCGGGTCCATCACAGGATGGATAAGCCTGCAATTCGCTCGAATATGAGCCTCGACCTGAGATTATTTCTACTTCTGCCGATCTTCAGCTTTCATATGGTTACCGCTCGCGGCATTCTCTCACCCACAGGCACAGTCGAGCGACGTCGTATGCCTTGTCGAGCGACGTGGGTCGAAACAGCCGCTCAGACCGGGTACGCACCCACGATGACCAGCCGTTTTCCAGTTGTCCATGTTTTGTGTGTCCCGCCGAGGCACGAACCTGCGACGACCGCCCCTACTTCCGCGGTCGCCCATGAGAATTCCACCTAGGAACCCCACGAAAACCGCCCCCAAAGGAGCGGTTCGTTACCGACTACATCGGTGGAGCTAACCTTGATTTTTCACCGGGGTGACGTGCTGGCCTGATCGGGTTCGGATTGCTGGTTTGCGGCTGTTCCGGCCGCGAGACGGCAGGGCTGGGGTCCCGTTCAGCGGGGTGGCTGCCGGGTTCCACGGCCCGGAGTTGCTGCTCCTTTCACTGGTAGGGGCGGATTGGTGCTGGTCAGCCGGGTTGCAAGCGGGTCAGCGCGGTGACGGCCAAGCTGGTCCACGGGTTGTAGGCCGACAAGCGCAGGTGGGTTCGCCGGGCGTGGCGTGCGAGGCGGGCGGGGATCGAGAACAGCCGCAAGCGAAGGGTTTTCGGTTCCCATCGGCGTGCGTCGTGGTCGGCTAGGGCGAGCATCTGCATCCAGATGGTCAGGTCGAGGTCGAGGGCGACGAGCGCGAGCCAGATGCGGTTGGCGTCGAAGCGGTAGAACGGCAGATTCCGCAAGAGCAGTTCGCTATGACGCTCTTCGACAACATGCCCGCTCAATCACCCATCGAAGATGCAAATCCAGTCGAACGCCGTCCGCTACCCCTCGTTGATGCTTCGGGCGGGCGGCTTGAGGCGCGGATCGCTGATAGTCCGATGTTCACCGTGCCGTTTCAGCTGTCGGCGGAACGTGAAAACTTATCACCGCGTGCATGCTTAGGTTCTAGCGGTGGTTGCAACACCAGTATCGAAAGGTGTTGCAGTGACTGGGGTTCGATGAAAGGCCGTCACACCGGCGCCAAATCAGGCTGTCACAGTCATCGGGTGTTCGGCGCGGCGGCGGTAGGCCAGTTCGTAGGTGTCGCGAAACGCGGTACCGCCATCGTGGGCCAGGGTAACCATCGCCAGGTCGAGTGCGGTGACGATCGAGCGGACGGTGTTGTAGGACACCGGAACCCACCCCTGTTCGGCGGTGATTCGAGCGGCGCGGCGGGTGACCGACGCCAGCGACGGCTGTGGCCTGCTCAGCGCCAAGCCCTCTATCAGCTTCACCAAATCCGGGTCGGTGCGTCGGCCGGTAGAGTGGCGGCGGGTCCGGGCGAGCCCGGTCAGGCCGCAGGCCCGGTAACGGTGCAGCCAGCGTTGCGCGGTCCGTAACGGTATTCCCGCAGCCTGCGCGGCGCGGGTCAGTGGTACACCGTCGTCGAGATGAGGTCGCAGGACTTCCAACCTGCGCATCGCCTGCCGGCGCTCCGCCTCGGTCAAGCCGGTCGATACGCCCGCGGCCGAACCATCTGTTGGAGGGCTTGTCCCCAACAGCAACCCGGGCCAAAGTGGCGTCCCGGCTAGGGAAACCGGAGCGTACCGGGCCGAACTTCGACAGGTACGAGGTGAACGGCCATTACCTGCATTTCGAATTCGACGCCGCTGGACGTGTGTCGGCGTCATAGGTGAAGTAGGCATGGTAGACGCTGCTGAACGAGCCGGCCCGCTTGTACTTCTTGAACGCGCTCGGCGCAAACCATCGGCCGCCCCTCGCCGGACACCCAGTGCCATCGCACGCGGGCTGGGTGCGGGTATTACCGTCGCTGTCGAGCACGTGGACGTAGACGTGGTATTCGTCGCCGCGCTCACCCTCGTTCCACCCGCCACCGCCGGGCAACGGCGTTGACAGTGACGGCGCACTCCCCTGTGCCCCACCGGAATTAGACACCGCGAATCCGGAATCGCGCCCCGCCGTCGCCCAGGCACCCGGCAACGGCGGCAGCGGAGGCGGAACTCCAGGCGCCCCGGAATCGATCATGGAACCAGCACCACCGGAACCGGACGGATCCCTCTGACCGGTTCCCGCACCCGGCAACGGCGGTAGACCGGCGGGCGGCCCTGCTGATTGCATGTCCGGTGCACCGACTACGCCGGCAGCCGATAGATCATCACCGCTGCCCTGTCCCGATCGACGCGCGTCTGGGAGCGAGGGCGGACCGGCGAGCTTATCTCCCTGGTGCGCAACAGGATTCGCAGCATAGCTCGGAGGTTCGATGCCGACCTGATTCGGCGGGGCGCAGATCGGGCTGTTTGGCACGAGAATGCCCGGCGGGCCGATCCGACTGGGGAGGGCGTCGACGGTGTCCCAGGCGGCCGGCCTGGTGAGGCTCTTTATTCGGGCTCCGTCGAACGGACCATCCCCACGCGGGTGGGGCCGACTCCCTACGGCCTCGAAGCCATGATCAGCGTCCCAGAACTATCCCCACGCGCGCGGGTATAGTCCGCTGGCGCGGTACGAGCACGAGGGCACCGTCCCGTCGGTCCCGCACGTGTGGGGATAGTCCGCGGATCGGGCACGTTGTCATCTCGTCCAGCCAGTCGGCCCCGCACCTGCGGGGATAGTCCGTTGATGCTGCCCCGAGGCATGTCGGCCCCGTACGCGCGGGATGGTCCGGCATGACGGAGGGGTTGGTTTCGACTTGTAGTCGCCCCCGCATGCACAGGAATGGTCCGCGTAGGCGGCTCCCTTGTAAGCGCGGACACCGCCCAGGTCATCACCCAATTCCGGCACAGCGTTCGGACGACACAACAGGCACCACCCGTCACTGCAGGTGGTAATCCGTCTCTTCACAATCGAGGGTGTAGTTGCGGTCTGAAGCCGCCGGACTCGAGCAGGGCTCTGGCGATGTAGTTGGTCAAGTTGCGGAACCCGAGTGCGCTGCCGCGCAGGTGTTCGAGCCGGCCGTTGATGGCCTCGGTGGGGCCGTTGGATGTGCCGGGACTGTCGAAGTAGGACAGCACATCGGCGGCTCGCTTCTTCAGCGTCCTGCCGAGTGTGATGACCTCGCTCAGCGTCTTCGGGACGCCGTGGCTGATGGAGTCGATCAGCTTGGTCATCAGCTCATGACCGAGTGCGAACTGGCCCTGACACATGCCCGTGACAACCAAGCTGCTATAGGCATGTGGATGCGATTAGATCTTCCGAGAAAAGGGCAACTACGTGCAGATCACCAGCGACCACGTCCCTGCGTTCCTCGACAGGTTCGTCAACTTCTACGACAGCGTCATTGTCGGAGTTTCCATCCTGGCCGAACCCGGAAAGCTCGCGACGGTGAGGGTCGATCTGCAAGCGATGGATAAGGCGTTACCCAGGACTCCTGGTCCCGGCGACGGGCGGATGTCCGAGTGGTGTCACGTCCAGCTGACCGTGCACGGAGTGCAGGAATATCGGTTCCTGGAGAGTCGGCGATTTCCGTATCGGGTGCTCTCCGATGGCATGGCCGTCGCGGCATCTGCGACAGAGTTCGTGCTCGACCTCGACCCAGGTCCCGATGCATGGAGTCCTTCACAGGTGAGTTGCGAAGGCAACTATTCCAAGCAGTATGTCGTGGGTGGGCGGGGCGATTACGAGGTTACGAACATCCGATAATGCCGCTGGCTGTCAAGGATTGGGCGCCGCTGTCATTTCCGTTCAGTCACGGCAGAGATGTTGTCGGCTCGCCCCTCCCTGCCAGACTCTAACGAGACCGATTGGTCTGTATGTTTGCTGTAGCTGAGTAGGGCGAGTTCAGGGATAACGAGCAAGGTGACGATGGGTGCGGCTGAAGCGCCCGAGCTGGCTGCTCGCAAGCCGGCCTCGCCACGCGCACGTCCTGCCGTCGTCGCGACCAGCGGAAAACGCGACGTAAGCGGCAAATGGCTCGCTCGGTTTGTGTCAGGCCGGTTCTTTCTGCGGGGCGATGGCGGGCAGCGCCTCGAGGCTGAAACGGACGGCCTCGGCGCCGTATTCGAACATCTCGCGCTCGTAGTCGCCGACCGCGCCGAGGAGGTCGCGGCCTCCGGTGAGGCAACGGCGGAGCAGGTCGGCGTCGCGCAGGGCGGTGTTGGCGCCGTTGCCGCCGGTCGGTGAGGTGGCGTGGATGGCATCGCCCAGCAGCGTGACCGGACCGGGCGCCCAGCGTTCGCCAGGTTCGACCACCCGGATGGAGAGCAGGGTGCTGTTGTCCGGATCGGCCTGTTCGATCAGCGTCCGCAGGTCCGGGTGCCAGCCCGGCATCCTGGACAGCACGGCCTCCTGCGGGGTCGCGGTGCCGAGCGAGCCGTTCGGCGGCAGGATCATGGCCCAGCGCACGTAGTCGCGGATATCGGGCAGGGTCACCTCTGGTGCCAGCGTCTCGGCCGCCTCCTTCGGTGGGGTACGGAAGCGCATCGCGCCGAGCAGCAGGCTCACCCGGTCTCCGGCGATCTTCGAACCGAACGCCCGAGACAGGCTGGTGAACTGCTCGGTCAGCGGTGTGCGGCCGATGACGAACCGGACCCCGGTGTCGGTCGAGGTGGTCTGCGGGGACAGCACCGATCGGACGGCGGAGCCGATGCCGTCGGCGCCGACGAGCAGGTCTGCCGTTGCCGGGTCGCGGTCGGCGAACCGCGCTTCGACCCGGCCGCCCGCCAGCAGGTCGTAGCCGGTCAGCGCGGCCCCAGTGTGCACCGTCAAGCCGGTCAGCAGCAGGTGGCGGAGCACGTGCCGGTCGACCACGATCCCGGTCCGGCCGGGCCCGAGCTCACCGACCTGGTTGAGCTGCGGGTCCAGGATCAGCCGCTCGCCGTAGGCGTCGCCGACAATGGCGTCCAGCAGCGCGTGCCAGCGCTGCGGCAGGCAGCCGCGCAGCGCCTCGAAGCCCACCGGGTTCAGCACCAGCCGGTAGCCCTGGAACCGGGCGCTGATCGCCGGGTCCCGCTCGTATACTTCGGCCTCGATCCCGGCCCCGCGCAGACCCTGCGCCAGACACAGGCCACCAAGACCGGCTCCAGCAACGGACACTCGCACCACACACCTCCATACGAACTTAGTTCGACACTGACGAACAAAGTTCTACTTGACGAACTAAGTTCGTGTCAAGCTATAGTGGCCCGTATGCCCGCCGATCCCCGACAACGCCGAGCGGCTCGTCACGCCCAGTCCACCGAGGACACCGCGGCGTCCGCACCCCGCAAGGAGCCGATCACGGTCGCCCGGATCACCGATGCCGCGCTGGAAGTCGTCGCGACCGAGGGGTACGAGGCACTGACCATCCGCCGGGTCGCCGCAGTACTCGGCACCGGGCCCTCGTCGCTGTACGCACACATCGTCAACAAGGACGACATCGACGATCTGCTGGTCGGCAGGCTCAGCGCTGAGATCGTGCTTCCCGAACCGAACCCGGCCACGTGGCGCAGTCAGCTCCTCGACGTGTTCACACAGATCCGCGACCAGTACCTGAAATACCCCGGCGTCTCGCGCGCCGCACTGGCCATGGTCCCCACCAACCTCGAGGCGCTGCGGGTCAGGGAGGGGATGTTCGCGATCCTGCTCGCGGGCGGAATCGAACCGCGGACCGCGGCGTGGACACTGGACGCGCTGTCCCTCTACGTCAGCGCCTACGCCATGGAGCAGTCACTGGTCCAGAATCGGCGCAAACACCCGGATCAGGAGTGGGTCGTCAGCCGCGCGGAGCTGGAGCGCCGGTTCACCGCGCTGCCCGCCGACACGTTTCCGCAGACCCGGCGCTATGCCGCCGAGCTGACCTCCGGCACCGGGCCCGACCGGTTCGCGTTCACTCTCGGCCTGATCATGAACAACCTCAGCCCGTCAGCCTGACAGGTTCTCCAGCCGAGTCCAGGATGCGGGCCAGCGTGGGCAGGTCGTACTGGTAGGCGTACCCGGCCGGGTGCACTACCACCCGCACCCGCCCAAATCGCCCGCATCACCGGCCGCAGCCGCTGCGCCATCAGCCGAATCATCAACGACACCAACCGCTTACAGCCTCTACGAATGGCAGCGCTCCCGGCGGACTCTTGTGTCGGAGCCGCATGAGTGTCGGTCAGCAAACCTCCCCGTGCTTCCAGCCAGAAGAGCCGACCACCATTACCGTGCAGCGACACCGCTGCCACCGACGCATGGCCGCGTACACCGACGTCACCTTTTCGCAGCCATGCCGCTCTGCCCTGGGCTGCGCGCCCGGTAGCACGGAAATGGTTCGGGTAACTACCCAAATGCAATAAAACCGCAACTCATCGACCTGCGGTTTTGCCGTTCTGTTCTGTGGGCCTAACGCCAATGCCGCGCAGTTAGCGCGGATGGGCCGGTCGTCAAGTGAGTCTTGTTGTGGTGCTTGATGTGTCGTGGAATGGAACAGCGGAACTCCTGGTAGAGAGGTTATCGACCAAGAAAACCGTGTACCGGGAGTTCCGCTGTCTGTTCAGTTTGTCATCAATCGTGTGTCGGGGGCAGCGGCGGGGCCGTTCGCGCCGGGGCATCTGGGAGAGTTGACCCAGATCGTGCCGTTCGAGATGGTCGATGCCGCGTTGGAGGCCACGCGCTCGGTGCAGTCGAGGGTCCGGGTACTGCCGTCGCGGGTGGTGGTGTATCTGCTGCTTGCGGCGGCGTTGTTCGAGGGTATGGGCTATACCCAGGTGTGGGCCCGGTTGGTTGCCGGTGTGACCGGTCTGGTGGCCATGCCCGGTTCCTCGGCGTTGTCGCAGGCGCGCCGGCGAGTGGGGCCGAAACCGTTGCGGGCGTTGTTCGATCTGGTCAAAGGCCCTGCTCCGGGCGTTGCGCGGTGGCGTGGAATGTTGGTGTGTGCATTGGACGGCACCAGCCTGTATGTCGCTGACAGTGACGCCAACCTCGCCGCCTACGGCCGTCATCGGGCCGGGCCCAATGGCGATTCCGGCTACCCGATGCTGCGGCTGGTGGCCGTGGTCGCCTGCGGTACACGCACGGTGCTCGATGCGGTGTTCGGTCCTGACAGCAGCGGTGAAACCACCTACGCGCCAAGACTGTTCGATTGCCTGCGGCCGGGGATGCTGCTTTTGGCCGACCGCCGCTTCGATGCTGCCACGATCATCGAGCGCGCTGCCGCGACCGGCGCGCACCTGCTGATCCGCAGCCAGATCAGACGCAAGATGCCGGTCCTGGCCCGCCTCGGCGACGGGTCGTGGTCGACGCGCATCGGCACCACCGCGATACGCATTATCGACGCCGACATCGCCATCACCGGCACCCGCGGTCCCCGGGTGGTCCGCCGCGTCGAGCGCTACCAGCTGATAACCACCCTCACAGACCACAAGCGTTATCCCGCAAC
>NZ_JBFANN010000069.1:0-24351 GCF_040674855.1 Nocardia sp. NPDC049707 | reverse complement strand
AAGGCAACATCGACCGCAACACCTACAAAACCCAGATCAGCATCCACATCCTGCCCGGTTGACAAACCGGACAGGACCCAAACTGCGCGGCATTGCCCCTAACCCGTGGCCCCCCGGATGGCACGGGAGCCCTTCGGCGTTTCCCTGAGCTTCGCACCCCGCCGTTACCAGCAACGCACGTCAGAGCGGGGCCGGGCATCGAGCACGAGCCCGAAACTCATACAGCCGAAACCAAATTCGGCCCTCCTACCTGCGAGTTCACTCGCATCGTGTGACCTCGTGTCGCAACAGCAGTAGCGGACGTTCGTGTGAACGCGCCCCACGTGGCATGAGCGCGCGGTACCACCCAGACCTCGACGTACGTGCCTGCGAGACCCGGTAAGTACCGTGATGTGGCCTGTGGGGGTTGCAACACATAAGGTGGACAAGATCATTCGTCGAGGATCTGATGCTTCTGATATCGAAAGGTCTTACATGTCCATTGGTTCGTTATCACGTGTCCTGTCTTGCGTTTGTGCCAGTGCGGCACCGTTACTCCTGTTCGCACCTACCGCTGTTGCGGCCCCGGATAGCCCTTACAGCTGCTCGGGCTCATATCTGTCGAGCGATGGCTCCGCAGAAGTAGAGTCATGTATCTACGCCGAGAATGGGGTACCCAGGGCATTCGGCGGCCTCACGATCAAATCTGGCGACATCACGCCCGAATCGGATTGCACCATGGTCGTGACCATTGTGGATTACAACGCGTATGAGACCGGGGCGAACGAGCAGGTCGCAACCAGCGGCCCATTTCATTGCTTGAACGGCAAGTATCCCTCCCCACCGTTGACTGTGGACACGGCGCTGGCGAAACCCGGGCATCGCTATCGCAGTTTCACCGAAGTCACCAAAGGCGGCCAGGGGATCGCTCGTATCTACAGCCCGGACTTGAATCTGTAGACCGGATTCGATGGTCAGTCCCGGTCGCCGGTGATCAAGTCGGGCCGTCGGCGACCGGAGCGGATCGATTCGACCGACCTGTGCCGGTCCACAAGGTCACGCAGCAGATCCTAGGTCGCTGTGCGCGTAGTAGTGGATGTCCAGCCGACGCTCGACTCCCGAGATGAGGTCAGCTAGTTGATCTCTGGGCAAGGCGCGTGGCTGTTTCGATCCGCGCGCCACGCAGCATGTGCGGAATTTGGTTGGGCGGGAGGCCCGTCGCAACGCTCTGGCGGGACTGGTCGGGAGATTCCGGCCGCCCTGGGGAGGTGTTCAAGAACCGATGGATTCTCGACACTTGCAGGCGTCCGCCGCGGTGAGAGCGCATCTCTGGCAGTCCCAGTACGGCGGCATGAAATCCGACGACGCCAAACGGTTGAAGGAGCTCGAGCGCGAGAACGCCAGGTTGAAGAAGATGGTCGCCGAGTAGGCCCTCGACATCGACATGCTCGAGGAACTGAACCGGGGAAACTACTGAATCCGGATCGTCGCCGCAGGGCCGTGGTGGTCCTGCAGCAACGGTTTCGGGTGTCTCGACGCCGTGCATGCCGGGTGGCCGGACAGTCGCGGTCGGTGCAACGCCGTGCGCCGGCGGTCGTCGAGGCCGAAGCAGCGCTGCGGGCTCGGCTGCGGGTGATCTCGCGCGAGTATCCGCGGTGGGGTTGGCGCAGAGCGCATGCGTTGTGTCGCGGGGAAGGACTGGTCACCAACCATAAACGGACACAACGACTCTGGCGTGAAGAAGGATTGAAGAGACGGAGCCGGGTGCGCAAGAAGCGCCGTGTCGGGACGAGCCGCAACCAGCGCCTGAGGGCGTCGTTTCCGGATCAGATGTGGGCGTTGGACTTCCAGGTCGAGGTCACCGTCGATGGCCATCGCGATGATCATGACAATGTCACGACGACTCACCCGCCCATAGCCGGAGTTCCTGGACACTCACTTTAGTGGGACGTCGAGTCCTGCCGACGCGACTCGGGCGGGTCAGGGCTGATCGGCTTCCATCCGTCGCGACCTTCCCTGATGCTTTCGGCCAGGCTGTGCGGGAGGTGATGGTCGGTGTAACGCAGGAGAATTCGGCGTTTCGGGTCGACTCCTGGTCGTGGGATGGCTGATTCGCACGCTGGCGGCGGCGTCACGGGGCTCGACTGCTAACGTCGGATGGGAATTGTGGTCGGGTGCTCCTTTGAAGGCAGGTCGGTGTATTCCCTCGCACGAATCGCACGCTCGGGCGTCGTAATGCTGTATGTGGCAATCGGACTGGTCGCAGCGCATGCCACGGCGGCTGTCGCGTCCGGCGGCGACCGGGATCCGGTGCTGGTGATCGGGGGGATCGCCGCGGACCAGGGGACGCTGGAAAGCCTTCGGGCATGGCTCGGTTCGCAGGGCTACGACGCCTTTGCGATGGTGCTGCTCGGGAATCCCAGTGGGACAGAGGCGATCTCGGACTCAGCGCAGGCGGTGGCCAACAAGGTTGCCGACATCCGGCAGCAGACCGGCGCTCGGCGGGTAGATCTCGTCGGTCACTCAATGGGTGGTCTTGCGCAACGTGATTACGTGAAGTTCCTCGGCGGACTGGACTCGGTCGGAAGCTATATCGATTACGGCACCCCGGAACAAGGCGATGATCTCTCGTCGGTGTGCGCTGGGGTGTCACCGGGCTGTCGGGATATGATCCCGGGCTCTCCGTTTTTGACCCGGCTCAACGCGGATCCGGCTGTGCCGCCGGGCCTGATCGCCTATCACCTCTTCTCCGAAAGCGCAGGGGCAGAGAAGAATCCGCTGCCGGGCGCAACCAATGCCAGCATTCAGTCGTTCTGCCCCGGCCGCATAGTCTCCCACGCCGATGAGCCTGTCGACGGCGCACTACGACAGCTGATCGACTCCGCCCTGCGCGGCGCGCCACTCGCCACCAACTGCTCGTAGGCGACCGTGATCCCTACTGCGTGTGGCGTGTGGCGTGTGGTGGAGGCACAGCGGAGTTCCTTGCGGTCGTAGTAGCGGGTGACCGCGCCGCCGAGGAGCAGGCCGATGCACCGGCCGAGGAGCGTCATCCAGATGGCGCGGTTCCCTGCTCGCCGACGCAGACCAGCCACGGACAGTGCGGCCGCCATCCCATACTCAGTCGCATGCTGGCCCGCGACGACGGGCAGCCCGGGTTCTACGACGAGTTCTCAGACGCTCACTAAGCGGCTGCCCGCCAGCAGTATCGGTGTGGCTCGCTAATGGCTTGCGTCCCACCGGGTTACCGTGCGGGCGTGGCTGGAAAGGGGCCTGCTCTGGCTCGAAGTAGCGGTGCCTTCTCGCACGGATACCTCTCCGTCGATCTGGAAGGATACCGATGCCGGTCATCATCGGAATGGACCCGCACAAACGCTCGGCCACCATCGAAATCATCGATTCGAACGCGAAGATCCTCGCTACCGGCCGTTACGGCACCGATACCGCCGGATACAACGAAATGCTGACCGCCGCACAACGATTCCCGCATCGTGTGTGGGCGATCGAGGGATGCAACGGTGTCGGTCGGCATGTGGCGCACCGGCTGGTCGCCGACGGGGAGACCGTCATCGACGTGCCCGCGAAACTGTCGGCGCAGGTGCGCGTGTTCGCCATCGGCAACGGCCGCAAGACCGACCCGGTCGATGCGCATTCTGTCGCGCTGGCAGCGTTGCGGTCACCGAATCTGCGTCGTGTACAGGCCGACCCGGAGCTGGTCGCGTTGGGTCTGCTGGTCGATCGTCGTGACGAACTCGGTCGTGCCCGCACCGAACTGCTGAACCGGATCCACCGGCTGCTGCTGGAGTTGATACCCGGTGGCGCCAAGAGATTCTTGTCCGCGATGCAGGCTCGCGCCCTGGCCGAGGCTGTCGAACCCGGCGATGCCGCGGCCACAGTCCGGCTGCGGCTGCGGCTGGTGACAGAGTTGATCGACGATCTCGAGGTCGTCGACCGGAAGACCAAAGCCGCGGACAAAGAACTCGAACAGCTGGTGATCGTGCGCGGGTCGACCCTGATGGACCTGCACGGCATCGGCCCCTCCGGTGCGGCACGGCTTCTCGCCGATACCGACAACATCCACCGTTTCGCCTCCCGTGACCGGTTCGCGTCCTGGAACGACACCGCGCCCTTGGACGCCTCCTCCGGTCAGCAGCAGCGACACCGACTCTCCCGCGCCGGCAACCGGAAAATCAACCATGTCCTGCACATCATGGCCGTGGTCCAACTACGTAACCCAACGGCAGGCCGGGTCTACTACGACAGCAAGAAAGCCGCTGGGAAGACCTCCATGGAAGCGATGCGCGCGTTGAAACGGCGCCTGTCCAACCTCGTCTACCAGCGGATGCTCACCGACCAGCGACGACGAGACACGGCGAGCCCGGGAGGGCACTCAGGGGCGACTACTGACTCCAGCGCGACCGGCTCTACCCCGAACACCGATCCTTCGGACAAGCCACAACCCGGACTCACCACCACCCAGCCTAACCAACTACAAACCGCCTCTTGACATAAAGAGGAGCCATTACTGCTCACTTGTATCGCGGGCTACTACCTACCCACCATCGTCCGACCCATCGGACCTGCTATTCCTGGTCCGGCAGCCCATCGGGGGAGTCGTCGGTCGGCTCCGCGGTCGGGAACTGGATCAGGCTGATGAGGCGCGGGCGGCGTCCGGGGCCTGGACCATTTTCCGCGATCTTCCGGAGGGCCTTCTGCAGTTCGCCGGCCGTCTCGGTGAATTCCTCGTCGCTGAGCCAGATGACGCCTTGCTGGTAGCCGATCTTGTCTGCGTACGGGTCGGAGCCCGGCCGGTCGAGGTAGGCGTTGAACTCCGAGAGCAGGACCGCCATGGTCGCGGCGAAAGCATGGCGGTGGTCGTCGGGTGACATCGACTCACCCGCCTCAGGGCCGATCGTCGGCCGGTCCTGGCGCAGCCGGTAGTAGCGCTCGACCGCTCCGCGCACCCGCTGCTCGTCGGCCACGTCCAACACGCCACCGTCGGCCAGCAGGCCGACGTGTCGGTAGACGGTGGTTTTCGGGATGTCGGGCAGGCTCGCGCACAGGTCCGCAGTGGTGCGCGTGCGCCCACCGGACAACGCGTAGACGATGCGCAGCCGCACCGGATGAAGCAGGAGATCGAGCATATCCACACCCTACTATCCCATATCTGGTACCATTTCCAATATTGGAAACGTTGGAGAGGGATAGACGGTGACCGAGAACACCACCACGCAGACACGGCTGAGCAGTGCGGCCATACGACCACTGCGCACGCTGGACCCGGCAGCGGCGCTGGATGATCTGGACTGGCTGGACGAGGTGATCGGCGATGCGCGGGTCGTGGCCATCGGCGAGAGCGCCCACTACAACGCCGAGTCCTACCTCCTGCGACACCGGCTGCTGCGGTACCTGGTCGAGCGGCACGGATTCAGCACCTATGCGATGGAGTCGGGGTTCGTCGAGGGACGGCTGACCGATGAATGGATCCGGGGCGGCGCGGGTGACGTCGACGGAATCGGCACCGTGATGGCCAACGGCATCTCCTCGCTGATGGGGCTGTGGACCCAGATGCGCGACCAGCTGGAATGGATGCGGAACTACAACCAGACCGCCGCGCGGCCGATCGGCTTCTACGGCATCGACCTGCCGGGTTCGAACGCGTCACTGCTGCCCGGCCTGGACGCCGTCATCGGATTCCTCGCGGAGGCTGACCCCGCGTTCGACGTGGCCCCCACGCTCCGGGAGCAGATCCTCGCCTTCGCGGCGCCGTCACCGTTCTCGATCCCTGCGACCGTTGCCGCCCTCGGGAAGCTTTCGACCGAAACCAAGGATGCACTGACCGCCGGCCTGTCCGATCTGCTCGAGCGGATGAAGGCGCACCGGGCCGACTACGTCCGGCGGACCTCGGCCGAGGACTACGAACGCGCGCTGCACGCGATGCGCCTCACTGTCACCCTCGACACGGCCGCCCGCGCGATGATCGGCGGTGACCAGCTCGAGCTGATGCTCAGGAGGGACGCCGCGATGGCCGACACGGTCGAGTTGATCCTGCGCAGCAAAGGCCGGATCGTGCTGGGCGCCCACAACGGCCACATCTCCCGCGAGCCCCTCGATATGCCTGGCGTAGCCGCGGTGACGACGGCCGGAGTGCACCTGGCCGACCGCCTCGGCGAGGACTACGTAGTCATCGGCCAGACCACGGGCACCGGGCAGACCCTCAACACGGACGCCGACTTCTACACCGGCAAACTGTTCGCCGACCTGGGAGCGCCGGATCCCGGCAGCCTCGATGCACTCATGGAGGCCAGCGGCGACGGGCCGTTCGCGACCGACCTCAGGCGGCTGTCGCCGGCCGATGCGGACGCCGTCCGGGCCGCCTCCCAGCAGCGATTCGGTCCCTGGTACTCCGAGGTGAACGCGTTGAAGGCATACGACGTCATCGTCCACCTCCCGCACGTCACGGCGGCCTCCCTCGACCCGGCGGCGCTGGCGGCCGCGCCGAGCGATGTTCTGCAGGTGCTCGGCCAGCAGGAGAAGTAGGGCCAACCTGAGCGGGCCGCCGAACTCACCCTGAGTGCGTGCTCGACCCAGGAACTGCCGGCGAGGCACCGGTTCATCATTCCACCGTAAGATGGCCGAGTCATGGGGTGGGACAACCATCCTGTATTCGGCATTATCGTGCGTTCCTATGCGCTCGGCCCGTCGGTCTCGATGCCGACGGGCAGGCCGGCCAGCTGGCGGAGTTCGACTGTCCCGCAACCGCTTTACCTATTCAACTGAGGGACGGTAGGTATTTGCGTTCTGCACTGTCCGGCAGTCCTGACGCCACCGCTATTCGGAGGGTGCCGGTATTCGTGGTGTGCGCGATCGGCACGGTGTGGTCTATCGATGTGACACGATGACCGGCAACTGCGTTCGTCCCTGGCATCGCGACGACAGGAGCCCGGGGGTGAGGGGGCGGCACAGCTGGTCGCAGGGTCCTGTCCGGATCCCGCGACTCGGCGACCGACCGTCGAACCTCACGGTGCGGCCGCGTGGCCGTTGGGAAACGCGCGATAGGCGGCATGAGAGTGCGCGCGGCCAGGTACGACGGATGGCGTCGGTGACGTGGATCAGCGTGGTGAATTCATGGGAGTGAAGGCTGGTTGGGGTGCCTGTGCATCGGCGAGGTTGGTGGAGTGAGCCAGCGCGTTGTACAACCAGTCGTGGGTCGGCCCTACAGTGACACGAGTTCCGAAGAACTGTTCTGTCAGAGCCCAGTAACGGTGAATCCGGTAGTCGGAATCGGTTGCGTCGATCAGCAACTGCTCGCGGAAACGCTGGGAATCACGTTCCCCTCGCGCGCGAGCATGGGCGTTGACGAACCGATCGAGTTCGCTTCCGGCGTGCGGTCGCACGCCTTGCGATACGAGTGGCACCACGTCTCTCAACACGTCGTCTACGTCGATGTATAGTCCTCGACGGTCGCGGATCAGCTCCGACTGATTTCGCCAGTATTGCTGTCGTACGGCACCATTGATGTCGGGATCCGCGACAAGAGCAGCCAACTCGGCATACGCGACGACCTCGTCGATGGACGGATCAGCAGGCGGCTCCGGGACATTCCAGTACACCCACATGTCGATGTCGGTCCGGGGTATCGGTGCGAGGATGCGCCGCCAGAACTGGACGAGGCAATCGTGCACGACGCCACCATCCTGCGCGGCGGCAAGCAACGCGAGCCGCTCGGCTCGCTGCGTCGGGGTAGCTGCCTCAATGGCCCGCAGTGACGCCCGCCGCCACGCCAGCGACTTGAATTCGATATCGAGTCGCGCACTTTCGGTGGCGATGGCTTCGGCGATCGACCGTTCGCCGTGCAGCACATCGATGATCGAACTCAGCCCGAGACCGAGCGCGCGCAACCGCCGCAGCAATAGCAGTCGTTCGGTGGCGGTGTCGGCGTCGAACATCCGATGCCCGCCTGCGCTGCGCTGGGATTCCAAAATGCCTTCGTCGCAGTAGAACCGGATCGTTCGCACCGCGAGCCCGGTGCTGCGCGCCAATTCCCCGATGCTCACCAGGACATCGGATTGTGTGTCGTCCGTCACAGTCTGTTGCACCTCCACCCCACTGGAGCTTTTAGCGTACTGGGACTGCCGCTCGACCCCACCGAGGCACAGGGCCTCCGGCCGATGCGGATAGGTGATTGTGCACCGAGGAAAGGGTGATTCGTGGCTACCACGCAGGAAGAAATCGTCGCCGGCATCGCGGAGATCGTCGAGGAGGTGACCGGCATCGACGCTGCAGAGGTGGTGCTCGAGAAGTCGTTCGTCGACGATCTGGACATCGACTCGCTGTCACTGGTGGAGATCGCCGTGCAGTTGGAGGACAAGTACGAGGTGAAGATCCCCGACGAGGACCTGGCGAGCCTGCGAACCGTCGGCGATGCGGTCGCCTACGTCCAGAAGATGGAGGCCGAGCAGCCGCAACTCGCCGCGACAATGGAAGCGAAACACAAGGAAGGCCAGGCGAATTGAGCATCGCCGGGCAGTCTCGCCCCTCGTTGAGGTGGTGAGCCGGTGATTGCTGATCCACAGTTGAATCCCGCCGCAGTTGAGCTCGGCAGCTTCTTCCGACAGCCACCAGACGCTGTATGGCGCGCGTTGACGGAGCCGGACCTGCTGGAGCGATGGCTGCTTCGACCGACCGGGTTCGCCGCCTCGGTCGGAACCCACTTCCGATTCACCATCCCGGACTCATCGATCAACGAGATTATCTGCGAGGTGCTGGCGGCCCGGCCGTGCAAGCAGTTGACGTACAGCTGGATGTATCCGCAGGCTGAGCATCCCGCCCGGTGGATTGTCGACTGGACGCTGCAGCCGCAGGGTCGGGGCACACGACTTCTGTTGACGCAGACAGGTTTCGACATCGAAGATCGTCGACAGAAGATGGTACGCAACGCTACGGAGCGCAGTTGGAAACGACTCGTCCTGCCGCGGCTCGGTGAGGTGATCCGCCACTAACCTGAGTACAGAGATTGTGCCGACACACCCTGACTGTCCCTCAGAATGTACGGAACTCGGCATTACCGAGTGGTCGTGAGTGGTCTCGCCAGCCGTGGCGTCAACCTTGTGACCAGGAAGATCCTGCAGGAGGTTGACGCAAGACAGTGGCGCGTGTGCCCGATCCGGAAGGGGACCGGATCGGGCGCAGCGGTGTGCTGATCGGCGGGAATCAACAGCACCGACGGGCCACTACCCAGGGGGTTTGTTGTCGCCGGTCAGCTCCACCATGAAGACCTCGCGGGCTTCGCGCACCTTTGTTGCCAGGAGGTTCATTTCGACCCACGGCATGTGGGTACGGCGGTAGGCGGTGCGGTCCAGTCGCGATGCCACGATGTCCAGGGTCAGCCACGCTTCCTGGATGGGAGTGCGCTGAGGAGGCATACCGCGGATCTTCGCACGACCGACCGACAGAAATCTGACTTCGAGCGTGCACTAATCGACCATGGGTGCACGCTCGACCGCCGTCTATCCGGCTTTGCGCCGGTAGGCGCGTCTTTTCCCGTTGGGCTTCCGGCCATTATCGGGCGGTGTGGACACGCCGGTGGCCTCGCGTTCCCTCCTCTTACCGCCCCGGCGGCGCCGAAGAAGACCAGGGCGCGACATCATCTTCATCTCGTGTGCGAGTCCGAGATTGTACTCGTGTACGTCGCCATCGCTGCGGTGCGCGGGCCATGCGCTCACTGCGTCGTTCTTCTGTGGTCGCGGTCAGCTTTCGACCGTGACGTTATGGACGCAGGCTCAGCGGTATGTGGGCCTCGGCTGGGAACGAGCTGTGACCGAGCGCCAGCCAGCGAACCATCGACACTGCGCGGTGCCGACCGCTACCAGTGGGGAACAGGCGATTCAGGTCATGTGCCAAGCTCCGGTGTCGGCGTCGCCGCGAGATGCTCATCGAGCACCGGCGCGATGATCGAGAGCGCGTGCGCTGAGGTCAGGTCGTTGTGGGCGACATCGATATCGTGGTTGACGACTCGGCCGGAGGCGTAGGCCCGCCAGCCGTCCGGCCCGACGATATCGGAGCTGTCCACGGTGGCGCTGAAATAGAGCAGGTCGCCGTGGTAGACCGGGCGGCGGTAGCCGGTGCGGGTGCGCGCGGATGCGTTGTAGGAATTGGCCATTCGCTCGATGATCTCGGCATCGATGACTTCCATACCCAGCCGGGCCTTGATGAGGTCGGCCGCTTCGTGGGCGGTGGCTTCGGCGGGAACGTCGTCGATGCCGAAGATCGAGCCGAAGGTATTGACGAACGCGCCCGCGGAGAGCCGTTCGATGGTGTCGCCATCGATATCGGCGTGGTCGCTGTCCAAGAGCGCGACAACGCCGATAGATTCGCCCGCTGCCTGCAGTTTCGCCGCAATCGCGTGTGCGATGAGACCGCCGAAGGACCAGCCGAGCAGGTGGTACGGCCCGCTCGGCTGAACGGCGCGGATTTCGCGAATGTACCGGTCGGCGGCCTCCTCGATGGAACGCGCCGACGGTTCGCCACCGAGATCCGGTGCTTGCAGACCGTAGATCGGGCGATCCGGTCGCAGCCGTTCCGCGAATCCCAGGTAGCTCCACGACATTCCGGACGAGGAGTGGATGCAGAACAGCGCGGGTTCGGTGCCGCCGAGCCGGATCGGCAAGAGTACGCCGAGTCCGAGTCCGGCTGGCGCGGTGGCGGTTTCGCGTATCGCTGCCTGAGCCGCCAGGGCGGCCGTTTCGTCCGCGGCGGCCTGCTGCGCCGCAGGGGTCTGCGCGAAATCGGCTGCCGCAGTGAGCGCATCGGACCACACAGTCGCCAGCTCGGCGACCTCGGCACGGTCCAGGAGCGTTTCGGGGAAGCGGAGATTCGCGTGCAACCGATCGTCGATGACGACCGCGGTCACGTCGATCGCGGATGTGACCGGGACATCGGGGTGCTCGTCGGCGCGCAGCTCACCGAATTCGTCGGTGGGCGACCAGCCGAGCCCTTCGAGTCCGGCCGGAATGTCGTCGGCCGAGCGCCGACCCAGGTATTCGAAGCCGATCCGGCCGGGTAGCCGAGACGGAAGCTGTTCTGCCACAGTGTCGTTGAGATAACGCAGCGCACCGAATCCGATGCCCTGGTCCGGCACGGCCAGCAGCTGATGTTTGATCGCTCGCAGTGCCGTACCCATGGCGACGCCGCCTGCGCAGGCGTCATCGATATCGATCTCGGTCAGATCGAACCGCACCGGATAGGTAGGGGTGATCCAGCCCAGAGTCCGACTCAGGTCAGCGCCCGGAATCGCATGCCCCGGTCGACCATCGGATATCAGGCGCAGCAGGGCCGTTGGTTCGTCGACATCGTGGCGTGCGCGCCAGCGATTCAACGCCAGGGCCAGTGTGGCGACCAAGGTATCGGTGCCGGTGCTGTGCAGCAGCCGAGGCAGAGTGATGAGCAGCGTGTCGGTTACTTCCTCGGAGACCTCGAGTTCGACCGTGCGCAGTGTATGCGCCTGATCGATCGCCGGATCGAGCTCGCGGGAGCCGACCAGCGGATCGGGACCGGTGAGCACGTCGCGCCAATAGTCGAGTTCGGCGATACGGCGGTCGGTATGCGCATCCTCGACGAGGGCGTACGACCACCGGCGCATCGACGTACCGGTCTCGGCCAGCACCGGTGCATTCCCGACCGATACCTGTGCCCAAGCGGCGATCAAGTCCTGCACCAGAATTCGCAACGAGGGTGTGTCGACGGCGATCTGGTGCACCAGCACCAACAATCGACCCGATCTCGTCCTGGCTCCGGCGTCGCCGACCGGATCGAGCCAGACACATTGCAGCACAATGCCATTCGCTGGAGAGAGCCGATCCGCCGCCGTATCCAGTTCGATTGCGGCATATTCGCGCAGATCGAGTGAGTCGGCGGCGGCATCGAATTCGATGCGGTGCACCAGCGGGTCGACATCGACCGATCCGGGCTCGTCGATCCGTAGGTGCCAGCCGTCCGCGGTCTGCCACAGCCGCGAGCGCAGCATATCGTGCCGGTCGACCACGGCGGCGAGGGTGGCGACCAGCTGGCCGCGTTCGATGCCGACCGGAAGTTCCAG
Source organism: Nocardia sp. NPDC049707 (assembly GCF_040674855.1). NCBI lineage: Bacteria > Bacillati > Actinomycetota > Actinomycetes > Mycobacteriales > Nocardiaceae > Nocardia > Nocardia sp. NPDC049707. The sequence continues at coordinate 12,278 of NZ_JBFANN010000069.1, read as the reverse complement.
CACCGCGGCCCGCATGCAGCGATCGAAGTTACCGCCGCGCTCGACCAGGGAGCGCATATTCGGGGTGAGCGGCAGTTCACCGATACCACCACCGGGCAGTTCGTCGAGCCGGACGACCGATTCGCCGGCGTCGACGGCGGCAGCCAGCGCGGCCACGGTGCGATGTTCGAACAGTTGCAGCGGCGTGCACTGGAGGCCGCGCAATTTCGCACGGGATACCAGCTGGATCGCGAGAATGCTGTCGCCGCCGAGCGCGAAGAACGAATCTTCGACGCCGACCCTGTCGCGGTGGAGAAGTTCGGCGTAGATCTGTGCCAGGATCTGCTCGGTCCCGGTCGAGGGGGCGCGGTATTCGGTCTCCTCGACGACGAATTCGGGTTCCGGCAGGGCCTTTCGGTCGAGTTTGCCGACGGCGTTGCGCGGGATGGCATCCAGGATGACGAAGCCGGCGGGCACCATATACGCGGGCAGGGCATCGGCGGCGACCGCGCGTACGCGCGCGATATCGAGTTCGACACCGGGCTTGCGAACGAGATAGGCCGCCAGCGCGGTCGATCCGGTGGGGCCGGGAACGCCGAGCGTCACGGCGAAATCGACCCCATCCGCGCGGCCGAGTACCGCGTCGATCTCACCCAGTTCGATACGCTGGCCGCGCACCTTGACCTGGAAGTCGGTGCGGCCGATGTACTCCAGCTCCAGGGCCTGCCCCCTGGCGCGGGTCCAGCGCACCAGGTCGCCGGTGCGGTACATGAGTTCGCCGGGCTCACCGAAGGGGTTGGCGATGAACCGCGACGCGGTCAGGCTCGGCCGGGCGTGATAGCAGCGGGCCAGAGCGGGTCCGGCGAGGTACAACTCGCCCGCGACGCCGATGGGCACCGGGCGCAGCCGATCATCGAGGACCAAAACGGCGGCACCGCGAATGGGCGCACCGATGGTGACCGGTGTGTCGGCGACGAGTGGTGCGGAACCCGTTGCCCAGATGGTGAATTCGGTCGGACCGTACAGGTTCACCATGGTCCGGTCGGTGCACCAGCGCTCGACGAGTTCGGCACCGACTGCCTCGCCCGCCACCGCGAGCATCCGTACACTCGAAATCTCGGTGGGATCGATCGTGGCCAAGGCCGATGGAGTGATCACCATATGCGTGACCTGTTCGGCGGCGATCAGTTCGGCGAGTGCGCTGCCACCGAAGATTTCGGGCGGTGTGACCACCGCCGCGCCACCGGACCCGAAAGCCATCACTGCCTCGAATACCGATGCGTCGAAGCTCGGTGAGGCCACCTGCAATACCCGGGAGTTCGCGTCGATGCCGAGCGATTCCCGTTGTGCGGCAATGAGATCGGCGATACCGCGATGTGAGACCGAGACCCCCTTCGGTGTTCCGGTCGACCCCGAGGTGTAGATCATCCAGGCCGGATGGTCGGGATGGATCGAATTCGGTGCGAGGGCGGTATCGCTCGCTGCCTGCTGGAGGGCGCTGAATGCGGTGTCGTCGAGGATGAGCCATTCGGTGCTGTCGGGCAGCAGTGGCCGATAGGTGGTGAGGGTGAGCCCGACCCGCGCACCGGAATCGGTGAGCATGTGATCGATGCGGTCCACCGGATGCTTCGGATCGACCGGCAGGAAGGCCGCGCCGACCTTCGCGGCGGCCCATATGCCGGTGAGCAGTTCGGCGGAGCGCGGAAGACCGAGCGCCACTACGGTTTCCGGTCCGATATCCGATTCGAGAAGAAGCCGGGCCAGCTGATTCGACTGGGCATCGAGTTCCCGGTAGGTCGTCGTTCGGCCGTCGGCGACCACTGCGGGGCGGTCCGGGTACGACGTGGCGGATGCGGCGAGTGCCTCGGCCAGTGTCGTCGTCCCCGTGGTCTGCGGGCCACGTACCGGAACCAGCTGTGTGCGTTCGGATTCGTCGAGGATATTGATATCGGCGAGACGCACATCGATATCCGAGACGACCGCGGCGAGTACGCGATGCCACCGCGCGACGAAGGTCGCCATCGTGCTCGCGTCGAAAAGATCTGTCGCATAGGTCACTACGCCCTCGACACCGTCCGGGCCCTCGGCGCCGAAGCGCTCGCGCAAATCGAGCGTCAGGTCGAACTGTGAAGCAGCGCGATCGAAATCCGCTACCTCGAATCGCAATCCGGGCAGTTCCAGGACCGGTTCGACGAAGTTCTGCAGTGACAGCGACACCTGGAATATCGGGTGGTGTGCGGTCGATCGGGTGGGGTTGAGTACCTGGACGAGTCGCTCGAAGGGCACATCGGTACTGCCGAACGCATCCAGATCCGCAGCCCGCACGGTGGCCAGGAACTGGCGGAACCCGGTCCCCGGATCGACCGGGGTGCGCAGCGCGAGCGTATTGACGAACATGCCGACGAGTTCGTCGAGTGCCTCGGCACCGCGACCGGCGACCGGCGTTCCGATCACTACGTCCCCGGTGCCGCCGAGCCGCGCGAGCAGTACCGCGAGCGCGGCGTGTACGACCATGAAGACGCTGACATTGTTCGCGGCCGCGAATTCGACAATGCCGCGGTGCAATGACGCGTCGAGGGTGAAATCGAGGTCGGCGCTGCGCATCGATTGCACGGCGGGGCGCGGGCGGTCCGTGGGCAGCTCCAGCAGATCCGGCGCACCGGCGAGGGTGTCGGTCCAATACCGGATCTGTTGTGCCGCCAGCGATTCCGGATCGGACTCGCTGCCGAGCAGTTCCCGATGCCAGAGGGCGAAGTCGGCGTATTGCACCTCGAGCGGCCTTCTGGCGGTCTCGATCCCGCGGGCCCGCTCGGAATAGGCGGCGACCAGATCGGCCGCCAGCGGCGCCATCGATGCGCCATCGGCGCTGATGTGGTGTACGACGAGCACGACGACGTGCACGTCGGCCGGTACGGCACCGATGGAATCCGAGACCGTCGCGGTGTAGCTCGACGACACCGGAGCCAGGCCCGAGGCGAGACCCGACGACACCACTGGGACGCCAGCGGACGGGCTCGCGCTGACCGGTGCGATGCCGGCGGAGTGCTCCGCCGCCCCCGGCACATCGCTGGCGGAACGACTCGGATCCACGACCCGGAACAACCCGACCCGTACCGGCGGCTCGATGGCGAGATCGAATCCGGTACCAGCGAGTTCATTGATCCGAGCGCGCAGCCGTGCGCCGTCTTCGGTATCGAGCACCGGCATGGGCGGCGCGGCCACCTCCGTGCCGACGACCACCTGGCGTGGTCCCTCGGCGTCGACGGGATACAGCGTGCGCAGACTCTCGTGCCTGCCGATCACATCGGCCATCGCCCGGCGCATCGCGTCGATATCCAGGTGGCCGGTGAGCCGCAGCGCGACCGCGATGTTGTACGCCGATGACGTCGGATCCAGCCGATTGAGCACCCACATGCGTTGCTGGGCCGGGGACAAGGGAATTCGGTCCGGCCTGATTCGTGGTGCGAGGGCGAACCGGCCTGGTTTGCCGTCGGTGGCCGGGAGCGCCCGCGCGGACAGTTGCGCGACGGTGGGCGCATCGAACAGATCGCGCAGCGCGATGGTCGAGCCGAGGGTCGAATTGATCCGTGCGACAACCCTCGTGGCGCTGAGCGAGTTGCCGCCGAGTTCGAAGAACGACTGGTCGACGCTGACCTGTTCACTGCCGAGTACATCGCCGAAGACCGCGGCGACGGCCTGCTCGACGGATGTGCGCGGGGCGAGATACGACCGTTGCGCGACCGAGAAGTCCGGCACCGGAAGGGCTTTGCGATCCAGCTTGCCGACCGGGGTGATCGGGATCTCGTCCAGCACGACGAGATGGCTGGGCACCATATAACCCGGCAGTTCGGCCGCCACCTTGTCACGCAGCCGCTCGGCGTCCAATTCGGTGCCCGCGGTGGGGAGCACATAGGAGACGAGCACGGTCGCGCCAGCCGGTCCCGGCTGGCCGATGGTCACCGCGTATTCGACCTGCGCATCACGGGAGAGTACGGCGTCGATCTCGCCGAGTTCGATGCGCAACCCGCGGATCTTGACCTGGAAGTCGCTGCGGCCCAAGTACTCCAGTTCGAGCGCGCCGTCGGATCCGATGACCCATCGGACCATATCGCCGGTGCGATACATCCTTTCCCCGGTCGCGCCATACGGATTCGCGATGAAGCGCGCCGCGGTCATCTCGAACCGATTGAAGTAACCGCGTGCCAGCGCCGGACCGGCCAGGTACAGCTCACCCGCGATGCCCACCGGCACCGGGCGCAGCCAGGTATCGAGCACCAGATTCGACGCGCCGCGGATCGGCCCGCCGATGCTGACCGGTCGCCCCGGCAGCAGTTCGGCGGGGCTGGTGGCGCAGATGCTGAATTCGGTGGGGCCGTATAGATTAACCATCCGCCGCCCGACCGCCCAGCGGTCGATCAGTTCGGGTGAGACGGCCTCGCCCCCGACCCCGAGCACCCGCAGGTCGGCCAGGTCGGTCGGTTCCATCGTGGCCAGCGCCGACGGCGTGATCATGGCGTGGGTGATCCGCTCGGCACGCAGCAGATGTTCGAGATCGCTGCCGCCGTAGACATCCGGTGGTGATACCACCAAACGGCCACCCGTCGAATGCGCTATCAGCAGCTCGTAGACCGATGCGTCGAAACTCGGCGAAGCGACCTGTAGCGAACTGATGGAGGGATCGAGTTCGAGGGCCTCTCGTTCTGCGGTGGCCACATTCGCGATGCCGCGATGGCTGACCAGGACCGCCTTGGGCTTACCGGTGGAGCCCGAGGTGTAGATCAGGTAGGCGGTCTGGTCGATATTGATGGGGCCGCCGCGCTCTTCGTCGGTGATGGGTGCGTCGGAGACGAGCATGACCCGTCGAATCGTGTTCAGGTCGTCGAGCAGCAGCCAGTCGATGGTGCCGGGCAGTGTCTCACCGGTCGCCGTGACGGTCACTCCGATCGGTGCCTTCGAATCGGTGAGCATGTGCTCGATCCGCTCTACCGGATAGCTCGGATCCAGCGGTAGGAAGGCCGCACCGGTCTTGGCGAGCGCCCAGACGGCCACCACGGATTCCAGTGATCGGGTGAGCGCGAGTATGACGAAGATCTCGCGACCGACACCGCGGCCGAGCAGTACCCGGGCGAAGCGGTTGGACCAGGCGTCGAGTTCGCCATAGCTCATGGTGAGATCGCCCGCGGTGATCGCGATGGCGTCGGGATCGATGTGCGCGCCCGCCGACAGGATGTCCGGAAGTGTCTGCGGTGGAACCGATTCCGCGCCGCGCACCGGCAGCAGGGTGGCCAGTTCGACGTCGTCGCAGTGTTGCAGTTGGCAGACCAGGGCATTCGGGTTGTCGGCGAGTTGGGTCAGTAGCCGGACGAAGCGATCGAGCAGTGGTTGTGCCGCCGTGCGATCGAGCTGGTCGGCCATGAATTTCAGGTTGATGCGCAGCGTGTCGTGCCCATCTTCGCCGCGCAGCGGAATGACCATGAGGCCCAACGGGTACGGCGTCGCGTCGGTGCCCTCGACATCGAGCACCCGCATACCCGCAATATCGAGTGCCTGCGACAACGCCTCCCGGTCGATCGGATACGACTCGAATACGGTGAGCGTGTCGAAGAGTTCGGCGAGGCCGACGGCCCGGTGGATGGCGGCCAGCCCCACATGCTGGTGGTCCAGCAGGCGCGCCTGCTCGGCCTGGATGCGGGTCAGTAGGTCGGCGACCTTCTCCGCGGGATCGAGCTGGACCCGTACCGGGAGCGTATTGATGAACAGCCCGACCATCTCTTCGACACCGGGCAGCTCCGGTGGCCTACCGGATACGGTGCCGCCGAACACCACATCCGTGCGCCCGGTCGACATGGCGAGCAGCATTGCCCATGCGGCCTGGACCATCGTATTAACCGTCGCGCCGGATTCGCGTGCGGTGGTCTCCAGCCGCTCGACTGTCGCGCGGGTCAGGTCGTGCGTGATCATTCCGGCCTCGGTCGATTCGATCCCGGCCAGCGACGGGACCGCGCGCGTCGGCGTATCCACGCCGGCCAGCGACTGCGTCCAGGCCGCGAGCGCGGCCTCGTTGTCCTGCTCATCGAGCCACGCCAGGAACTCCCGGTACGAGTGCGCGGGCGGCAGTACGGAGGTGTCGCCCCTCGTGACGTAGAGCGTCAGCAGCTCGCGGACCAGCAGCGGCGTCGACCAACCGTCCAGCACCAAGTGGTGATTGGTCATGACAAGCCGATAGATATCAGTCCCGGTGCGGATGAGGGTGAAGCGGATCAGCGGGGGACGGTCGAGTTCGAATCGGGTGCGGGCATCGAGGGCGATGAGGCGGTCGAGTTCGCGGTCGCGTTCGTCGAGGTCGGCGATATCGGTGAGATCGGTGAGATCGATATCATGCCAGCGGATTTCGGCATCGGCGAGGACGAGCTGGCGCGGACCGTCGTCGGTTTCGACGAAGGCGACGCGCAGGTTCTCGTGCCGCTCCAGCAAGGCCAGCGCCGCATTGCGCAAGCGGGCGGCATCGACGGTGCCCGCCAGGGTGAGCAGTGATTGGACGGTGTAGCCGTCGGCGGTATCGGTGTCGTAGCGGGCGTGGAAGAGCAGACCGTACTGCAGCGGCGAAAGCGGCCAGACGTCGACAAGACTGGGGTAGGCGCGTTCCCAGCTGTCGATCTGCTGTTGCCGCACCGGGACGATTTCGAAGTCGGACGGGGTGCGACTGCCCGCGCCCGGTGTGCCGGCATGCGCCGCGAGCGCCCGCAGCGCCTGCGACCACAGCTCGGCGAGTTGACCGACATCCGCCTCGTCGAGCAGCCGTGAGGCGTAGGCCCAGGTGACCTCCAGACCGACATCGGTGAGCACGGCATTGATATCGACGACCGCGGCCAGCGGCGCCGACTCGTTGTGCGTCGCCGCGAAACGCTGTGGCAGCCATGCTCCCGCGTGCCCGCCGGTGAGCGCACGGCCGAGATAGTTGAAGCTGAGCTGCGGGATCGGCGCGTCCGCGAGGGCCGCGGCGGACTCCGGATGCTGATAGCGCAGCATGCCGTAGCCGATGCCCTTATCCGGCACCGCGCGCAGCTGTTCCTTGACCGTCTTGATCGCGGTGCCCGCCGCGCCGCCGCCGGCGAACGCGTCGTCGAGATCGATGCCGGTCACATCGATAGCCACCGGATAGATGCTGGTGAACCAGCCGACCGTATGGGCGATATCCGCGCCGCGCACGAGCGTCTCCGAGCGGCCGTGGCCTTCCATGGTGAGCAGCGCGGTAGTGCGATCGCGCCAGCGGCGCACCGCCATGGCGAGTCCGGTGAGCAGCACATCGTCTGGGCCGCAATGGAATTGGTCGGGCAGCGTGGTCAGTGCGGTGTTGGCGATATCCGGGTCGACGGTGGTCCGGCACCGGCCCATGGTGGCCACGACATCGACCGCGGGATCCAGTGCCGCCGAGCCGATGACCGGATCCGGGGTGGCCAGCATCTGTTGCCACAGTGGCAGTTCGGCCATCCGTTCGGGCGCCTGTTCCGTTTGACCGTATGCCCACCGCCGGAAGGAGGTGCCGACGGGCACGAGTGCGCCGCCCGCGGCCGCGATCGCCAGGTCCGGCAGCAGGATTCGCCAGGAGACGCCGTCGGTCACCAGATGGTGCAGCACCAGCCAGCACAGTGGATCGGCCCCCGGCCGCTCGATCAGGACGAAGCGCGCGACGACACCCGCTTCGGGATCGAGCAGATCCGCCGCCTGTCGTAATTCGCGCTCGTAGCTGTCGTCGGCGTTCGCGTCCGCCGCGACTACCTGGATCAGGTCATCGGCAGTTATCGAATCACGCTCGGCGACAATCCACTCCCAGCCTCGCTCGGTGTGCCGCAGTGTGGAGCGAAGCACATCGTGATGGTCGATCAGCGCTTGGACTGCGGCGCTGAGCTGGTCGCGGCCGAAACCCTCCGGGAGACCGATCAAGACGGCCTGACCGAAGCGGTTCCAGGTCGGTCCCTGCTCCACCATGGCGTGCACGATCGGTGTGAGCTGCACGGCGCCGACCCCGCCGCCGGGCAGTTCGGTGACCGTCTGCGCGCGCACGTCCGTCGCGATCGCGGCCAGTGCGGCAACGGTCTTGCGCTCGAACACATCTCGTGCGCTGAAGCCGATCCCGGCGGCCTTCGCGCGTGAGACCAGCTGGATGGAGACGATACTGTCACCGCCGAGTGCGAAGAAACTGTCGTCGACACCGACCGTATCGAGTCCGAGGACATCGGCGAACAAGTCGGCCAGTGCCGCTTCGCGCGGCGTCGACGGCGCCCGGCTTGCAACCGCCCGGACACTGAAATCCGGTGCGGGCAGGGCCCTGCGGTCCACCTTGCCGAGCGGTGTCAGCGGAATGCTGTCGAGCACCATGATGACCGAGGGGACCATATAGGCCGGAAGCGTCTCACCGGCAGCGGCTTTCAGCGCCGCGGGGTGAATCTCGGTGCTGGGCTTGCCGAGAACGTATGCCACCAGCGCGGTCGCTCCGGTGGGGGTCTCGGTGCCGATGGTGAGTGCGAAGTCGACGTCCGGATGCCGTTGCAGCGCGGCATCGATCTCGCCGAGTTCGATGCGGAACCCGCGCACCTTGACCTGGAAGTCGCTGCGGCCCTGGTACTCCAGTTCGTCCTCTGCGGTCCACCGCACGAGATCGCCGGTGCGGTACATCCGCTCACCCGGCGCATACGGGTTGGCGACGAAACGGCTGGCGGTCAGCCCGTTGCGCTGGTGATAGCCGCGCGCGACGCCCGCGCCGGCCAGATACAGCTCACCGACCGCGCCGCGGGCCACCGGCCGCAACCACGGGTCGAGTACGACAGCGGTGACTCCGAGCACGATGCTGCCGATGGTTACCGGCCCGCCGGGGCGCAGTGGCCCGCTCGAGGTCACCGTGACGGTGGTTTCGGTGGGCCCATAGCCGTTCAACAGCGTTCGTCCGGACCAGGTGGTCACCAGCTCCGGCGGACATGCGTCACCGCCGACGACGACCGTGTGCAGATCCGGCAGCGTCGCCGGGTCCAGCGAGCCCACTACTGTCGGGGTGACATTGAGATGGGTGACCCGGTGCGCGCGCAGAACTTCGGCCATCTCCTCGCCCGCATACGCCGCCGGCGGCACGACGGCGAGCGTCGCGCCCGCCGCCAGGGTGACCAGGATCTCCTCGACGGAAATATCGAAACTCGGCGAAACCGCGTGTGCCACTACCGAATCGGCGGTGACACCGAATCCGGCACCGGAACCGGTGACCAAATTCGCCAGGCCGCGGTGCGATACCAGCACACCCTTGGGTAGTCCGGTGGATCCAGAGGTGTAGATGATGTAGGCGATCTGATCCAGGTGTACCGGCCCGCGGCGTTGCGCGTCGGTGATCGCCGCCGAATCCTGCGCGTCCACCGTTTCGGCCGTCGCGTCATCGTCGAGCAACAGCCAATTCACCCGGTCCGGCAAGGACTTTCGCGATGGGTGCACCGTCAGGCCCGCGACGACACCGCTGTCGCCGACCATATGTTCGATCCGGTCGGCGGGATAGGTCGGGTCGATGGGGACGAACGCCGCACCGGATTTCGCCACCGCGAGCGTGGCGAGGACGGATTCGGCCGAACGCGGAATCGACATCGCCACGGTGTGTTCCGGTCCGGCGCCCGCCGCGATCAGCACGCGGGCCAGGCGGTTGGTGTACTCGTCGACCTGACGGTAGGTCATGCTGGTGTCGCCGCTGCGCAGCGCCACCGCCTCCGGGTCGAGTGCGGCACCGGCCGCGATGATTTCGGGGAGGGTGCGCGGTGCGACAGCCTCGGGTCCGCGCGCGGGCACCAGCCGATCCTGCTCCTCCGGGGAGACGACCTGGACGGTCGACAGCGGCGCATCCGGTCCGGCGGCCAGGAACGCGTGCAGGAACCTCGAGAAACGGGCATGGTGTGCCGCCAATTCATCGGTGCTGTACAGGTTCCCGTTGCCCTGTAGATCGATGTGGGTGCTCTCGCCGCCCACGCCCGGATACAAATTGAAAAACACGTCATCGATCAACCCGGATGTCAGCACGTGCAGTCGTCCGGTGACCGAGCCGAGCTGAATCCTGGTGTCCACCATCATCAAATTGACCGCCGGACCGAACGACGACGTCTCGTCCATAGACCAGCCGAGATCACGGACGATGTCCTCCTGCCGGTAACGCTGTCTACGCAGCGCCCCGGTCAGCTCGCTCTGCGCGGCGCGGATCACGTCACCGACCGTGGTGGCCGGTGACAACTTCACCCGCATCGGAACGACATTGGCGACCATGCCGCCCGAGCGGCGCAGCGCCGCCGTGGTGCGTCCCGAAACCGGAAGGCTCAGCACCACTTCGGGCGCACCCGTCATCGCGGCGAGATAGGCGCCGAAGGCGGCGACGATGGTCGGCGCGGCGTTCGAGCCCGCCGCCTTCGCCACGGTATCGAGCAATTCGGCCGTCGCGGCGGGCAGTGCGCCCGAGACTCGGCTCGGAGGCGCATCGACATCGGCCTCGCGACCCGCGAGATTGACCGGATCGGCCATCCCGGCCAGATGCTCGCGCCAGTACTCGCGGTCGGCGTCGAATCGGTCCGAGCCGCGATAGGCCAGATCGGCGTCGACGATCTTCTGCAGTGGTTCGGCCTTGGCGGGCGGCGCCTCGCGGCCCGCGATGGCGGCGTTGTAGATCTCGCCGGTGCGTTGTACCAGTGCGAGCGCACCCATACCGTCCAGCACGATGTGGTGCATGCGCGAGTACCAGAACCAGCGGTCATCGGCCAGCCGCAGCATGGCCACCGCGACCAATCGGTCGTGCATCAGATCCAGCGGCGCGGAGTACTCCGCGCGCATCCAGGCATGTGCCGCCGCCTCGGGATCGGGCTTATCGCGCAGGTCGATGCGGGCGAGTTGGTCGACAAAGGTGGTGTCGACGAGCTGGTACGGCTGACCATCGATATCGAGTAGCCGGACGTATCCGGTCCCGAATTCGCGCCCGGCTTGCCGGGAGGCCGCGGCGAGCGCGTCGAGATCGAGTTCGCCGATCAGTTCGACGTACTGTGCGATCGAGATAGGCGTATCGCCAGCGATGTGCTGGGCGAACCAGATGCCGCGCTGGGCTGCCGACAGCGGGAACGCGCTATCGGGCGCTGCGGTGCCGACTTTTTTGTTCGAGGATGATGGCTGTTGCATAAGCACACCTGTGTTCTGACGTCTGACGCGGTTGTGCACCGCTGGTCCCGACCGTCGCGTAGTAGCAAGTTCATTTTGGATCGGCGCCGAGCCGACCGAAGGCGTATTGACAACACTGTGTTCGATCGGTGGCGTCCTTGTGGTTTCGCGGCGCTGCCGCCTCCAGGCCGGCATACGGCACCGCAGCGCGCCCGAACTCCGCAGGTTCGGGCGCGCAGGCTGAACAGCAGGTCAGGCGGACTTCCGCTCGGTCAGCCGATCGGCATCGGTGATCGGGGCGTCGGAGCTGACCAGGTAGCGCTGCAGCGTCGAGCGGTCGTCCAGAAGCAGCCAGTCGATGGCGTCGCTGAGTTCGGGACGGCGGGCCTTGGTGGTGATGCCGAGGTAGACACCGGGGACGGTGGTCGCATCCTCGGAAACCGATGCCGGCGTCGCGCCGAGCTTGACGACGGCGGATGCGGCGACTGTTGCTTCGATCTGCGGGTCGATCGCCAGCGCGATCCGCGCGTTAACAGCGGCGCCACGGGCGATCAGCACTCGGGCCAGCCGGTTCGCCCAACGATCCAGCTCGACGTTGGCGAGCGTCCCGGAGTAGCTGGGGACCGCACGCTGCTCGATTGCGGCCGCATTCAGCAGGCGCGGCAGCAGCTGGACGATGTTGTCGGCGGGCGATTCGGCCGGTGTGCTCATTGTGATCCCCTCACAGGTTTCGTCTGGTTCTCGGTGCCCTTCCAATCTCGCTGCCGGGAGGGGTTGGCGACAGCTACCCAAATGCTGGTGAGCGCACTCCAAGGGTGAGCGAATCCATACCCAAGGTGTGCGCTCGGCAGGACCGATCAAGCCACTCGCGACGACGACGGAGCGAGTCTTAGATGCGACGTTCGCGGCCCGTCTCCGTCCGCGCGAAGGTGCGGCCATCGACTCAGCCGAGTTGTCGAAGCGAATGCGCCGCAGACACGAGTCTCGGCCGCTGGCGGGCATACATCCAATGCCGAACTACCCGCCTAGACGACCACGACGGAGCGAGATGCTCCTATGGATGTCAAGTGGTGGGTTCGGTGATGAGTTGGTAGAGCTCGCGGGCGAGGTAGCGTTTGAGGCATCGGATGATT
>NZ_JBFANN010000068.1:0-26227 GCF_040674855.1 Nocardia sp. NPDC049707 | reverse complement strand
GTTCGGCAATCCAGGTCGACGCGGTCAGATGGAGCTGTTCGTGCAAGCCCGAGTCGTCGAAGCGCATGCGCCGCAGGCGCGAGTCTCGACGGCTCGGACGCGAGACCGAAGGGGGCCGCGAACCCGCCGCGCCGCAGGCGCGGCAAATTAGACACAGCCAATAGACTCAGCCGGTGGCCCCGCGGATTCCTGTTCTGATCGTTGCCGGGTTTCTGGGATCCGGGAAAACGACGCTGCTCAATCATCTGCTGCGCAACAATCGGGGCACGCGGATCGGGGTGGTGGTCAACGACTTCGGGGCCATCAATATCGATTCCATGCTGGTGGCCGGACAGGTCGATGCGATGGTCTCTCTCGGCAATGGGTGCGTCTGCTGTGCGGTGGATGTCGGCGAACTCGATGACCTGTTCAGCAGGCTCGCACAGCCGCGCGCCAAGATCGATGTGATCGTGGTCGAGGCCAGTGGGCTGGCCGAACCACGCAATCTGATTCGAATGGTGGTGGGCAGCGAGAATCCGCGCATCCGCTACGGCGGTTTGGTCGAGGTGGTCGACGCCGAGCAGTTCCCGGATAGTCGCGAGCGTCATCCCGAACTCGCCACTCATCTGCGGCTGGCGGATCTGGTGGTGCTCAACAAGGCCGATCGGGTGGTGTCGGAGCGGTTGGCCGGATTGCGGCAGGAGATCACCGACCTGATCGGGCAGGTGCCGGTGTACGCGACCACCCGTGGCCGCATCGACCTCGGCCTGCTTTTCGACGAGCCGCTGCGGGAAATCCCGCGCGTCGCCGAACAATTGAGCTTCGACGAACTGCTGCACGACCACGACCATGACCACGACGACCATGCCGAGCATCGTCATCTGCACGACTACTACACCAGCGTGTCCTTCACCAGCGACAGAGAATTGGATCCGCGCCGCTTGGTCGAATTCCTCGAGGATCCGCCGCCCGGCCTGTTCCGCGCCAAGGGATTCGCCGCCTTCGGGGTTGCGGCCGAACGCCGGAAGTTCGTGCTGCATATGGTCGGTCGCCACATTGTCTTCGAACCGGACTCCTGGTCGCGCGGCGAATCTCGCACGACCCAATTGGTGCTGATCGGCGCGGGGTTGCCCGCCGACGCTGCACTGGCGCGACTGCACGATACGGTGCACACTTCCGCCGAACCGCTGGATGAGCAAGCTATGCTCGGCATCTGGCGCTACACCCGACACTGACGCCTCGAAACGTTGGCGCGTTCTGCTCGAAACCGGCGGGTTCGGTACTTGGCACGGCGAGCGCGCGGACATAGAAATGACAGATGGCCCGCCGTGCGCGGCATGTGCGCAACGGAGCGAACCCGGCGCGTGCGGTGTCGGTTCGGCCCAAGAACCGTGATCGACCGTATTTTTCTCTACGACCGATTGGAGAGTTCCGTGTCAGAGACCTGGGAGACTGCCACCGCGTACGTGGTCGCCGCGCTGGAGGCCAAGGGCACCGCGACCCGTGACGATTTCGATGTGCCCGCCATCGTCGCCGCATCCCGAGACATAGCCGACAGCTGGGATTTTCGCGCCATCGAGGATGCGACCTTCTGGCGGATCGTGGCGACCTTCCTGAGGGTCTGACCGGACCCGGCGGGACGGGGTGCGGTGCGTGGGGATACGGCGGATCAGGCCGGTAGGTCCGATCGGTCCATGAGCTGGGTCATGGACCGACGGCGGGCCGCCCGCCGCATCGAGCCCACATCCGGATATCCGAGCAGTTCGGCTCGGCGCGTTGGGCTCAGCTCGGCGCCATCCGCACTCGCCTGCGCAAGGCGAGCATTGCGCGCCCCGCTAATTCCAACCGCGCCCCTCTGAGCGCGGATCGGCGGATCTTGTGCGGGAGAACGCTATCCCGCGCCTATTGAATCGTCAGCAATTTCGCGTCACAGCGTGTTGCGGGCAATAACCGCAGGAGTTCACGACGTGGCTATTCACCGGCAGTGGGCCTTTACCCGCAGGCGTTCACCCATTCCGACAACCCGTCGGCGAAGAGCTGGCGCTTCCAGATCGGAACTTCGTGTTTGATCCGATCCACCAATTCCGCACAGGTGCTGAAGGCTGCGCTGCGGTGCGGTGCGGCGACCGCGACGACGATCGCCAGATCACCGACGGTCAGCTGCCCGATCCGGTGCACGGCCGCGACCGGGAGTCCGGATTGCTCGGCCAGTTCGGTGCAGCAATTTCGCAGAAACCGCTCGGCTTCCGGATGCGCCGAATATTCCAGGGCGGAAACCGCTTGTCCGCCATCGTGATTGCGCACTTTGCCGGTGAAGACCACGACGGCGCCGTGCTCCGGCCCGGTCACCGCCGCCTCGACCACCGCCGGATCCAGCGGTTGCTCGCTGATACCGGCCAGGCGTACGGCCGCGAATTCACTTGTTGTCATGGTTGCCGCCTCCGGCTACTTGCGCGAGCAGATGATCCAGCAGCGGCTCGAGCACCGCCATACCGTCTTTGACCCCACCGGGGGAGCCGGGCAGATTCACCACCACCGATCGGCCCGCCAGTCCCGCCACACCGCGACTGAGCGCTGCCAACGGGAATTTCGCGGTGCCGCGCTGCCGAATCGCTTCGGCGACGCCGGGCAATTCACGATCCAGTACCGCCAGCGTCGCCTCGGGTGTTGCATCGGTGGGCGACGCGCCGGTGCCGCCGGTACTGATCACCAGCGACGGTTCGAACCGCAGGGCATCGGCCAAGCCGATATCGATCTCGGCGTCGGCGTAGATCAGTGGGCCGCGCACCGAGAAGCCAAGTCCGCCAAGCCAATCCGCGAGTACCGGACCGGTCGTGTCCGCGCGGGTGCCGACCGCTGCGCCGGTGGAGGCGACCAGCACGACGGCAGTGCGCTCATCGGCATCCGAGATCGGCTCCGGCACATTATCTTCCGTGGCGGGCTCCGGTTCGTCGGCGAGCGTGGGAATGTCCACGGGTTCCTGCTCCGCAGGCCGCTCCCAATGTCCGTGCTTGCCACCCTCTTTGGTAAGCAGCCGCACGCCGTTGAGCGTCGCGGCCGGGTCGACCGCCTTGACCATATCGTGCAGGGTGAGTCCGGCGACCGCGACCGCGGTCAGTGCCTCCATCTCGACGCCGGTGGGGCCCTTGGTTTTCGCGCTCGCCTCGATCGTGATGGTGTCCTCGGTGAACCCGAATTCGACCTTTACCGAGGACAGGGCCAGCTGATGGCATAGCGGAATGAGTTCCGAGGTCTTCTTCGCACCCGCGATTCCGGCGATCCGCGCGGTCGAGAGCACATCGGCCTTCGGCATATCGTCGGCCCGGACCAGCGCGACCACCTCCGCGGTGGTCCGCAGCTCACCGGCCGCGACCGCGATCCGAGTGGTGTCGGACTTCGCGCTCACATCGACCATGCGGGCGCGACCTTCCCGGTCGACATGGGACAACTCACTCATAGTGACCACACTCGCACAGCTGCGCCGACCGCCAGCGAGGTGACCTCTGCGGGCACATCGACCAATACATCCGCCCAGGCCATGCCCGCGATGAGATGCGAACCGGGTCCGGAGATGACCTCGACGGCGGTCGGCCTGCGATGCAATCCGGGCGCCGCGGAGTCATCGCGCACCAACTGTCCGCGCAGAAATTGGCGCCGTCCCTTCGGCGAGCGCACCGCATTGCGCAGTGCCACCTCGTAGCTCTCCACTTCGGGCAGGCCCGCGATACGGCGCAGCATGGGCCGCGCGAATATCTCGAAGGACACCATGGTGCTGACCGGATTTCCAGGAAAACTCAGCACCGGAACTCCATCGACAAGGGTAAGTCCTTGCGGCCCACCGGGTTGCACCGCGACCGAGCCGAATTCGCCGCCCAGCGGTTGTAATACGTCCTTGACCACCTCGAAGTCGCCCTTGGATACCCCGCCGGAGGTAAAGACGATATCGGCGGATTTCGTTGCGGCGGAAAGCAGTGCGCGGAACTTCGCCGGATCGTCGGTACTGTGCTCCACCGACACCACGTCGACACCGTTGGCGCTGAGGGCGGCGGCGAGGGCGATACCGTTGGAGTTGTAGATCTGGCCGGGACGCAATGCTGTTCCGGCGGCAACCAATTCGTCACCGGTGGTGATGACCGCCGCCCGAATCGGTTGGAATACCGGCACATTCGGCAGACCGACCGCTGCAATTGCGGCAATGTGGCGGGGCGCCAGCATGGTGCCCGCGCGGGTCAGTAGATCGCCGGAGCGCACATCGGTACCCGGTTCGCGGACGAACTCACCCGCGGTGCGTCCCCGCTCGATGGTCACCGTCGCGTCATCGCTGTGTACATCTTCTACCGGCACCACACAATCGGCGCCGGGCGGAATCGGCGCACCGGTCATCACCTTCATCGCGGCGCCACGCGGCAATGGCGTCTGTCCGGCCGCGCCCGCCGCGACCACACCGACGAGTGGCAACGTCACCGGAGTGACCACCACCGATTCGGCGCGCACCGCATATCCGTCCATCGCGGAGTTGCGGAACACCGGCAGGTCGACCGGCGCGTGGATATCGTCGGCCAGCTGTCGGCCCAGCGCGGCGGGCACCGCGACGGATTCGATCGCGCGAGCGGCCAGCGGGCGCAGCAGCGCCTCGATGGTTTCCCGGTGAGCGTCGACGGACCGGGCGGTGGCCGGCGGGCTGGGTCGGTGGCCACCGGAGGTGTCGGCACGCGAGGTCATACGGTCAGCCTAATCGCCGAACGGTAGCGGGTTCGCTTGTCGTATCGCACGAACGCTCACCCGCTGAACTCGGAGTTTGTGAACTCAGGATGGTGCGGTCCGACCATGGGCACAGCGCGCGGACCGGTCATAATGGACTTGTGACGCTGGTCGAGATGGGGATTCCCGCTGTGCGGTCCAGGCCGCCCTCGCTCGATGGACGGCCCGACACGCCGTACCTGGTTGATCGATTCGGGCGCACCGCACGCGACCTGCGCATATCGATCACCGAAAAGTGTTCGCTGCGATGTACCTACTGCATGCCCGCGGAGGGCCTGCCCGCGATCCCGCAGGACGAACTGCTGACGGTAGAGGAGATTGTGCGGCTCGTCGCACTCGCGGTGCGGGAATTGGGGGTGCGCGAGGTCAGGTTCACCGGCGGTGAGCCACTGCTGCGCCGCGAGCTGGAGCGGATCATCGCGGGCTGCCACGAGCTGGTCCCCGAGGTTCCGCTGTCCATGACGACCAATGCTGTCGGACTCGCCCATCGGGCCCGCGGTCTCGCGGCCGCCGGCCTGAGCCGGGTGAACATCTCGCTGGATACGGTGGATCGGCTCGGCTTCGCCCGCCTGACCCGCCGTGACCGGCTCGACTCGGTCTTCGCGGGCATCCGCGCGGCCAGGGACGCCGGGCTGGCGCCGATCAAGATCAATGCCGTACTGATGCGCGACACCCTCGCCGGTGCGCCGGATCTGCTGCGCTGGTGTCTGGACGAGGGCTGTGAACTGCGGTTCATCGAGGAGATGCCGCTGGACGCCGATCACGAATGGGCCCGCGCCAACATGGTGACCGCGGCCGAGTTGCTCGCCGTGCTCGGTACCAGGTTCACACTCACCGAGGTCGGCCGGTCGGATCCCGCGGCCCCGGCGGAGAAATGGCTCATCGACGGCGGCCCGGCCATGGTCGGCATCATCGCGACGGTGACCCGCAAGTTCTGCGATGCCTGCGACCGGACCCGGCTCACCGCCGACGGCATGCTGCGGTCGTGCCTGTTCAGCGATCAGGAATTCGATGTGCGCCGGGCTCTGCGCACAGGTGCCGACGACGATGAGATCGCCACCATCTGGCGCGGCGCCATGTGGAACAAATGGGCGGGACACGGGATTGATGCCGAGGATTTCGTCCCGCCGGAACGCACGATGGGAGCTATCGGTGGTTGAGATCCGCTACTTCGCCGCGATTGCCGACGCCGTCGGCAAGGACCGGGAAATTCTGGACTTCCCGGCCCATGCCACCGTCGCCGACCTGCGCACCACCCTCGCCGAGTCATACGGTCCCGACCTCGACAAGATGCTCGCCGTCTGCGCCTACCTCGTCGGCGATGAACTCACCCGCGACCCGTCGGTCGCGCTCACGCCGCGCGTCGACGTCCTCCCACCCTTCGCGGGCGGCTGACGCCGTGCACGGCGTCAGGGGTGCTGGTCCGGCGGGTCAGCATCTGCGCCGATGCAATTCGCCGGACCGGATCAGAGGTCGCGTCGAGAGAGCCGAAATGGTCAGCGCCACCAGGTGTCGAACGGCGTGACGGGGACGGTGCGCTTGTGGCGGGTGTTCAGGAATATCGTCTCGAGCTTCTGGGCGACCTCGGCCGTGACGTCATTGCCCTCCAGATAGTCATCGATCTCGCTGTAGCGCAGGCCGAGCGCCTCCTCATCGGGCAGCGCCGGGCGGTCGTCCTCGAGATCGGCGGTCGGCACCTTGGACCAGATACTCGACGGTGCGCCGAGTTCCTGCAGCAATGCCGCGCCTTGGCGCTTGGTGAGGCCGCTCAGCGGGGTGATGTCGACGCCGCCGTCCCCGAATTTGGTGAAGAAACCGGTGACCGCCTCGGCCGCGTGATCGGTGCCGACGACGAGCAAATTTTCCTGACCGGCGATGGCGTACTGGGTCACCATGCGTTCGCGGGCCTTGATATTGCCGCGGACGAAGTCGCGTAGCTTGTCGACGCGTTGGGGGATGGCAGTCGGCGGAGCCGACGGGGTGGGTGAGCGCTGTTGGATGGCAGTCGGCGGAGCCGACGGGGTGGGGGAACTCAGCGCCGAGGCCACCTCGGCGGCAACGGCATTGGCGCTGGGGCGAATATTCACCACCACCGAGCGGTCGGGCTGGATGAACCGCAGCGCGATCCTGGCATCGGCCTCATCGGCCTGCACACCGTAGGGCAGGCGCACCGCGATGAAGGCGGCATCCGCACCGTCGGCACGCAGTTCCTGGACGGCGAGCTGGCAGAGTCGTCCGGCCAACGCGCTGTCCTGACCACCGCTGATGCCGAGTACGAAACCCCGTGCCGGACTTGCGCTCAGATAGTCCTTGAGAAAATCGACCCGCCGCCGCACTTCGACCTTCGGTTCGATATTCGATTGGACGCCCAACTCGGCGATGATCTGTTCACGCAGGTTCCCCATGACGCATCACTCTACTGGCCGGGCTTGGATGACCACCCGCCGAACGAATGCCTCCCAGTTATCGCCGATCCGACAGCGGTCATAGCCGAGTTCATGCATCTGATGCATTACCAATGCGGCGCCGAGCAGGCCGAGCAGACCATCGGCGATCAGTACGACGTCGCCGTCGACCCGCGCCTGGCGCAGCAGCATCGTCACGTGCGCACGGAGCAGGCCGTAGGGCGGTCCGGTAAAGCGGTCGCTCGCCTCGCCGACTTCCGCGGCGCGATGCAGTTCGCCCGCGACCTCGATATCGAGTAGCCGAGCCCGGCCGAAGGCGACCAGTCGTTCTACCGCCGTCGCGCCCGGCCCCAGCGGCGGTGGCCCGAACATGAACTCTTCCTGGAACTTTCGTTCGGCATGGTCCAAGAGCGCGCGCAACAGCCCCGACCTGCTGCCGAATCGGCGGAAGACGGTGCCCTTGCCGACCCCGGCCCGCTTGGCGAGTGCGTCCATCGTCAGGCTGTCGACACCGTGTTCGCGCACGATATCCTGCGCCGCGTCCAGGAGTAGCTGACGGTTGCGCGCGGCGTCGGCGCGTTCGTGATTTCCGGGCAGGGGCGCGCCGACGCCGACCAGCGGCAGCTCGGGCATCGTTCCGTCTGACATGGATGTGCTGTAGCTCACAGGCCTTTTGCCGTTTCTCCGGGAATGGAATCGGACCGCGGTCCGGTTGGTGTAGTCAGAAGTTCGGACACCACATCCAGTACACCAGGAGTCGTCATGAGTCAGACCCGCATCCTTACTCTTGTTGGCAGCCTTCGTGCCGCATCGATCAACCGCAGGCTCGCCGAGGCCGCGGCGCAGTCCGCACCGGAGGGTGTCGAGATCACCATCTTCGAGGGCCTCGCCGATATCCCCTTCTATAACGAGGATCTCGACGTGCCCGGCTCCGTACCCGCCGCCGCGCAGGCGCTGCGGGACGCGGTCGCCGCATCCGGCGGCCTGCTCCTGGTGACACCCGAATACAACGGCAGCATCCCCGCCGTACTGAAGAACGCCATCGACTGGGCTTCGCGCCCGTACGGTAGCGGCGCGCTCAAGGATCGGCCGGTTGCGGTGGTCAGCGGTTCGATCAGTCAGAATGCGGCCAAGTGGGCGCACGGCGATGTGGTCAAGGCGCTCGGCGTCGCTGGCGCCCGGGTTGTCGAGAACGCTCACCTGCACTTCGCCGGATTCGGCGAGCGGTTCGCGGAGTCGCATCCGCGCGAGGATGCCGAGGCGCTGACGCAGCTCGGCGCGACCGTGCACGAACTGGTGCAGGCAACCGGCGAACTGGTGTCCGCCTAAGCGTCGAGTCCCGCCAGCAGGGCCGCCCCCGGCTCCATTCGTGGAGTTCCGGGGGCGGCCCTTTTCGTTCGCCGAAAGAAGTTTGCTGGAAGGCCGCTACGGTAGGAAATTGTGATCTGCGCCACTGTTGTGTCGGGTTGCGAATCGAGCGTCCAGGGACTTACGCCTCGGGAATTTCATCCCTGTGACTCGCAACATGTCGTGTTGTATGAATCTGTCGGCCACTAGGTGTAGTGTCTTCGGTACTGGAAGACGGAATGAGATCAGCTTCCGCGGCAAGCGGCTGAGCAGCGGTTTCAGGAACCGATCCAGAAGTTTGCGCAGCGTACGTCGGATCAAGCGCCGGTAGCGACTGCTTGCGGGTCGCTCGACGATCAGCATACGGATCACAGGCTATGGATCAGGCATAGGAGAGAGGGACATCATTGACCATCACCGTGTACACCAAGCCCGCTTGTGTCCAGTGCAATGCCACCTACAAGGCGCTCGACAAGGCTGGGGTGGACTACGAAGTCATCGACATCTCCGAGGACGACGACGCGCGTGATTACGTCATGGCGCTGGGTTACCTGCAGGCGCCGGTCGTCGTCGCCGGTGAGGACCACTGGTCCGGCTTCCGGCCCGACCGCATCAAGTCGCTCGCGACCGTGGCGGCCTGATCGCATCCAGCTTTCCGGTGTATCCGATGGAAAGGGGAGGGGGTAGCCATGTCAACAGGGACAGCACTGGTCTACTTCTCCAGCGCCTCGGAGAATACGCACCGCTTCGTCGAGAAGCTGGGACTCCCGGCGACTCGCATACCATTGCACACCGCTGACTCGCTGCGCGTAGACGAACCATACGTGCTGATCGTCCCCACCTACGGGGGTGGTCGGCACGTACTGGGGGGAAATAGATCCGATAAGGATTTCGTGCCGCGGCAAGTCGCCAAGTTCCTCAACGATCCGCACAATCGCGCGCTGCTGCGCGGTGTCGTGGCGGCGGGAAACACGAACTTCGGCGATACGTATTGCTATGCGGGCGAGGTGATCTCGCGTAAGTGCGGGGTGCCCTACCTATATCGCTTCGAACTCATGGGAACCGCTGAGGACGTCGAGCGCGTCCGAGAGGGATTGGGATTGTTTTGGCAACAGCAACGACAGCGCCGACCGGCAAAACGGCTCGCTTAGAGCAGACCCCGGTCCGTACCGCCGAGACGGGCGAGGTCATGGACTACCACGCCCTCAATGCGATGCTGAACCTGTACGGCGCTGACGGCAAGATCCAGTTCGACAAGGACCGCGAGGCCGCCAACCAGTACTTCCTGCAGCATGTCAACCAGAACACCGTCTTCTTCCACAATCTCGACGAGAAGCTGGACTATCTGGTCGAAGAGAACTATTACGAGGCAGAGGTTCTCGAGCAGTACAACCGCGCGTTCATCAAGACGCTGTTCCAGCAGGCCTACGCCAAGAAGTTTCGGTTCCCCACCTTCCTCGGCGCGTTCAAGTACTACACCTCCTACACGCTCAAGACCTTCGACGGTAAGCGCTACCTGGAGCGATTCGAGGACCGGGTCTGCATGGTGGCGCTGACCCTGGCGGCGGGTGACGAGGCGCTCGCGGGCAAGCTGGTCGACGAGATCATCGACGGGCGCTTCCAACCCGCCACCCCGACCTTCCTGAACTCGGGTAAGAAGCAGCGTGGCGAGCCGGTCTCATGCTTCTTGCTGCGCATCGAGGACAACATGGAGTCCATCGGGCGCTCGATCAACTCGGCGCTGCAGCTGTCCAAGCGCGGCGGCGGAGTTGCTCTGCTGCTCAGCAATATTCGTGAGCATGGTGCGCCGATCAAGAAGATCGAGAACCAGAGCTCGGGTGTCATCCCGATCATGAAGCTGCTCGAGGATTCGTTCTCGTACGCCAACCAGCTCGGTGCCCGGCAGGGTGCGGGCGCGGTGTATCTGCATGCGCACCACCCGGACATCTACCGGTTCCTGGATACCAAGCGGGAGAACGCGGACGAGAAGATCCGGATCAAGACACTGTCGTTGGGTGTGGTGATCCCGGACATCACCTTCGAACTGGCGAAGAAGAACGAGGATATGTACCTCTTCTCGCCGTACGACGTGGAGCGCATCTACGGCGTGCCGTTCGCCGATATCGATGTCACCGAGAAGTACTACGAGATGGTCGACGACAAGCGCATCCGCAAGTCGAAGATCAAGGCGCGCGAGTTCTTCCAGACCATTGCCGAGCTGCAGTTCGAATCCGGCTACCCGTACATCATGTTCGAGGACACGGTGAACCGGGCCAATCCGATCGCGGGCAAGATCACCCATTCGAATCTGTGCTCGGAGATCCTGCAGGTGTCGACGCCATCGCTGTTCAACGACGATCTGACCTATGCCAAGGTGGGCAAGGACATTTCGTGCAACCTCGGCTCGTTGAACATCGCCAAGACGATGGATTCACCCGACTTCGCGCGGACCATCGAGGTGGCGATCCGGGCGCTGACCGCGGTATCGGATCAGACGCATATCTACTCGGTGCCCTCGATCGAACAGGGCAACAACGAATCCCACGCGATCGGCCTCGGACAGATGAATCTGCACGGGTATCTCGCTCGGGAGCGCGTGCACTACGGGTCCGAAGAGGGTATCGACTTCACCAACATCTACTTCTATACCGTGGTGTACCACGCGATTCGGGCCTCGAACCTGATCGCGAAGGAGCGCGGCACGTACTTCGGTGGCTTCCCCGAGTCCAAGTACGCCTCCGGTGAGTACTTCGACAAGTACACCGATCAGGTCTGGGAGCCGAAGACGGAAAGGGTCGCGCAGCTGTTCGCCGATGCGGGCGTGCACATTCCGACCCAGGATGATTGGCGTGAGCTGAAGACCTCGGTCATGGCGCACGGCATCTACAACCAGAACCTGCAGGCCGTCCCGCCGACCGGCTCGATCTCCTACATCAACCACTCCACCAGTTCGATCCACCCGGTGGCGTCGAAGATCGAGATCCGCAAAGAAGGCAAGATCGGCCGCGTCTACTACCCGGCCCCCTACCTCACCAATGACAACCTCGAGTTCTACGAGGACGCCTACGAAATCGGCTACGAGAAGATCATCGACACCTACGCCGCGGCCACCCAGCACGTGGACCAGGGCCTGTCGCTGACCCTCTTCTTCAAGGACACCGCAACCACCCGCGATCTCAACCGCGCCCAGATCTACGCTTGGCGCAAGGGCATCAAAACCCTCTACTACATCCGCCTGCGCCAAATGGCCTTGGAGGGAACCGAAGTCGAGGGTTGCGTCTCCTGCATGCTGTAGTCGCGGTCCGAAAGGGGCGGTCTCTGTTGCGAGACCGCCCCTTTCGGCTTTTCAATCGGATATCTGGCTAGAGTTATCGGACCACCGTGCGGGTGAGTCGACAGGAGGGGCGACCGACCATGGCCGATGTTGTGCTCGTGATCAATTCCGGCGGTCGACGAGATGCCGAGTGGCTCGACGAACTGACCGATGAGCTACAGACCGATCTGCGCGAGATCAAAGGTCTCGTGGTGCGACGTGCGACGGCGGCCGCGGGCGATGGGATGAAATCCGGGGCGCTGGAGCAGGTCGGCCAACTGGTGGCCTCCGGCGGTGCGATCGGCACCGTGGCGTGGGCGATACGGGACATCGTGATCAGATTCCTCGACCGCACCAGGGCTCGTTCTGTCACGGTGCGAAATGGCGATCGGGAGGTCACCATCGCCCGGCCGAGCGACGGTCAGGTCGACAAGATTGTCGATCAGCTGCGCGATCTGCTCGACGATGAGTAGTCCGACCGGGCGCCGGTTGGCGCTGTTCGTCGCCAACGACACCTACCACTTCGCGGGCCTGCCTCGGCTCTACGCGCCGGTCACCGATGCTGATCAGTTACGAGAGTTGCTGCGCGATCCAGAGATCGGTGGTTTCCGGCCGACCGAGCTATTGATCAACGAGTCCAAGGCCGAGATCGAACGCAGCATCGAGCGGTTGTTCCGTGGGGCCGAGCCGGAGGATGTCATCCTCTTCTACTTCTCCGGCCACGGCCTGCGCACCAGGCAGAACCTATATCTGGCAACCAGCAACACCGACCCACAGCTGATCAGCAGTACGGCGGTGTCCTCGACCTTCATCCGGGAGTTGATCAGGGAATCGGCCGCGACGGCGAAGATCATTCTGCTCGACTGCTGTTACAGCGGCGCGTTCCTCGGCCCGGATGTGGTCAAGTCCGCGCCGAATATCGACGATATCGGCCGTGAACTCTCCGCGGGAGACGGTATTTGCGTGCTGACCGCGTCCAGCGCGATCGAGACCGCCGAGGACGGACGGGCGAGTGCGGATCAATCCGCGCCGCTGTCGGTCTTCACCTCGGCGCTGGTGAAGGGCATCGGCACGGGCCTGGCCGATAGCGGCAGCGGACTTATCGGCGCGCACGATCTGTGGACCTATGTCAGCGCCGATGTGCGCAGCCGCACGAGCAGGCAGACTCCGAATCATTACGGCGTGTTCAAGGACGAGGTATACATCGCCCGGGTCCGACGGAAGTATTCCAGCATCCTCGAGGCGGGCGATCGAGTCCAACTCGGTGAACTGCTCGGTCGCCTCGAAAACGATCCAGTGACGGGTCTTCGCGCCGAGAACTGGTGGGGGACTGGAAGACTGAAGGTGCCGATCGGTCAGGAGCGGCGGGCGGAGGGGGCCGAGGGGGAGACCGTCTGGCTGGATCTGGCGGGGGCTGATGGGAACCTGCTCGTCATCGGCCGCGCCGGGGCCGGGAAGAGCACACTGCTGCGCACGCTCGCCGGATCACTCGCACTCACCCATACTCCGGACGAAGTGCAGATCTACGTGCTCGAGTCCAGTAACCGCTTGGGTTCGATGAGCGCGCTGCCGCATTTCGCCGATGTGGCAAGCGATGATGAACCCGAGCAGGTGCTGATGCTACTGGAGAAGATCACCACCGAGATCCGCACGCGCAAGAAACTCTACCGCGACAACAATATCGACTCGCCCGCCAGCTTGCGGTCCGCCCGGCCCTTGCTGACCGACGGACCGGTCGCCGATGTCTTCCTGCTGATCGACCGGTGGGGTGACTTCCGGGAGCACATCGCCGAACTCGACAGCAGGATCAGACAAGTGGCGAGCGCGGGCCCGGAGTACGGTGTGCATGTGGTCGCGACGGCTCGCGACTGGACCGAAATACCGGCCTGGTTGGCCGATCTGCTGCCCGCGCATATCGAACTTCGGTTGCATCGACCGGCGGAATCGAGGCTCAATCCGGAGCGTGCGGCACGTCTGCCGGAGGGACCGGGGTGGGCGCTGTACGGGCAGAGGCCTTTTCGCGTCGCCATGCCGGATCTGCGTGAGTTGCAACCGGATTCGGTGGGCATTGTGGAGATGACCGATGGCGCGGGCGAATTGGTGAGCCGAGTAGTCGGAACATCGCCCGCCGCGCGAGGTCCGCAGGTGCGGCGTTCGCCATTCGAAGGAGAGGTCGATTTCGCCGAACTGTTCGGGCTGGACGCGAACGACCGGGTCGATCTCGATGTCGCATGGCGGCGGAGGAAGGGGCCCGAGCGGCTGCGAGTTGCGATCGGTGTAACGCCTACGGGTGAAATCGTTGAGCTGGATCTGAAGCAAGCCGCAGAGGCGGGTATGGGTCCACACGGCCTGGTGGTCGGTGCCACGGGATCGGGCAAGTCGACGTTCCTACGGAATATTGTCGCGGGTCTGGCACTGAACCACCCGCCCGATGCGCTCAACTTCCTGCTGGTCTCTGGCAAGGGTGGCGTCGCATTCGACGGATTTGCCGGGCTGCCACATGTTTCGGCGATCGTCCCCGATCTGGAGGCCGATCTTCCGCTGGTCGATCGACTTGCCCAGTCGATCGCGGGGGAGGCGAACCGGCGAATGGAGTTGCTGCGGTCGACGGGAAACTTCGCGAATATCGCCGATTACGAGTCGGCGCGTGCCGCGGGCGTTCAACTCGATCCCCTGCCTGCATTGCTCATTATCGTGGATGAGTTCATCGAACTCCTTTCCCAGCGACCGGCATTCGCGGACGCGTTGGCCATGATCGGACGGCTCGGTCGATCCTTGGGATTGCATCTGTTGCTGGCGACGCAACGATTGGACGGAAACCGGATCGGTGGGCTCGAGGCGTACCTGGCCTATCGGATCGCCTTGAAGACGTTTTCAGCCAATGATTCGCGTGCGGTACTCGGCGTGCCGGATGCGTATCACCTGCCGAGCACAGCGGGGCACGGCTATCTGAGATATGAGCACACCGAGTTGGTTCGCTTCCGATCGGCTTACGTCTCGCGACCCGAGCGGAGCGCATCTGGAAACGATGCCGGTGCGTCGGTTCAGCGGACCCTGCTCGAGGCATTGGTGGCGCAACTGCAGGCGGGTGCTGCACTACCAGCGCGTCCGATGTGGTTGCCGCCGTTGACCGTGCCGAGGACGATCGACATGCTGATATCCCCGCTGAGCTCACCGGAGTGGTCGCAGGCACCGATCGGCGTCATCGACGATCCTTACTACCAGCGTCAAGATGTGCTGACGATGACGCCGATTACGGGTGGTCAAGGGAATATCACAGTGGTGGGCGGCCGAAAGTCCGGCAAGTCCACGGCATTGGCGACCATGGTTATGTCGATCGCGGCGACGTGTCCACCGGATGCGGTTCAGTTCTACGTACTCGACTTCGGTGGTGGATTGTTGGCGGACTTCGCCGGCATGCCGCATGTGGGCTCTGTCGCGGACAGGTCGGATCCGGATCGAGTGCGGCGCACCGTGGCCGAGTTGACGGCATTGCTGCGTCAGCGTTCCGTGCAGTTCGAAATGGAGAAGAACGCGTCGGCGCCGGAAGCCCCTGGCCGGCTGTCGGCGGCCGTTGCCCCTTCCGACATACGCCGTGATGCGGATCCCAGGCGGGCGGATCGGTTCGGCCAGGTATTCCTCGTCGTCGACGGCTGGCGAGAATTGTTGCGGCAGTTCGAATCGCTGGACAGCGACCTGTATATCCTTGCCGTACAGGGCAGCCAGTTCGGTATCCATGTGATTATCTCGGTAACCGGATGGCAGCATCTTCGGCCCGCGATCCGGGAGCGATCCGGACTGCGAGTGGAACTGCGGATCGACGATCCGAATGATTCCGAGCTCAGCAGGCAGGCCGCGGCCCTCGTGCCCGGACGGCCGGGCCGTGGACTGATTCTCGGGCCGAATGGGGTCCTGCACATCATGATGGCGCTGCCGCGGCTCGACTCGAATAGCGATGTCGACACATTACCTGCTGGTGTCCAAGCCGCGGTGCGGCAGCTGAATCAGGAATATCCCGATCGCCATGCGCCGGAGATTCGCATGCTTCCGGGCCACATCACGCGCACCGAAGTTCTCGAAGCCGCCGAGGCATTGGGAATCGAACCGAGTTGGAATCGCGTCGTTGTGGGCGTACGGGAATCCGATCTCGAGCCGTTGGTACTGGATTTTCATAGCCAGCCGCACTTTGTGGCTTTCGCCGATGCCGAATCGGGTAAGACGACGCTGCTCCGGAATATCGTGGCGGGGTTGGCCGAGAACGTCACGCCACAGCAAGCCACGATTGTGCTGATCGATTTTCGACGGACGATGCTCGGTGCGGTCGAGAAGGGGTACCTCCAGGGCTACTGCACCAGCTCGCAGACTGCGTCACATATGATTGCCGAGCTTGCCGAGTACCTTTCTCACCGCGATCCTGGACCGGACGTCACGGCGCAGCAACTGCGTGAGCGCGATTGGTGGAGTGGACCCGAGATTTTCGTCATTGTCGACGACTACGACCTTGTGTCCACCAGTACGGGCAATCCGCTGCTTCCGCTGGTCGAGCATCTCCCGTCCGCAAGAGAACTCGGGTTCCATCTGATCCTGGCCAGGCGCACCGGTGGCGCCGGACGTGCTATCTACGATCCGGTGATCAGCAGGTTGCGCGATATCGGTACCGAAGGATTGGTAATGAGCGGGTCACGCGAGGAGGGCGCGCTGATCGCTGATGTGCGAGCATCGCCATTGCCACCGGGCCGAGGTGTATTCGTGACCCGTTACCGCGCACCGGAGTTGGTGCAGATCTGTCACATTCCGCTCGAAGACTGAGTGCGCTCGCACCTTGCCTATTTTTCAAGAAGCGGCTCAGCCGAAGAACTGGCGGGGAGTTACTACGAAGGTGCAGACGCCTGCGAACCAGTGTTTGATCGATCAATTGGCAGAGGCGAGTCGTATTCGACGAACATTGTGCCAGCCGTATGGCGCTGAAAGCGGCGGACGCTGTTGGGTGACCGCCGCTTCAGCGGATGGTGTCAGCGCAGGGCGGGGGCTATTTCGCGCTCGAATAGGTCGATTCCGCTGGTGTCGTAAGCGGATTCGGGGAAGTTGAAGATGGCGTAGGCGAGGCCGAGGTCGCCGACCGCGGACAGTCGCTCGGTGATCTGTTCCGGGGTGCCCACGGCCGGGGAGGTGCGGAGCACGCCGTCGATGAAGGATGTGGCCTGGTCTTCGCTGATTACGGTGGTCAAGCGGGCCTGTAGGGCCGAAAGGCGTTGCTCGACTTCGGCTTCGGTGGATCCGATGACGGCATCGAAGTCCGAGGAGCGCACGATGGCATCGAAATCGGTGCCGACATCGGCACAGTGCGCGCGCAGGATTTCGGACTTATGGGTGAATTCCTCGGGTGCGCCGCTGAAGTTGGTGTACTGGGCGTACTTTGCCGCGATTCGCAGCGTCTTCTTCTCGCCGCCGCCCGCGACCCAGATCGGAATACCGCCCTCCTGCAAGGGGAGCGGCCGCACGATCGCATCGTTGACCTGGTAGTACTTACCGTCCAGCGTAGCCTTGCCCGCGGTCCAGGCCTGTCGGAAGACCTGCACGCCCTCGTCGAGGCGCCCGAGCCGTTCACCTGCCGACGGGAATCCGTAACCGTAAGCGCGCCACTCGTGTTCGTACCAGCCGCCGCCGATGCCCATCTCGACCCGGCCGCCGGAGATCAGATCGGTGGTCGCGGCGACCTTGGCCAGATACGCCGGATTGCGGTAACTGATCGCGGTACACATCTGTCCCAACCGAATTCGCGATGTGGTGGCCGCGAACGCCGACATCAGCGTCCACGCCTCATGCGTCGCCTCCTCGGTCGGGACCGGCACGGTGTGGAAGTGGTCGTACACCCATAGCGACTCCCAGGTATCTCCGGCATCGGCCCGCTGGGCGAGATCGCGCATCACCCCCCACTGCGCCGCCGGGTCGATATCGACCAAATCCAGCCGCCACCCCTGTGGAATGAAGATGCCGAAGCGCACAGATCTCTCCTTCATGTGTTTCTACCGAACCTATCGGCCTCCCGTGATCGGCGCAGGGTTCGGCTCGGCCTGCGTCGAATCACCTGCCGATGGGGAAATCGCTGGCGGGGTGGGTGCGGTCCGGGATGTGGATCGGCTCATAGTCGAGCGAGATATCGTCGATCTTCAGCTGACTCGAGTGTGAACACCGGCGTCACCGCATGTATCCTTCGATCGGTAGGTGCGCTTTACCCGATCCGGGCGGTGCATTCGAGAAATCCGCAGTGTGACGGTCCTGTGGCGGCGTTGAGGAGGTGAGGTTTCGATGCGTAGCGAACCTCCCAGTCGAAGGCCGCGCGGCGCCGCCCCTTCGTAAACCGTCCTGTCGTCGGTCCCGGGGTTGGTGCCCGCGGTGTGACTTCGTTTGATTCACTCGCTTACTCGCCGTGTGCCGAGGACCTCTCATGTCGCAGACCGATCTCATCGAAGCACGTCCCACGCTGTCCGCATCCCTGCGGGACATCGTGGATACCCATCGTGTCGACGCCGCGCTCGACTGGCTCGACAACCAGCAACCGCATGTCATAGCGGACGAACTCGCACGCATGGACGCCGTCCAGGCGGGCGTTGCCTTCCGTCTGCTCGATAAGGATCTCGCGCTCACGGTCTTCGAAGAGCTCGAACCGGTTGACCAGCAGCAGATTCTGGAGGGTCTGCGCGATCAGAGCTTCCGCGATCTGGTCGAGGCGATGGATCCCGACGACCGCGCCAGGATGCTGCGCGAGGCGCCGGCCAAGGTCGCCAAGAAGGTGCTGGCCGGACTGAGCGCGCGCGAACGCCGGATGACCGCCGCGTTGCTCGGCTATCCGGAGGGTTCGGTCGGGGTCTACATGACGCCGGAAGTCGTTGCGCTGCCGCGCAATCTGAGCGTGCCGGACGCATTGCAGACGGTGCGGATCAAGGGCATCAATGCCGAAACGGTGTACACGCTGCCCGTCGTCGACGCCGGTCGCCGCCTGACCGGCATTGTCGAATTGCGTGAGCTGGTCTTGAGCCGGCCCGACGCCATGGTGTCGGATCTGGTCGTCACCGAACCGACATTCGTGCGCGCGACCGACTCCGCCGAGAAGGCGGCGCGGTTGATGCGCGAAACCAATGTCATCAACCTGCCGGTGGTCGACAGCGAGGACCGGCTGGTCGGCCTGCTCACCATCGATGACGCCGTCGAGGTCATCGAGGCCGCCGACAGCGAGGACGTCGCCAAGCAGGCGGGTTCCGCGCCGTGGGAGGGCCACTACATGGCCGCCAAGGTATTCCAGCTGGCCCGCTACCGCGCGCTGTGGTTGCTGCTGTTGCTGTTCGCGGCCACGCTGACGGTCAGCGTCACCGATTTCTTCGAGGGCACCCTGCAGCAGGCGACGCACCTGGCGTTGTTCATTCCGCTGCTCATCGGCGCGGGCGGGAACGCGGGTGCCCAGGCGGCGACCGCCTGTGTGCGTGCACTTGCCGTCGGTGAGGTGCGCGGCTCCGACCTGTTCACGGTGATCTGGCGCGAATGCCGCGTCGGCCTGGTCCTCGGCACCATGCTGGCCACCGCGGGCGTCGCCATCGGCGCGCTGTTCGTCGACCCTGGGACCGCCTTGGTCGTCGGCGTCACCCTGATCATCATCTGCGGCTGGGCCGCAACCATCGGCGGCACCATGCCATTGCTCGCCAGGCGATTCCGCATCGATCCGGCGGTTGTCTCGGCCCCGATGGTCACCACCCTGGTCGACGCCACCGGCCTCATCATCTACTTCACCACCGCCAAACTGGTTCTCGGCATCTGAGGCGAAGACCAGAAATCCGGCTCGGTCGCGGACCGAGCCGGATTTACTTGTGGGTGTGGAGGTTTCAGAACTCCCAGTCTTCGTCTTCGGTGTTGACGGCCTTGCCGATGACGTAGCTGGAGCCGGAGCCGGAGAAGAAGTCGTGGTTCTCGTCGGCATTGGGGGACAGTGCCGAGAGGATGGCCGGATTGACGTCGGTTTCGTCCTTGGGGAATAGGCCCTCGTAGCCGAGGTTCATCAGCGCCTTGTTGGCGTTGTAGCGCAGGAACTTCTTGACATCCTCGGTGAGACCGACCTCGTCGTAGAGGTCCTGGGTGTATTCGACCTCGTTGTCGTAGAGCTCGAACAGCAGCTCGAAGGTGTAGTTCTTGAGGTCGTCGCGTTCGGCCTGACCGAGCAGTTCCAGACCCTTCTGGTACTTGTAGCCGATGTAGTAGCCGTGCACCGCCTCGTCACGGATGATCAGGCGGATCAGGTCGGCGGTATTGGTGAGCTTGGCCCGCGAGGACCAGTACATCGGCAGGTAGAAGCCGGAGTAGAACAGGAAGCTCTCCAGCAGGGTGGAGGCCACCTTGCGCTTGAGCGGATCGTCGCCGCGGTAGTACTCCAGCACGATCTCGGCCTTGCGCTGCAGGTTTCGGTTCTCCTCCGACCAGCGGAACGCATCGTCGATCTCGCGGGTGGAGCACAGAGTGGAGAAGATCGAGCTGTAGCTCTTGGCGTGTACCGACTCCATGAACGCGATATTGGTGAGCACCGCCTCCTCGTGCGGCGTCACGGCGTCCGGGATCAGGCTCACCGCGCCGACCGTGCCCTGGATCGTGTCCAGCAGTGTCAGGCCGGTGAAGACCCGCATGGTCAATTGCTTCTCGTCGGCGGTGAGGGTGTTCCACGACGGGATATCGTTGGACACCGGCACCTTCTCGGGCAGCCAGAAGTTGCCGGTCAGGCGATCCCAAACCTCGGCATCCTTCTCGTCGGGCACCCGATTCCAATTGATGGCCGACACCCGATCGATCAGTTTCATCCTGCTTCCACACCCTTCCCGAGCACACTGCCGCCGCGGAATTGCTACACCCTGGACACTACTCCTTGGGGGTGACAAGTCCATGCAGCACAACACCTTGTGTCGCAGCGGTGTCTTTCGTGATGGCGCAGGTGCGCCGGTGACCACCGCATGCGGCACCCATTGTGCGGCACGCATCGCGAAATCCGCGCATCGATGCCGACGCTGTCATCGCGGTCGCCCGCAGTTTGCGGACCGGTCGGTCGCGGGTCCGGTCCGTGGTTCCGGTGTCGGTGCCGAGATTGCTGCGATTGCCGGGCGACAACGGATGGTGCGCCGGGCCCGGTCGGCGGCACCGAAGTGGGGGCAGCGTCACATTTTCACTCGCGGATGTCGGAGCCCGGCAGTAGCATCGGTCGGACTGTGGCAGCGACCGAGAGGGCCCGATGTCCGCACCGACCGATCCGGATATGTCCGATCTGCTCGGCCGACTTTCGCGTGTGCCGAGTGGTCGCCGGAGCAAATGGGTCGTGCTCGGCGTCTGGATCATCGCCCTGCTGGCACTGGGCACCTTCGCCGGAAAGCTCACCGGCGCACAGCAGAACGACAATGTCACCTGGCTGCCGGACAGCGCCGAATCCACCCAGGCATTCAAGCTGGCCGAGAAATTCGGCAATAGCGATCAGGTTCCGGTGGTGCTGGTGTACGAGCGCCGCGACGGGATCACCGCCGCCGATCGACTCGCGGTCGGCGCCGACGCCAATCGGTTCCGGCAGGTCGAACATGTGGCGTCCGATAAGGTGTTCGGCCCGATCCAGTCCGGCGACGGTCAGGCGCTCGAGATTCTGGTGCCGATCTCGACGGGATCCGAGGGCTGGAACCGCCTGACGAATGTGGTCGATGCGATCAATGACGCGGCCGGGGACCGGCCCGACGGATTGTCGTTCTATGCCACCGGACCGGCCGGGTACGCGGCCGAATTCGGCAAGGTGTTCAAGAAAATCGACGGTCTGCTGCTCTACTCGGCCGCCGCGGTCGTCATCGTCATTCTGCTGATCACATATGGCCCGATGCTGTGGGCGTTGCCGCTGGTCGCCGTCGCTTTCGCGCTGGTGATATCGCAGGCCGCGGTATTCGGGGCGACCAAGGTGGGTCTGACCGTCAACGCGCAGAGCCAGGCCGTTCTCACCGTCCTGGTCTTCGGTGCGGGCACCGACTACGCGCTGCTGCTGGTTGCGCGCTATCGCGAGGAACTGCGCCGCCATGCCGATAAACACGAGGCGATGGCGGTCGCGTTGCATCGTGCCGGACCGGCGGTGCTGGCCAGCGGGTCCACGGTGATCGTTTCGATGTTGGCGCTGCTGGTGGCGGAAATGAACTCCACCAAGGGCACCGGGCCGGTCTGCGCCATCGGCATCGCGGTGGCGCTGCTAGCGATGTTGACGCTGCTGCCCGCGTTGCTGGTGACCGTCGGACGGTGGATCTTCTGGCCGCGGCATCCGAATTTCGGCACCGTCAGCGAGACCGAATCCGGCATGTGGGCGCGCATCGGCTTCGCCATCGCCCGGCGACCGCGCACAGTCTGGATCGGCACCGTGCTGGCGCTCGGCGCACTCGCGCTCGGTGCCGGCGGACTGAAGGCCGAGGGCATCGCGAACAAGGACGCCTTCGTCGGCTCATCGGCCGCGGTCACCGGAACCGAGGTGCTGGAAAGGCATTTCGATGCGGGCATCGGTCAGCCGGTCATGGTCGTCGCCGCATCCGCTCGCATCGATGCGGTCGCCACGGCCGTGGGATCGACATCCGGCATTACGGCGCCGTCGCGACCGATCGTCAAGGGTGATCTGGCCTATATGGAGGGCATGCTGACGGATCCGCCGGACAGTCGGGCCGCCGAGGCCACCATCGACCGAGTGCGCGCGGCAGTGCACGTGGTGGATCCGTCGGCCAGGGTCGGCGGGCAGACGGCCGTCGTGCTGGACATCAAACGCGCTGTGGCACATGACAATCGGGTCATCGCGCCGGTGGTGCTCGCCATTGTGATGGTGATCCTGATGGTGCTGCTGCGCGCGGTGGCCGCGCCGCTGCTGCTCACGGCGACGGTGGTGCTGTCCTATTTCGCCGCGCTCGGACTGAGCCGTTGGATCTTCGATCTGGCTGGTTTCCAGGGGGCCGACGCCGGACTGCCGCTGCTGACCTTCGTCTTCCTGGTCGCACTCGGCATCGACTACAACATCTTCCTGATGTCGCGGGTGCACGAGGAAGCGATCAAACATCGCACCAAGGCCGGCGCGCTCATCGGTCTGGCCGCGACGGGCGGCGTGATCACCTCGGCCGGGCTTGTCCTGGCGGGCACCTTCGCGGTATTCGCGACCATGCCGTTCGTGGCCTTCGCCGAATTGGGCATTGTCATCGCGGTCGGCGTGCTGCTGGATACCGTGATCGTGCGTTCGATCCTGGTCACCGCCCTGACGCTGGATATCGGCGACCGGATCTGGTGGCCGAGTGCGCTGGCCCGGCCGCGTCCGGCGACCGAACCCGAGCCGGAGGTCACCCTCAGCAAGTGACCCGCCGCCACGCTGCCGCATTTCTGGCGTGTCGAGGGTTACGTTGTGGCCGTCGTTTACCACGCGTTTCGCCAAGGAGGGTGTGTTATGACCAGTCCCGGCCCGACCAAGACCGGACCCGCGCTCAATGACATGACAATCTTCGCGGGCGTACTGCTTCTGATCACCGGCATCCTGCATCTGCTCTCCGCCGTAGCGGCCATCGCCAAGCGCGACTTTTTCGTGTTGACCGAGGATCAGGTCTTCCAGGTGAACGTCTCGTCTTGGGGCTGGGTCCACGTGGTGATCGCGGTGCTGATCATTATCGCGGGCATCGGCATTATTACCGGACAGACCTGGGGTTATCTGGCGGGTATCGTGATGGCCTCGATCAGCCTCGTGGACAACTTCCTGGTCGCGCCGATGTACCCGTTCTGGTCGTTGGTAATGATCGCGCTCGACGTGCTCATCATCTGGGCGCTGGCGCGGCAGATCAGCGCCGAAAGCGGAGCCGCGCAATAGCTTTCGCATTATCGGCCCCCGCCCCGTCGAGTACGGGTCGGGGGCCGAGTTGTTTTGCTTACATGGTGCACGGCGGCGATCCGCCCCGGCCGCCCGAGTACCTGAGCCTCGAGAACTTGGGTGGTGACGGCAGGGCGGCGATCTCGGCCAGGAGGACAGGCCCAGCCGAGGACCAACCGTCGAGAACGACGACGCAGATAATGGCCGCCTCGGCGGTCACCCCGAACCCTGAATAGTGCAGTGCCCCAAGGTTTCCCATGAAGCACTGCTATCACCGGTCAACTCCGCCCGGAGTTCGGATCTGGCACGTTCTGCGCTGTTGGTCGGCCGATCAGGTGGAACTGGTGGCGGCATCGGCCGAGAGATGCCACCGTCAGTTCCACGTGATCACTTGTCCAGTAGTGCATCTCGGGCTGCGGCCGACGATCACGGAATATGTGCCAGAGCCCGGAGTTCGACCCTCGTCGAGTCGGCGCTGGTCGGGCTGTCCACGGCGTATCCGGAGATCACCGAGAGACCCCTGCACAGCCGTGCACTGTGAGCGCTCGCCACCAGGCGAAGCGACGAGCCAGGCGAGTGCAGTTGCAGTTAGGCGGTGCCGAAGGGATTGTCGATGACGTATCGCCATCGGTTTTGCTCGTTGCGGCGGACGATGTCGGTTGCCGATCCGTGCAGGTCTAGAGGGTAGCCTTGCGCGGTCGTTCCGGTCATGGACCAGTCGAGGATGAGCAGGGCGATATCGCCGACGACGTAGCAGTGTCGGAGATCGACCTGGAGCGGCAGCCCGTAACTGCGAAGGTGGGCGGTGGCCGCGGAGCGGGCGAGCCCCTGCATTGGTTGTCCCGCAGTCGGCACGGAGATTGCGCCGGGTTCGTAGAGCTGGTCCAGCGCGGCCAGATCGCCGTCGTTGAACAGCTGAGCCCAGCGCGTCACAAAATCGGAAAGTTCGGCGTGCGTCGGGTCGGTTGAGTCGTCATGATCGATTGTCATGACTATTGGAGCATAACATGCTGTGCCGGTGACCATCTGGTGCCGGACGATCCTGGTCCGGGCGAACTTCAGTAGGTAGGCGCCGCTGTCGCGGTCGCCGAACACCCACCGATCTCGCCGGGAGGTGTTGAACGCACCGAAGTAGCGGCGCACGATCCACCGCGTCGGCTTGTTCGGGTGTGTGCGGCGAGCCCACTTGTAGGTCAGCTGCCACAGGTGGTGATCCAGGTCGTTGAATTCCTCGC
The DNA here is from genome assembly GCF_040674855.1 of Nocardia sp. NPDC049707. NCBI lineage: Bacteria > Bacillati > Actinomycetota > Actinomycetes > Mycobacteriales > Nocardiaceae > Nocardia > Nocardia sp. NPDC049707. The sequence continues at coordinate 1,300 of NZ_JBFANN010000068.1, read as the reverse complement.
TGGACACCACGCTCCGGTAGTAGGCGGCCCAACCCCGGATGATGGGGTTGAGCCGTGAAATCACCGCGGCCGCATTGGTTCCCCGCAGGGACCACATTTCGGCGCGCAGCCGTTCCCGGATCCGTCTCAGCGCTGCCTTGCTCGGCTTGATCAGCAGCGTGCCGCGATAACGGCGGATGTTGAATCCGAGGAAATCGAAACCCTCGTCGAGGTGGACGATGCTGGTCTTGGCCTCGTTGAAGGTCAGTCCCCTCGGCGCCAGCCATGCGGCCAGCTGCGCTTTGATGTGTTCGGCCTGTTGCCTGGAGTGGCAGAGGGCGATCAGATCGTCGGCGTATCTGATCAATACCGGGGAGTTCCGGTGCGCCGCGGCGGCTTTGGGGCCGGCCGGGCGGTCCACGGTTTCGCTTCGTGGTGGATCCACCGTGTCAGCTCCGCCTTCTCGGGGCCGGTCGTGATGACCTGCCCGTCGATGCCCGGGGTCTTGCGGCCGGCGTTGACCTCCGTCACCCGCCGCACGCTTACCAGCGTGTTGGCGCGGGAGCGGAGCATCAGCTTCTGCAGGTTGCGGACCCGCTTACGGTCGCCTGCCTGCGTTGCCGTGAAGATCCGTTGCCGCAGACGCCGTACGTCATGCTCGATTGCCCGCCAATCTGGCGCGGCCCAGTCGAATTCGCCGTCCTGCGGTCGGTTCACCATCTCGGTGTCCAACGTGTCCGCAGGCTCTGGTGTCGTCGTCATCGTTTCCTTCACAGGCTCACCTGGCCCGCGTCAGCACCCTTTCGGGTTCGGACACTCGGTCCGGTATCCGGCCGGTTATCCGCGACCGGCTGGCGGAGGAGCCAGCCACGTCTGGTCGCGGTTTCCCGCTGCCTTTCGGCCACCGGCATTGGCTTGTCGGGCCATCCCAATCCCGCTCGGGGAGTTCAGCTTTCCTCACGGTCGACCTACCCGCACCCTGTTGCCGGGCGCGGGACCCCGTCGGGGTTACCACGTTCCACACGCGCGAGTTACGACCGGGGAGGGTGCCTCCTATATCCCGGGGACGACGGTGCTCACCCGGCCGAGTGCCGTCCTCGACCAGCGCCTGCCGCCTTGCAACGGCCGAACTCTGCCCCCTGCCAACTGCTGTCCATCGACAAGGTCCGCTTTACGAGACATCAACGGAGGTTCACGCAATTCACCCGTCCGGTCTGCCCCTAACCCCAATGCCGCGCAGTTAGCGCGGATGGGCCGGTCGTCAAGTGAGTCTTGTTGTGGTGCTTGATGTGTCGTGGAATGGAACAGCGGAACTCCTGGT
>NZ_JBFANN010000067.1:0-27648 GCF_040674855.1 Nocardia sp. NPDC049707 | reverse complement strand
GGGAACCAAAGCCCCGACGACTACGAGCGTTCACTTCGAACCACTGCCGCCTGAAATCTGTAAGCCCCCTGTCCACCACTCGGGGTGAACCTCAGTGGGCCGAACCGACCTAGCCGCAGTGCGGGACGTGATGTCGTTGTTCTCCCAGATCGACCAACGGCTCGGAGGTGGTCACGGACGGATAGCTGTCGCTCAATATTTGACCAACGAAGTGACCAGCTACCTGAACGGGTCCTTTGCCAACGAGACTGTGCGACGTGAAATGTTCACAGCGGCAGGCGAATTGGCGTACCTAGCTGGCTGGATGGCGTTCGACAACGATGAGCATGCAGTCGCACAGCGCTACTTCACCATTTCGACAAAGCTTTCCGCCGAAGCCGACGATGCCCCGCTGAGCGGTCACGTATTGCGCGCCATGGCGCATCAAGCCGTTGACCTGGGCCACCCTCAACAAGGGCTCCAACTCGCTGAAGCATCCGTTAGCGGCATCCGCTACCGAGCCGCTTGTCCACGTGAGCGTGCGCTTCTAAAAGTCGTGTACGCCAAGGCATTGAGCGCGGCCGGTCAGAAAGCCGAGTCTGCGAAAGCTCTGCTCGAGGCTGAACGCGACCTTGCAGCAACTTCCGACTCCGACCATGAACCCGCTCGGGTGTTCTTCTTCTCTGAAGCGAGCCTGGCCCACGAAACCGCTTGCGCGTTACGTGATTCGGGTGATCTGGCTGGTGCCGCCGACCAATTCCAACTCAGCGTCCACAAACGTAAAGCCACGACGTTCACCCGAACCCATGCGGTAACCCTTGGTTACCTCGGCACCGTACAGGCCCGTAGCGGTGATCTCGAGCAGGCGTGCACCACATGGACTTCTGCGCTCGACACTATGGACGGAGTCCGATCAGGGCGGACACGGACCGTTGCCCGCGACATCCGTGCAACTGTGGCACCGTATCGGCATATCGCAGGTGTAAGCGAGATCGACGAGCGGGCCGCAAACTATCTAGCTGCCAGCGCAACATAGGACAGGGATCAAATGGCAGACGAAGTGTTCGAAGTCGTGCCCATCGCACATGTGGTCGGTGGCCGTCGCGAACCGACAGATGATCACTGGGGAGGGACCGAGGCGATCATCCGTATCGATGACCCGCGGTTCACCGAAGAGTCGGTGCAGGGCTTGGATGAATTCAGCCATCTCGAAATCGTGTTCCGATTCCATCTGACCGATCCAACGGACTTGCACTTCGGAGCACGTAGCGCCCGCGACAACCCCGCATGGCCGAAGGTCGGCATCTTCGGACACCGGAACATGCGGCGCATCAACTGGCTTGGGGTATCGCGCACTCGACTGCTCCGGGTAGACGGACTGGACCTGCACGTAGCCGAACTGGACGCGGTGGATGGCACACCCGTACTGGACATCAAGCCATGGTTCGTGGAGTTCGGCCCACGTGGAGAGATCCGGCAGGCTCCGTGGTCGACCGAGATGCTCGAGGACTATTTCTAGGCACCGCACAGGTCGAACAACGTTAACGCGAACTGACTGCACAGGGTTGGTGGCGCGCCCACCGCCGGCCTCGCCACCGTCACCCCGCACTTCACCATGCCTGTCTGGAAACCGCTCGAACTCGTGGACCGCGAACTCTGAAAAGCAGGCCAGCCCAAAATGTTCGACATCATCGACCGCCGCTACCGCCGGTGTCCTACGCCATCAACAGCCCGCGCTCGTCGACTGCGAATGTCGCCGCGACACGGGGCCGGAAATGTGCGCTGTAGTTCCGGTCCCGGGACCGGGTTGTCGGCTCACGCCGACTCGCCCCGGCCCGATCCGGGAACCTCACCGCGCGAGGGCGGCCACCATCGCTTCGGCGACACCGCGTGCCGAGGCCGGGTTCTGCCCGGTCACCAGACGATCGGCGACCACAACCTGAGCAGTGAAATTGTCGGCGGGAATGTGGGTGGCGCCCTGGGCGGTGAGGCGATCGGCCAGTAGGAACGGAACCACACTGCTCAGCCCGACCGCGGACTCCTCGTCGTTGGTGAACGCGGCGACCTTCTTGCCCGCCACCAGATACGAACCATCCGACAGCGTGGCACCGACCAGCGCGGCCGGGCCGTGGCAGACCGCTCCCACGACACCGCCGCGTTCGTAGACCTCCCGCGCCAACCGCGCCAGCGCGGGATTGTCGGGGAAATCCCACATGGTCCCGTGCCCACCGGCGAACAACACCGCCTCATACGCGCTGGTGTCCATGGCATCCGGGGTCGGGGTGTTCGCCAGTTGGGCGGCGACGTGGGTGTCGGTGAGGAACCGGCGCTGCAACGAGTCGGTGGGATCCTCGCCGTCGCGCGGCGGGTTGCCCCCGGCGACGCTGACCAGATCCACGCTGTATCCGGCTTCGGTGAACACCTCCCACGGGATCGCGGCCTCGCCGAGGTAGAAACCGGTCGAACGACCCGTGTCGCCCAGGACGGCGTGGCTGGTCAGGGCGATGAGAATGCGCTTGGACATGATCGTGGATCTCCTTGTTTCGAACTGGTGCCGCATCCCCTTGCGGCTGCGACGAGACCGATACTGTCGCCCACACCTATCGGAATCCAATAGCATCACTTGCGGCCTGATATCAGAATTCTGATACAAGAGAAGTTATGCGCGGCCCTTCCCTCGACCTATTGCGAACCTTTCTGGCCGTGTACCGATCCGGCTCGGTCTCCGCCGCCGCCGACCTGCTCGGCCTGGCCCAGCCCACCGTCACCGCGCACGTCAAAACCCTCGAAACCGCCCTCGACCGCCCGCTGTTCCAGCGCGTCGCCCGCGGCATGACACCCACTCCCGCCGCCGACCACCTCGCCGCCCGCATCGGCCCGGCCCTGGACGACCTCGCCGAAGTCGTCGACCACGATCTGCACGGGCCGGGTGAAACCTTCAGCCACACAGTCCATCTCGGCGGCCCCGCGGAACTGGTCTGTGCCCGCTTACTACCCTCGCTGGCCGTACTGGTCACCCAGGGCTTGCGGCTGCGTGTCACCCTCGGGCTACCCGACCAGCTGCTGGCCGACCTGTCCTCCGGTGGGCTGGACCTGGTCATCTCCACCCTGCGACCCCGCCGCCGCGGCCTGCACGTCGATGCACTCACCGACGAAGAATTCGCCCTCGTCGCCGCCCCCTCCTGGACCTTCGACGACATCGACCACGCACCCCTGATCGCCTACGCCGAAAACCTGCCCATTCTGCGTCGCTACTGGCGCACCGTCTTCGACACCCGACTCACCCGCACCCCCGCCGTCGTCGTCCCCGACCTCCGCGGCGTGCTCACCGCCGTCACCGCCGGTGCGGGCATCACCGTCCTACCCACCTACCTGTGCGCCAGCGAACTCGCCGACGGACGACTCCACCAACTGCACCACCCCGACATCCCACCCATCAACACCCTGTTCCTCGCCAGCCGCAACGGACCCACCCACCCCGCCACCACCGCCGTACGCGGCCACCTCCTCCTCCACGCCGGCAACTGGGCATAACCCAACCACCCGATGGGGAAAACCGTTGTCCCTGTTGACTGCACCAATTCCGTGTTCTTGATGAAGGAGTTGGTGTGGCCGAGGAGAGTGGCCTTCGTAGATCGCTAATGACCGATTCGGTGCAGCCTTCCGAATTGGTGCCGTGGTGGCTGGTCCGGAAGCATCCCCGCCGTATCTGGTGGTCGACCATTCCCTTACGCCGGTGCCGGCCGCGGTTCAGTTCCTGCAAGATCTGGCGTTCGGCGATGCCAGCCCGCTTGTGTCGGCAAGGGCTGGCAGGTACCGAAATGAACCGTGATCGGCGCGGCGGCAGAGCTGGGTAATCGGAATCGGTCACCGAACCGGCAATCCTTCTGACAGACATGGGATTTCGCGTCAACGGCTACGACTGCATCCCGTAAGCGATCACACGCCGACCGGTTCGGTCAGCGCGATCAGCGGCAATAGCGTGCTTTCTCCACGCCATTACCACCGTCCCCCGCAAACTACAGCTAACGATCCCCCTTTCGTCTGGGGGATTTCCCTGATGCCTCGGGTCGGCGCGGACGATTACGGTGACGCATATCGACGACCGCAGGGTGGAGGGTGTCATATGTTGCCGGAGCGGAACCGACTTGTCGTGTTGACCGCCGTCACGGCACTGCTCGCGGCGGTGAGCATGACATCTGCCGCGGCCATCGCGGACGTAACGGCGGGACTCCAGCGGTTCTACGGTCAGCGGCTGGACTGGAAGTCCTGTGGCACAAGGGAACTCGACGTGGCCGAGTGTGCTGATGTCACTGTGCCGCTCGACTACGCGGATCCTGGTGGTCGTACGATCACGGTGGCGATCTCGCGGGTGCGCGCCACCTCGCTGGAGCAGCGACGTGGCGTGCTGCTGACGAATCCCGGTGGGCCCGGCGAATCCGGTCTCGAGTTCCCGCTGGCGCTTCGCGCAACCATGACTGCACCGGTGCGCGCCCGATACGACCTGATCGGCATGGATCCGCGCGGCGTCGGCCGATCCTCCGGGATCGACTGCGGGTGGCCCGTCGGATTCGGTGTGGAGGCGGCCGGTATCGACGTGTCCAGCTACGCGAGATCCGTTGTGAGGCAAGGCGAACTCGCCGCCCGCTGCTGGGCACGGCACAGTGATTTGCTGCCGTACATCTCGACCCGCAACACCGCACGTGACATCGACGTCGTGCGCTCCGCGCTGGGCGAGCCGACCATCAACTACTTCGGAACGTCCTACGGCACATATCTCGGTGCGGTGTACACCCAGCTCTTCCCCGAACACACCGACCGTATCGTCCTCGACAGCGCGATAGACCCCCGGCAATACGGTGCGAGTGCCCTGCAATCCGACAGTGGCGCACCCAACGAAGCAGCGCTCGGCAACTGGGCGGACTGGGCCGCCACTCGCGATGCCGAATACGGCCTCGGCGCCACCGGCCAGGCAGTTCGCGCCCGCGTCGAGGGACTGCTCCAACGGTCTGCCGAGACGCCGATTCCCTTCGGCCCGTTTATGATCGACGACCACTCCTTGCCCGTCGTCCTGTTCCTCGGGATCGGCGACTCCCGCCGCTACCCAGACCTTGCCACTCAGATCCGTCAGCTCGCCGACAGTGCGAACGGCGCAACAGTGGAACTGGACCCGGACGTGGAACAGCAACTGGCCCTCATCCTCACCGCTCAGCCGCACGACATATCCGCCCTGACTGCGATCACCTGCGGTGATGCCCCAGCCCCACGAGATCCGGCCGAATACTGGCGCAGCATCCAGAAAGTACGTGCCGCCCAACCGATCTTCGGGCCACTGTTCGGCAATATCAACCCGTGCGCCTTCTGGCCGTCGCCCCGCGAGCCCGCCACATCAGTAGCCAATGCGTTGCCCGCACTGATCGTCCAGGCTGACGGTGATACCCACACGATCTACGCCGGCGCGGTCGCCATGCATCAGGCACTGTCCGCGTCTCGACTACTCACCCTCCGCAACACGGTCGTACACGGTCTATTCGGCAACATCCCCAACCGCTGCATCGAAACATCGGTCAACGCCTACCTCGCCGAGGGAACCCTTCCGCCCACCGACAGCGTCTGCGATCCGGACTAACTGGTTCTGGCGGTGCGGAATCGCCGACGGCCATGTACAGACCGCTAGCGACACGTCCGGCGATCGAGTGTGCTCAACTCGGCATTATGGGATGCTCGGCTGCCGTCGCCATGGTCAGCCGGCGTGGTAGATCTGGAACATGTTTCGAGGGAGCATCAGCCGTTGTCGGTAGTCCCACGATTGGCGACGCGGCAGTCGACGGCGAGTCCACTCGCATGGTGCAGAGAAGTCCGGCATCGGGGAAAATTTCTATTCGCCACCGGCGAGTCTCAAACGGCCACCAACATAGGGCCTTTCCTATGCTCGCGCTATGCGTGTACTTGTCACGGGAGCGGCGGGTTACCTGGGCCGAGCCGTTCTTTCGGCCCTGACCGAGGCCGGGCACGACACTGTCGCCATGGTGCATTCGCAGCGGTTGAACATCGTGTCTGCCACTGCGATTCGAGTTGCCGACCTGCTCGACCCCGACGCCCTCCGGCGAGCCGTGGACGGCATGGACGCGGTATGTCATCTGGCCGGGCTGACCCGCGTGCGGGAGTCGATGGCCGACCCGCTCCGCTACTTCGGGGTCAATACCGCCGGGACCATCGCGTTGCTCGATGCCATGGCGACCGCCGAGGTGCCGCGGCTCGTATTCGCCTCGACCGGTGCGATCTACGGCGATGTCAGCGGCCGACCGATCACCGAGGAACAGCCCGATAACCCGCCCCATCCCTACGCGAGCAGCAAGCTGGCTGCCGAATCCGCCATCGAAACCCATGCCGCCGCCGCTGTCGTACTTCGGCTGTTCAATGTGACGGGCGGCTGCGATCCGGACCGCACCCGGCTCATTCCCCAGGTGCTCACCGCCGCGGCACGGAATGAACCGTTGGAGGTCAATGGCGACGGCACCAATGTCCGGGACTACCTGCACGTTTCCGATGCCGCGTACGCGTTCGTGGCCGGACTCGAACACCTGCCGCCGCCGGGCGCGACCGAGCGGTACGTCATCGGTAGCGGTCGGGGAACGAGCGTTCGCGGCGTTGTTGCCGCGGTCGAAAAGATATCGGGACGTCGCGTGCCGCTCATTCATCGTCCAGCGGTGCCGGAGCCGAGTTCGCTGGTTGCCGATCCGGTCAAGGCTGTGGGCCAATTGGGTTGGGTGTCAAAGTATTCCGATATCGAGACGATCGTTGATGAGATGTGGCGCGCTCGTTCGAGCTAGGCGCTTGTCCAGCTCGACCCGCGCTGACCGTCAACGCGCTGCTGGCGTACGCGCGTCTTAGTGTGTCGGGCTGGTTGCTGAAGTCGCTCGGAATCGGCGTTGGTTGCGGAAATGGTCCTGCCGGAGTGGGTCGGCGACGTCTGCTCTGGTTCATCGAAGGGCTGCCCGGCAATATCGCGGAGCTGTTCATCACACCAGTTCAAGCGCTTGCGGACGCGATCCTCAACTTCGGCTTCGGGATCGGGCAACTGACCAATTTTTGTCGTATTTCGCTCCCTCTGCGGCGTGTCGCTGTAAGTTTGCCAACAGTTGCCTGTAATGCGGCCTGGCTAGTCGACGGATGCCCCGCACAACTCGTGGAGGTATAGATCGTGACTCGTCTGTTTCTATTTTTCCCCCGCAGCATGCGCCGCGGTTGGTCCCGTGTCCTCGGTGCATTCGGGGGTGTGGCACTCGCGCTGCTGCTGGCGCCTACGGCAATCGCGGCGCCGCTGTATCCGGTGCCCGATCCGGATCCGTTCTACGCCGCCCCGGCGGATCTGGGGGCGCACGGCCCCGGTGACGTGCTCGAGGTGCGGGCATTGCCGCCGGTGCCCCTCTTCCCCGGCGCCACTGCCACACTGGTCAAGTTCCGGTCCACCGACTCGCACGGCGCGCCGATCGCGGCAACCACTACGGTCGTTACCCCACTCTTCCATCAGCCCGATGCGCCGTTGCTGTCGTATCAGCATTTCATCAATTCGCTCGGTACCGAGTGCGCGGTATCGCACAAGCTCTACAGTGGCGATCTGAATCTGTCGGCGTCGGTGGGGATGTTGAATGCGGTGCTGCAGCAGGGTTGGAGTATCGCGATGCCGGATCATCTCGGACCGCAGTTCGCCTTCGGAGCAGCGCGTTTGGGTGGCCAAATTGTATTGGACGGGATCCGGGCGGTGAAACGGATACCCGAACTCGCCGTGCAAAACAGCCCAGTGACGCTGGCCGGGTACTCCGGTGGCGGATTGGCCACCGCATGGGCGGCAGCGCTGCAGCCGTCGTACGCATCTGAGCTGCAACTCGCCGGCGCGGCCATCGGCGGCGCCCCGATGAACCTGGTGGAGATGGCGCAGGCGCTGGGCTTCGCGCCGCACCCGGCCTTCGGGCTGGCCATGGCAGCGGCGATCGGTCTGGAGCGGGAGTATCCGGACCAGTTGCAGACCGGCTCGGTTCTCAACGAGCGTGGCCTCGATCTCCGTGGTGCCATGGCCAACAGCTGCACCAACGACATCCTCGCCGTCGGCGCCAACGGCAGCGCTGGCGATTACGTCACCACCACTTCGTGGGTCGACAGCCGCGTCGCCCGGTCGGTGGTGGAGGAGAACAGTCTGGAGCTCTATCCCGGGGTGCCGGCAATACCGATGTTCGAATGGCATTCGCCGGCCGATCCGCTGGTTCCGATCGATGCCATCAACGCCACCAACCGCCACTGGTGCAATGCCGGGGTGCGGTTGCAGACGATGGAGGTGCCTGCACCCGAGCATTTGTCCGCGGCGGTAATGGGCGCCCCCGAGGTACTGGCGTGGCTCGAGGGCCGGGTGCGCGGCGAGCCCGCGCCGGCGACCTGCTGAGGTGGACTACACGCCATCTGGCAGCTCGACAATCGGATGTGCGGAATATGCATCGGGTGCGCTGACGCCGACCGTTCGAGATTCGGCGACTCAGCCGCGATCAACGGCCGAAGAGGATGACTCGCATCAAGTGTGCGATGCGAGTCTGTGAGCACAGCGGGTTATCGGGGCCGAGCCATTGACCGAGGTCGACGACCAGTGCCAGCGCGGCGTGCACGAGCACCCGCGATTCGGCTGCGGTGAGTTCCGGTCGGATGCCGATGAGTAGCTTGGCCCACTCTTCGACGTTGAGCCGCTGGATATTTCGCAGGACGGTGCGATCCTCCGTGGGCACATTGCTGATCTCCGCGTAGTAGACGAAGGTCAGCTCGCGCTCGGCGAAGGAACCCTGCACATAGCGTTCGATCAGGGTGGTCAGCGCCTGTTCCGGGGTATCCGATGCGGCTATGGTGGGTCCGATGGCGGCTGAAACCCGGTCTGCCGCACGACGAAACGCGGCGGCGAGTAGGTCGCCCTTGCTGCGGTAGAAGCGATAGACCGCCGAGGAGGCGGGTAGGCCCGCGGCATTGGCGATATCCTCCACGCTCACATTGGGATACCCGTGTTCATGGAACAGTTCGATGGCCCGCACCAGCAACAGCTCGTGTTTGAAGGTGAGTGGAACCTCTTTCGCGCCAAGGGCTTCGGTGTCATCGCGGGGTGCGGGCAGAGCGCACGCGGTTACCGCATGGCAGGCCGAGCGCAGCAGGGTCGCCAACGCGCGCACGGGCACCGCGACATGATGATCGGAGATGCTGCCGATGACGCTCATCGCGGCGGCCGAGAGTACCGTGCGGTCCCTGTCGGGTAGCTCGGGGCGGGTCTCGGCCAGCAGTTCGCGGGCGACCGAATCGGTGGTGATCAGGTGATCGATGAGGATCTGGCGATCGGCGTCTTCCAGATAGCGGTTCTGCCAGCGCAGCAGTGCGGCGCTGCGGCGATTCGCAATGGAGGCCGCGATCAGGGCAGCGAGGATGTGGTCCAGGCGCTCGACGGCGGGCCGGTCACGTAGTTGCTCGGGCAGGCGCACGGCCTCGGTACTCAGTCCGGCCAGTCGCAGCGCTTCCTCTCGGAACAGGGCGTATTTGCTCGGATAGTGCCGATACAGTGCGGTAGAGCTGATATCGAGGCGCGAGGCGATGTCCTCCATGCTCACGCCGTGGTAGCCGAACGAGCCGAAGGCCTCCGCGGAGACCGCGGCGATCTGCGCTCGTCGGTTGCGCGGGCGGCGGCGTACCTCGCGCGATTGCGTGGCGCGGCCTGCGGTCGGGTGCTCGGTTGCGCGACGATCCTCGGCATCCATCCCGCGATGTTAGCCCAACCGGACGTTTACTCGATGCCTCTTCCCAGGGCTGGAATCGAATTGAACGGAAGATCACAAAAAACCTATAATTCGTTTATTGCATTGGCAATTCAAGTTCAACAGCTTAAGAATGTCCGCTAACATATGGGGCACGGCGATCGGCAGCGGATCGGGGTGAGGGGGCAGACTACGAGCGGGCCGGGCGGCCGAACAGGACCAGCTGCATGAGCAATCGAACCCGGGCCGGGGAGACGACCGGTTCGGTGCTGAAGGTTCGCCCCAAATCGACCACCAACGCGAAGGCCGCGTGAATCAGGAAGCGAGCCTCGGCGGGGGAAAGCTCCGGTCGCACATCGCGCAGCAGCCGCGCCCACTCCTCGACGCTGAGCCGCTGGATATTTCGCAGCACGGTGCGCTCGTCGCTCGGAACATGCTGGAACTCCGTGTAATACACGAAGGACAACTCGCGTTCGGCGAACGATCCGTCGACGTACTGTTGGATCAGTATGGTCAGTGCCTCTTCGGCATCGGCCGCCGCCGCCACCGCCGGGCCGATCGCGCCGGAAACCCGGTTGGCGGCCCGTCTGAACGCGGCCGCGAGCAGATCGCTCTTGCCCCGATAGAACCGGTACACCGCCGAAGCGGCGGAAAGTCCTGCGGCAGTGGCGATTTCCTCGACACTGACATTCGGGTAACCGCGATCGTGGAAGAGTTCGACGGCCTTGCGTAGCAGCAGCTCATGTTTGAACGAATCCGGAATCTCCGCCGCCACCGGCAGTTCGGCATCGGCTTCCAGCATGGGCAATTCGGCGGGCACGATCGACCAGCAGGACGAACTCAACAGCCGGGCAAGGGATTTCGCGGGCAGGCTGGCATGGTGATCGGCGATGCTGGTGACCACGCTGAGCAGGGCGGCGCGCAATACCCGCAGCTCATCCTCGGCGAGTTCCGGTCGCAATGCGGCCAATTGCACGCCGATCGCGTCGAGGACGACGAGCTGCTGGTCGGTCAGGACCGTCAGATCCTCCGGTTCGAGATAGCGGCCCTCCCAGCGGACCAGGGTAACGGTCGGCCGATTCTCGATCGTGACGCCGATCAGGGCGTCGAGCACATGGCGCAACCGCCGCTCCGGCGTGCTGAATTCACCCACCCCGCCGACTGCGTCGGCTGCCATCCCCTGGCCCGCCGCCGTCTCCGGCAACTCGACCGATTCCGTCATGACCCGGCCCACCCGCAGCAATTCCTCGCGGAACAGCGCGTACTTGCTCGGATAGTGCCGATACAGTGCCGCCGAACTGATGCCGAGTCCGGACGCGATGTCATCCATGCTCACGCTGTGATAGCCCAGCGCACCGAACGCGGCCGCCGAGGCCGCCGCGATCTGAGCTCGCCGATTCTTCGGCCTGCGCCGAATCTCCCGCGGTGCCGAGTCGCCACTGACCGCCTTGCGCGCCGTACCGCGGTTGTCGACACTCATGCCGCAATGGTATCGACACCCCCGACCGTTCCGGCTGTCCAGGTGGGTCTGATTTGCGCAGGTGGGTGCGGCTGACATGCAGCCGAACCCGGGAGGTCGTATTGCTGTGAATATCTCCCGGAATATATTCTTGGGTATATGAAGACGATGATCGATGTGAACGATGAAGCTCTAGCCTTGGCGGCCAAGGAATTGGGCACAACCACCAAGAAGGACACAGTGAACGCGGCCTTGGAGTTCGTTGCGGAACGCAGGCGCCGAATCGACCAGGCTCTGAACGATCCGTATGGATTCGGCGTGGGGCCTGATATCGGTGACACCGAGGTCATGGACCAGGCTCGCCGGTGACCGAAGCTACTCCCCTCCGACTGCACCTCATCGATACCTCTGCGAGCGCTCGACTCAGGCACGAGGTAGTGCGCGTCGTGCTGGCCGGCCTCATCGCCGATCGTGCCGCGGCGACCTGTGTCACTGTCGACTTGGAAGCAGGCTACTCGGGCCGCAATCTTGCTGACGTGCAGAACATTTCGCAACGCCGTCGCAGTCTTTACGTCAACCTCCCCATCAACGAAACCATTGCCGACCGTGCGCGCGAGGTCCAGCAATTGATGGCGCGCAAAAGCCAGCATCGGGCCGCCGGCATCGTCGATCTGCTGACGGCGGCAGTCGCCGAGTTCCATGGCGCGGTACTGGTGCATTACGACGCCGACTTCGAGCACATTGCCGCTGTCACCAGACAACCGCATGTTTGGGTCGTGCCGCAAGGCAGCCTCGACAACACGTGAGTAGTGCTGTCCGTACTCATGCCGCCATGGCATCGACACTCCCGACCGCACCAGCAGTCCAGGTCGGTTTGATTTGCGCATGTGGGCGAGCTCGGGTCCGTTTCGGCGTCAGCGCTCGGGTTCAGGCGGTCTCGTCGGGCGCATTGGTGTCGAAGGTGGCCAACCCCAACGATTTCCATGCATCGAGGAGGCGCTTGTCGCCCGATGCGACGACAAGATCGTTGTCCTCCAACTGTTCGGCGGAAGCGCAGTGCACAGCGTCGTACCCGCGCAGCGCGAGGAGGTCGGTGAGTTCGGCCGCGCGCCGGACCAGTGCCTCATCGACCTCGGTGATCTCGAGCTGTGGCCAGAGCTGGTCCAGCAGCCGTCGGCACGACGCGTACGCCTGGTCGTCCAGGCGCGCCATACGATGCGCCTGCGCGAGTGCGGCCGCGGTTTCCACATACAGCATTCTGCTCGACACCACGGCGTCGGCGTCATCCCAGAATCGGCGGCATGCCTTGCTGCTCGGCTCCCTGACCAGCAGCGGGACGAAGGCCGACGTGTCGAGATAGCCGATCACCGACGCTGCTCTTCGATGAGTTCGCTGACCATGCCCTCTCCATGGATCGGCTCGGGCGAGGGCTGCTTCTTCTTGCGAGCGGGCTGCACACGCCCTTCGGCGCGAAGTTGCTCCAGCCGTGTCGGCCGTCCGACGGGCACGATGCGGGCAATCGGTCGCCCGTGGTCTGTGACTGTCACCGAATGTCCGGACCGGACCTCGCTCAGATGGCGACTGAGGTTATCGCGTAGTTCCCGGATGCCGATGTCCACGCTGCTCTCCCTCATATGGCTATTTTTCTGAATTCCATTATAGCCACATTGCCTATGAGTGCTCCGTCATCCCAGGCTCAGCGTCTGTGTCGGAGCGTGGTGCTGGGGAGCAGCAGGGCGAAGACGATGGCGTTGGCGGCTGCGGCCCACTGGCGGCCCGCGTCGTGGGCCGTCGTTGTCGCTGACGCCCTGTGCTGGTTCGGAGCCTCACCTACGCTGGCCACACGATGGTCGCATCTTCCCGACTGGGGCCAGATGCTGATCCGAGCCCTGATCTACCGGATCGCTACCGACGAGCAGCGGTCGGTCCTACTGCGTGGACCTCGGACCGAATCGCCGCATACCAGCCCGTGGTCGACCTGGCCATCGCCCATTCCGAACACGATCGATGACACCATCACAGCTCCACGGGGCCGTGACACCCTCTTTTGATCACATCCCTCCAGATACGGATCATGAGTGGCGTGGATGTGATTGTCGAGGATCCTGCGCGGGTGGGGTTTACCGTATTGCGAGATGGCCGAGAGTTGGCGTGGGCGGAGTGGGGCCCGGCGGACGGGACACCGGTTCTGTTCTGCGCTGGGGCGGGATGGGGGCGGTGGCTGGGATTCGGCTCGGACGTGCTGGCTGAGTTGGGAGTGAGGCTTGTGTCAGCGGAGCGGCCTGGTCTGGGGAATTCCACGTGGGCACCTGGGCGTACACTGCTGGACTGGGTCGATGACGTGCGGCAACTCGGTTTCACAGAGCCTGCGGTCGTCGGATTTTCCCAGGGGGCGCCGTTCGCTCTTGCCTGTGCCGCGCAGGGGTTGACTTCGGAAGTAGCGATCGTGTCCGGGGGTGATGAGCTCGCTCATCCGGGATTGGGCCTGTCGCCCGAGGTGCGACGATTGGTCGACCTGGTGGCCGCCGACCCCGCCGGTGCCGAAACCGAATTCGCACGGTTCGGCAGTGCTGAGACATTGTGGCGGCTGAGCATCGAGGGCAGTCCCGATGTGGACCGTGAGATCTATCTGCAACCACGGTTCGCGAAGGCGTTCCGCCGCGCTCTGGACGCCGGATTCGCCCAGGGCTCGGCAGGCTATGCGCGCGACACCGTCTTGCACTTCGCGCGCTGGCCGTTCCGGGTTGAGGATCTCACCAGCCGCGTGCATCTGTGGTACGGCGGCCGAGACAGCAACCCCACTCACTCTCCGGACCACGGGGCCACCCTCGCTGCTCGAATCCCGAATGTCATCCGGCACTATATGCCTGAGGTCGGCGGCGCACTGCTGTGGACAAACGCGCGCGAAATCCTGGCCGACCTCCTTCCACGATGACAGCTCCCAGACATTCTGGGGGAGAGATCTTTTCGAGTAGTCGGTATGCGGCCCGACGATCGGCAGAACATCTCATGTGGTTGTTCCGTTGAGGTGTTCCGCAAACAGAGATTCACTGAGCCGTTCGCCAGATAGTCGAGGCAGGCCCGAGTGGAGCGAAAACTCGTGCCCCTGTGGCGGTTCAAGGACTCGAGACCGGAGCCTGTACGTCAATGGCGCTCGAGGCTTGGCGAGACCGCCCGTAAACGAGGACAGCGATCACCACCACGAGATAGACCGCTGGCGGGACACCGCAAACGACAGCCCGTGACCATTGCGGCATCTGTTGCACGGCGGCAGTCATCGCCGGGATGTAACTCGGTGCGTCGGTGAGGCCGAGCCGTTCGATCTCGGCAAAAATTCTGGTGGTGAACCACATCGACACAGCCGCCCCGCCCGCCGCCATAGCCAGCGCCGGACCGAGCCGGATACGGGAGCGCTCACGAATCGTGTAGTGCAGGAGCAGAGTCAGCAGCGGCACGAACCACACCCAGTGGTGGCTCCACGCCAATGGCGGGATCACGCAGCCGATCAGCCCCGTCACGATCAGCCCGAGCAGCCCCTCCCGCAATCGGTAGGCCACCCATGCGGCAGCGAAGCCGAGTGCGGCCGCGATCGCTACGCACAGCAGCCAAACCCACGTCGGTACCGTGCTCGGCGCCCAGACATTCGCCAGAACCCCGTTGATCGAGTGGTTACCCGGATGAGTCACCGGCCCGATCCGATTCACGTCACGCACCGCGTGCAACCAGTAATCACCAGAGTCGATCGGCACCACCAACCACGCAAACAGCACAGTGCCAGCTGTGGTCACCACTGCCGCGGTTGCCGCACGCCACTGCCGCGTAATAACCAGATATGGAACGAACACGATCGCAGTCAATTTCACGCCCGTCGCCACCCCGACCGACCAGCCCCGCAAACGAGCTGACGCAGGACGCGTCAAGTCCCACACGATGATCGCCATCAGCACCAGATTCACCTGCCCCTGCCACAACGTCCCGCGCACCGCCTCGACATCCACCGCGATCGCCGACAAACCCAGGCAGAACACCGCCAGACGCACATCGCCGCGATAGCCGAGCACACGCCAGCACCGCCAGACAGTGACCCACAAGGCGAAATACGAGACCGCGAACCAAACGATCTTCGCGATCCCGAACGAGACCAGCGCCAGCGGAATGAAACACAACGCCGCGAATGGCGGGTAGGTGAACCAACCACCCGGCGGAACAGGCGCCGCGTACAGCGGATCCAGATGCAACACCTGGAACGCGCCGCTGCGGTAGATCTCCAGATCACCCTGGTTGACCAATAGCCCGAACTGCGGTGCGGCCCGCAACGGAACCAACACAGCCTGCACGATCAGTGCGCCCACGCCGCCGATGAGTGCAAGCACCGCCCACCGAGTCGAAACCACAACCTCATTTATGCCGTCACCGCGCAAGCCTCACCCCCAGAACTCGACCAAACTGCAACGCCGAGGACGAACGCTAGCAATCACGGCCCAGCGCCCGCAGCCATACCTGGGGTAGGTCGCGAAAGAATTCTCGATCTGTCTTCTGGTGAGCCGATAGGCGGCACGCCCGCCGGTTCAGTTGTTGGCCGGAGGGCGGATGGCGGCGTACCACCGGCATCGGCTCATCATCGACGAGTGGTATGGGAATTGCCCGGTGAGTTTCACGGCTGATGCCGAACTCCTTGGCCAGCAACGACTTCGACTCACCCGCTGCGGCACTCTCGCGCAGCTGGCCGCGCGAGTGAGGGCCGGTAATGCGGGTCGGCTATATCCGGGGTACCTCGAACAGGCAGGTTTCGAACGCGAGGGCGGACCCAATCGTGCGTTTTGGGTGTTGTCAAAACCTAGCTAGCACGGGAGGCTTTATTCGAAGCATTCGAAACATCTTGTGTAGTTTTCGCTTGGTTGGCAGGAGGGATGGATATCATGACCGCGATGGCGATCGAGGAGCGGACGTTCCTGCCGCAGCGGCAGCCTGAGCAGTTGGCACCGGTGCTCGACTTCCTGACCGCGCACGCACAGCGACGAGGAACGCAGGCTGAGCCCAGCTACGCGCTGGTCGGTGCAGGCGGCGGGGAACGTATCGAGCTGCCCCAGGAAGTGCACGAGGCGTTGGTGCAGGTAGTGGCAGCAATGCAGGCTGGCAAAGCGGTCACGGTCGCGCCGCACAGCATGAGCTTGACCACGCAGCAGGCCGCCGACTTGTTGGGCGTCAGTCGCCCTACTGTGGTCAAGCTGATCGAAAACGAACAGCTGCCTGCAGAGCGAGTCGGCAACCGGCGACGGGTACGGTTGCACGACGTCCTGAGCTATCGAGAAGAACACCGGCAGCGCCAGTACGCAGTACTTGCCGCGACCAGCGTCGACATCGACGACACCGACGATCCCGAAGTGGTTCGCCAGCGCTTGAAGGAAGCCCGCCGTGCTATGGCAGCGCGACGAAAGGCCAAGGGCTGACACAATCGTCGCTTGTTTGCCGTCGTTCTCGATACTTGCGTGCTGTGGCCGAGTCTGTAGCGAGATTTGCTGCTCTCGCTGGCGATCGAGACGCTATATCGGCCGCTATGGTCGGACTTGATCCTCGGGGAACTCGAGTACCACGAAGCTCTCAAACTCGTTGAGAGAGGCGAAGATCAGGCACCCGCTGAGGCGAAGGCCGCACGATTGGTGGAGCAGATGCGCTCTGTATTCGCTGATGCCCTCGTGGAGAACTGGGAACCCCACGAGGGCACCTTCGGGCTTCCCGATCGTAACGACGAGCATGTGCTTGCCGCTGCAGTCGTTGGTGGAGCTGGAGGAATCGTCACCGACAACGTCAAGGACTTCCCAAAAGCCGAAGTGCCCAATCACATTCGAGTGATCAAGCCCGCTGATTTCGCGGCCGATACTGTTGCCACGAACCCCGAGATCGCGCTGCACGCTGTACGGACCATCAGCGAGCGGTTCCATAATCCGCCGAAATCGGTCGACGAGCTGCTGACCAACCTGGAGAAGCGGTATGGGATGACCGAAGCGGTCGATCTCATGCGCAGCGTGTCGTAGCCCGACGTACAGCTCCGATCGCTCTGATCGTTTCCGATACGTCCGGCTGTACTACGACCAGGTTGGCGTTTCAGGTCGGCGTATGCATCCAGCGTATGGACCTGTGCCTGCCGATCGCCGAGTTCCTGACCAGCCCGCTGCGCGGCGAGATCCTTGCCTTGCGTAATGCCGAGTACCGCCGGCTCACCACCCGGCGGGCCGGATAACGTCAACTCATCGACCGACCCCGGAAGGACGGCCCCATGCCCATTGAGCACGAAGCCAAAGTACTCGATATCGATCCCGACACCATCGAACAGCGCATCCTGGACAAAGGCGGGCGCAAGCTCGGCGAACAACTCATGCGCCGCTACGTCTACGACATCGCACCCGGCGTCGACCGCAAGTGGATCAGGCTGCGCGACAACGGGAATGAAACCACGCTGGCGGTCAAGGAGATCACCAGCGACGCCATCGACGGCACCCACGAAGTAGAAGTGACCGTCGACGACTTCGCCACCACCAACGCCCTGCTCGAAATGCTGGGCTTCACCGCGAAGTCCTACCAGGAAAACACACGGGCCAGCTTCACACTCGACGGCGCGCAACTCGAGATCGACACGTGGCCGCAGATCCCGCCGTACCTGGAGATCGAGGCGGCTACGAAGGAGGATGTGATCAGGGCCGCCGAACTTCTCGGCTACACCGAACCCGACCTCACCGGCGAGAACACGATCAAGATCTACGCACACCACGGCATCGACCTCAACACCATTCGCGAACTTCGGTTCTGAGCAAAGTCGTTCGACACCGTCACTCCGAGTGCCGCAGCGGCAGAAATGCTGTGGTGGCGAAAGAAGCCGAACAACCGAGTTGTCCAGATATCGTGAGCGGCTCATGCTCACCGAGAGCAGGAGCCGTGCTGATGTTCTTCGTGCCCGATGACCGCCGGTTCAGTTCCGAGTGGGGCGGATGGCGGCGTACCAGTCGAGTAGTTCGGGATTGTCCACGGCGCTGCGTTCGACGACTCGGGTCGGATCCGCGCCCTGGAAGAGCTTCTTGATGGGGACCTCGAGTTTCTTGCCGGTGCGGGTGTGCGGAATGCCGGGGGCGACGATGATTTCGTCGGGGACGTGGCGGGGGGAGACCTCGGTGCGGATGGTGGTGTTGATGCGGGTTTTCAACTCGTCGGTGAGGTCGGTGCCGGGAGTAAGGGTGACGAACAGCGGCATCCAGTAGCCGCCGTCGGGTTGTTCGGCGCCGATGACCAGGGCCTCGGTGATTTCGGGGAGGCGCTCGACCGATTGGTAGATATCGGCGCTGCCCATGCGGATGCCGTGCCGGTTGAGGGTGGAGTCCGAGCGGCCGTGCACCACGATGCTGCCGCGTTCGGTGATGGTGATCCAGTCGCCGTGCCGCCAGATGCCGGGGAACATGTCGAAATACGCGTCGTGGTAACGGATTCCGTCCGGATCGCGCCAGAAACGCACAGGCATGGACGGCATGGGTTTGGTGATGACGAGCTCGCCGACCTCGTCGCGGACCGGTTTGCCGTCGGCGTCGAAGGCCTCCAGCGCGACACCCAGGTAGGGCGCGGAGAGCTCACCCGGCCAGGTCGGTACGGTTCGCGCGCCGCCGATGAAGGCGGAGACCACATCGGTGCCGCCACTGATCGAGGCGATCTGGACATGGTCACCGACATTGTCGCCCAACCACATCGCCGATGCGGGTGGCAGTGCCGAACCGGTGATGCCGACCTGCCGCAGCGCGGTGAGATCGTGGTCGGTGCGCGGCACCGCACCCGCCTTGATGCAGGCGAGCACGTAGCCCGGACTGGTGCCGAGGACGGTCGCGCCGACCTGAGATGCGATATGCCACAGCGCATCCGGAGTCGGGTAGGTGGGACTGCCGTCATAGCAGACAATGGTCGCACCGACCAGCAACCCGGCGACCTGGAAGTTCCACATCATCCAGCTCGGGCTGGTGTACCAGAAGAAGGTGTCGTCGGGTCCGATATCAGCTTGCAGCGCAACGGCTTTGAGGTGCTCCAGCAGCACGCCACCGTGCCCGTGCACGATGCCCTTGGGCAGTCCGGTGGTGCCGGAGGAGAAGACGATCCAGAGCGGATGGTCGAAATCGACCGTCTCGGTTTCGATGACAACGGCCGCGGTATCGGTGGCCGCCTCGATCCAGGCCAGTGTGTCCGGAACCGGCAGTCCCAGCTGGGAGACGACGACCGTCGTCTCGACCGTATCGAGCCCGGCTCGCAGCGCTGCGATATCGTCGCGCTTGTCATGCGCCTTGCCGCCGAACCGGTAGCCGTCGGCGGTGATCAGCACGGTGGGCTCGAGCTGGCCGAGCCGGTCCAATGCGGCCTTGGGCGAATAGTCCTGACCGCAGGCGCTCCACACCGCACCGATGCTCGCGGTGGCCAGAAAGGCGATGACCGCCTCCGGAATATTCGGCAGGTATCCGGCCACTCGATCACCCGGCCGCACGCCGAGCGAGCGCAGTGTACGCGCGAATGCCGCAGTGCTGTCGATCAATTCGCTCCAGGACACCTCGCGCACCGGAGCGTCCTCGGTTACCGCGATGATGGCGGGCCGATCGGTGCGCGACTGCCGTACGACCTGATCGACATAGTTCAGCCGGGTATCCGGAAACCACTGCGCGCTAGGCATTTCGGCGCTCGCCAGCACCTCGCCCGCGATCGGGCCCAGCTCGAAGTAATCCCACAGCGCCGCCCAGAAGCCCGGCAGATCGTCGACCGACCACTGCCACAGCGACCGGTAATCGGGTACGGACTTTCCGGTGCGCGCGGCCACGAACCGGGCGAAGTCGGTGATGCGCGCCTTCGCGATATCTGATTCGGTCGGCACCCATTGTGGTTGCACCGCATTACCTCCTGGGGAGAATCTTCGGAAATCAGGTGTGATTCGCGCGTCGTACGATCTGCTCGGCATGCCGTAGCACCGGGGCATCGACCATCCGGCCCTCGAATGCGAACACGCCCCGGTGCTTCGGGACCTCATCGAGCACCCGGCGGGCCCAATCGATTTCGTCCTCCGACGGCGCGTATGCCGCCCGAATGACCGGCACCTGGCTCGGATGGATCGCCACCTTGGCGTCGAAGCCGACCGCGACCGCGTCCAGTGCTTCGGCGCGCAATCCGTCGAGATCGCGGATGTTCAGATACACCGAATCGAGCGCGAACTTGCCGTACGCTTTGGCCGCGAGCAGCGTGGTCGACCGAACATGGCGTGCCACATCGCGATAGCTGCCATCGGCATGCCGACTGGAGTTGCCGCCGAGTCCGGCGACCAGATCCTCCGCACCCCACATGACTCCGATCGCATTGCGCGCCAATACCGCTCGCCCGACCGCCATGGCGCCGAGCGGCGATTCGATCAGTGCGATCACCTCGTAGTCGGCGAGTGCGCCGAGCTGTTCGGCGGATTCGGCCTTCGGCAGCATGAGCCGCCGATACTCGGTCCGCGCCAGGGCCGCGAGATCCAGCTTGTGCTCATCGGTGCCGACGGCATTGATCCGCACCACGGTGGTCTCGGGATCGAGCGGGGTCTCGATGAGCGCCTTGCGCGCCGCCGCCTTATCTGCGGACGCGACGCCGTCTTCGAGATCGATGATCACCACATCGGCTGCCGCGGCGGCCTTTTCGAAGCGATCGGGGCGGTCGGCCGGGCAGAACAGCCAGGCCGGTCCGGGCATGTGCCAACTCATGCTGACTTCGGTTCCTTGCGTACCAGCGTCTTGCGTACCGCTGTGGCCACGATATCGCCGTGTTGATTGCGGGCCGTATGGGAAAAGGTGACTATGCCCTCGCCGGGACGGCTCTTCGATTCGCGCTTGTCGGTGACCACGGTTTCGGCGTACATGGTGTCGCCGTGGAATAGCGGCTTCGGGAAGGCGATCTCGGAAAAGCCCAAGTTGGCGACGATCGTGCCCTGGGTCAGCTGCGCGACCGAGAGACCGACCAGAGTAGAGAGGGTGAACATCGAATTCACCAGGCGCTGGTGGAACGGCGGCAGCTGATCGCTGAAGGCCGCGTCCAGGTGTAGTGCCTGGGTATTCATGGTCAACGTGGTGAACAGGACGTTATCGGCCTCGGTAATCGTTCGGCCCGGCCGGTGCTCGTACACCACCCCGGTCTCGAACTCCTCGAACCACAGGCCGCGCTGCACCACCCGGCGTGGGGCGTCCGTCTCGGTCATAGGCCCAGCTCCCGTCCGATCAGCATCAACTGCACCTCCGTCGTGCCCTCGCCGATCTCCAGGATCTTGCTGTCGCGATAGTGCCTGGCCACCGCGTATTCGTTCATGAAGCCGTAGCCGCCGAAGATCTGGGTGGCATCGCGGGCATTGTCCATGGCCGCCTCACTGGCCACCAGCTTCGCGATGGAGGCTTGCTTCTTGAAGGGTTTGCCCGCCAGCATGAGCGCGGCGGCGTCGTAGTAGGCGGTACGCGCGGCGTGGGCGCGCGCCTCCATGCGGGCGATCTTGAAGGCGATGGCCTGATTGCGGCCGATCGTCTGACCGAAGGCCTCGCGTTCCTTGGCGTAACGCACACTCTCGTCGACGCAGCCCTGGGCCGCTCCGACCGACAGTGCCGCGATGGCAATGCGGCCCTCGTCGAGGATGCGCAGGAAGTTGGCATAGCCGCGACCGCGTTCGCCGAGCAGATTCTCTTCGGGCACCCGGACATCGGTGAAGCTCAACGGATGGGTGTCCGAGGCATTCCAGCCGACCTTGTTGTAGGCGGGTTCGGCCACGAAGCCGGGGGTGTCGGTGGGCACGAGGATTGTCGAGATCTCCTTCTTGCCGCCCGACTGCCCGGTCACCGCGGTGACCGTCACCAGTGTGGTGATATCGGTTCCGGAGTTGGTGATGAACTGCTTGCTGCCATTGATGACCCATTCGCCGCTATCGGCGACCGCGGTGGTCCTGGTGCCGCCCGCATCGCTGCCCGCGCCGGGTTCGGTGAGGCCGAAGGCGGCCAGATTGCGGCCACTTGTCAACTGCGGCAGCCATTCCTGCTTCTGCTTATCGTTGCCGAAGCGGTAGATGGGCATGGCGCCCAGCGAAACACCGGCCTCCAGCGTGATCGCCACACTCTGATCGACCTTGCCGAGTTCCTCCAGCGCCAGGCACAGCGCGAAGTAGTCGCCGCCCATGCCGCCGTATTCCTCCGGGAATGGCAGCCCGAACAGACCCATGTCGGCCATGCCCGCGACGACCTCGTACGGAAACGTATGGTTCGCATCGTGTTCGGCGGCTACCGGGGCGACCACCGACTTGGCGAAATCGCGGACGGTCAGTGCGAGGTCGCGGTAGTCCTCGGGCAGGGTGCCGGTGGACAAAAAGTCACTCATGCGGAAATTCCTTCTCGCTCGGCGGTTTCGGGTTCGGTGGGGGTCGCGGCGATGCGCACCAGCGGCTGATCGAGGCGGACCTGCGTGCCCGGTTCGACCAGCACTTCGACGGTGCCCGCCACCGGTGCGGTGAGCGTGTGCTCCATCTTCATGGCCTCGACCACCACGACCGGGGCACCCACGGCGACGGTGGCACCGTTGGCAACCGGCACTGCGATCACCGAACCCGGCATGGGACTGCGGATTTCGGCGTCACCGACGTGTTCGGCACCGCCGCGGACATTCACCTCGGCCACCTCGCGCAGCACCGAGACACCGGACGGCCCGGCCACCCAGAGCTGTCCGTCGTGCTCGGCGACGCGATACTCCCGGCGCAGGCCGTCCAGTGTCACGACGAGCATGCGGTCGATGAAATCGGCAGTGAGCGAGACTGATTCACTGCTGTTGAGGTGCACCTCGGCGGCCTCGGGACAGCCGGTCAGGTAGACGTGCTCGATGCGGTCACCGCTGGCCAGCCTGATGGTGGTCGGCGCGGGTGTGCCGATGCGCCACCCGGACGGGATATCCCACGGATCGCTCGCCGCCGCGGGCCAGCGCCGCAGCCAGTGAAAGGCAGCGGCGGCGATGAACTCGTCGTCCCCGACCGCGGCGGGCTGGAAGTCGCCGACGCGGCGATCCAGCAGTCCGGTATCGAGCTTCCCGGCGGCCACATCCTGGTCGGCCAGCAGGAAGCGCAGGAACTCGATATTGCTGGTGACGCCGAGCAGCACAGTATCGCTCAGTGCCCGATCGAGTTTCGCGAGTGCGGTATGGCGATCGGCGGCATGCACGATGACCTTCGAGAGCATCGGGTCGTAGTCGCTACCGACGACGGTGCCGATGCGCAGGCCCGAATCCACCCGCACGCCGGCGCCTTCGGGCTCGGACAAATCGAGCACCGTGCCACCGGTGGGCAGGAAGCCACGACCGGGGTCCTCGGCATAAACGCGCGCCTCGATCGCATGTCCGACCAGTCGCAGCTCATCCTGGTCCACCGCGAGCTTCTGCCCGGCCGCGATGCGCACCTGGCACTCCACCAGGTCGATCCCGGTGACCAGTTCGGTGACCGGGTGTTCCACCTGCAAGCGGGTATTCATCTCCATGAAGAAGAACTCGTCCGGCCGATCGGCGGACACGATGAATTCGACCGTGCCCGCACCGACATAGTCGACGCTGCGCGCGGTATTGCAGGCAGCCGCACCGATGCGGTCCCTGGTCGCGGCATCCAGCAGCGGCGACGGCGCCTCTTCGACGACCTTCTGATGCCGCCGCTGCAGGCTGCATTCGCGTTCACCGAGGTGGATGACCTGACCGAATTGGTCGGCCAGGATCTGCACCTCGATATGGCGTGGCCGGGTGACGAATCGCTCCAGGAACAGGGTGTCGTCACCGAATGCCGCGGCCGCCTCCCGCCGGGCGCTGGCCAGGGCGGCGGGCAAGGCCGATGGTTCCTCGACCAGCCGCATACCCTTACCGCCGCCACCGGCTGACGGCTTGACGAGGACCGGATAGCCGATATCGGTTGCGGCGTCGATCAATTCGGCGTCGGTGAGACCCGGTCGGGCGATACCGGGGACGACGGGCACATCGAAGGCGGCGACGGTGTTCTTCGCCGCGATCTTGTCACCCATGATCTCGATGGCCCTGGCGGGCGGTCCGAGGAAGACGATGCCCGCCTCGGCCAGCGCGGCAGCGAAAGCGGCGTTCTCGGAAAGGAATCCGTAGCCCGGATGCACGGCCTTGGCACCGGTGCGCACCGCCGCGGCGACGACCTTCTCGATATCGAGATAACTTTCCCGGGCCGGCGCCGGTCCGAGACGCACCGCGGTATCGGCCTCGCGCACGTGCCTGGCCTGCGCATCCGCATCGCTGTAGACCGCGACGGAGCGAATCCCCATGGCGCGCAGGGTGCGGATGACCCGCACCGCGATCTCGCCGCGGTTGGCGACCAGCACGGTATCGAAATCGATGGGATGGGATTTGTTCATCATCGCGCGCTCCTCCGCCTCGCTACGCTCGGCTCCGTCGCGCGCGATGTCGCACTGCGTTTCGCCTGATCACACTCTATTTCCGGCCAGCGCGGATAACGATGGGCGACCGGCACACCACTTGCCGGTCGACATGGTCCCGCAGACCACCGCGGTGGCTGGGCCGAGAGCACTGATTCGCTCATCTCGGAAAGGTATTGGTTCACTCGCTGACGCTCCTTCACATCCGGAAGACGCCGTAGGAAACCGGTTCGAGCGGTGCCTGCGCACACACCGAAAGGGCAAGTCCGAGTATGGTTCTGGTGTCGGCGGGGTCGATGACACCGTCATCCCAGAGCCGTGCGGTCGAGTAGTACGGATTGCCCTGATGTTCGTACTGTTCCCGAATCGGCGCCTTGAATGCCTCCTCGTCCGCGGCCGACCACGGCTGTCCGCTGCTGTCGAGTTGATCTCCGCGCACCGTCGACAGCACCGAGGCGGCCTGCTCCCCGCCCATCACCGAAATTCGCGCATTGGGCCACATCCACAGAAAGCGCGGCGAATACGCGCGCCCGCACATCGAATAGTTGCCCGCGCCATACGATCCGCCGATCACCACGGTGAGCTTCGGTACTCGCGCGCAGGCCACCGCGGTGACCATCTTGGCGCCGTGTTTGGCGATACCACCCGCCTCGTAATCGCGCCCGACCATGAAACCGGTGATGTTCTGCAGGAACAGCAAGGGAATCTTGCGCTTATCGCACAGTTCGATGAAATGCGCGCCCTTCATGGCGGATTCGCTGAACAGCACACCGTTATTGGCGATGATGCCGACCGGATGGCCGTGGATGCGGGCGAATCCGGTGACGAGCGTCTTGCCGTATTCGGCCTTGAATTCGTGGAATCCATTGTCGCCGTTGTCGCCGCCGTCGACCAGCCGGTGGATGACCTCGCGCACGTCATACGGTGTGCGCAGATCGACGGGGACCACGTCGTACAGTTCGGACTCCGGCTTCGCCGTCGCGACGGTCGGCGTCACCTCCCACGGGGCGGCCGGGCGCGGGCCGAGCGTGGCCACGATGCGGCGCACGATGCGCAGCGCGTCCTGGTCATCCTCGGCCAGATGATCGGTGACTCCGGAAGTGCGCGAATGCAATTCGCCACCGCCCAGCTCCTCGGCGGTGACCACCTCCCCGGTCGCGGCCTTCACCAGCGGCGGTCCGCCGAGGAAGATCGTGCCCTGATTGCGCACGATCACCGCCTCGTCGCTCATCGCGGGCACGTACGCACCACCGGCGGTGCAGGAACCGAGTACCGCGGCGATCTGCGGTATGCCCTCGGCGCTCATCGTCGCCTGGTTGTAGAAGATGCGCCCGAAGTGCTCCCGATCCGGGAAGACCTCGTCCTGGCGTGGCAGGAATGCGCCGCCGGAGTCGACGAGATACACACACGGCAATTGGTTCTGCAATGCGACCTCTTGGGCACGCAGATGCTTCTTCACCGTCATCGGGTAATAGGTGCCGCCCTTGACCGTGGCGTCATTGGCCACGATCACGCATTCCCGCCCGGAGATCCGGCCGATGCCGGTGATGATGCCGGCGCCGGGACATTCGTCGTCGTACATGCCGGTCGCGGCCAGCGGCGAGAGTTCGAGGAACGGACTGCCCGGATCGAGCAGCTGATCCACCCGCTGCCGGGGGAGCAGCTTGCCGCGGGCCACATGCCGTTCGCGCGCCTTCGCGGGCCCGCCGAGCGCCGCGGCGGTCAGCCGGGCGCGCAGATCCGCCAGTAGCGCCCCATGTGCCGTGCGATTGTCGACTCCGACCTGTTCGGTCACCGTCATCCCGCCGTCCTGCCATCCAGTTAGTCGCCGATAACTGGAATTCAGGTTAATGTTGATTAACCGAGATGTCCAGATGTACCGAAAGGAGCGGGTGTGACCAGCATCGACCCCGTCGCGCTCACTCGCAGGGAACAGCTGAAACTGCAGCGAAGGGGGCAGCTGCTCGATGCGGGTGCCCGGCTCATCGCCGATCGCGGGTTCTTCGGCATGCGCCTGGACGACCTCGGCGCGGCGGTCGGAATCAGCGGCCCCGCGGTCTACCGGCACTTCCCGAATAAGGAGGCGCTGCTGGTCGAACTGCTCGTCGGGGTCAGTCAGCGGCTGCTCGACGGTGGCAAAGCGGTGGTGGCGCGGACCGGATCGGCGCGCGAGGCGCTGTCCGGGCTGGTCGATTTCCATCTGGACTTCGCGCTCGGCGAGCCCGAACTCATCCGAATCCAGGACCGCGACCTCGAGAATGTGCCGGCCGGCCCCAGGCGCGAACTGCGTCGCACCCAGCGTCAGTACGTCGAGATCTGGGTAGCGGTGCTGCGGCAATTGCATCCGGATCTGCCAGAGGAAACCGCGCGGGTGCAGGCCCACGCGAGCTTCGGCTTGATGAACTCCACGCCGCACAGTGCGACCAACGCCACCGCCACCCGAGCCCGGCCGATACTGCGTCGCATGGCGCTGTCCGCGATGGGCCAGGCTGCGCTGGGTTGATCGATCGCTCGCCCCTTTCCCAGCCCTAACAGAGCGAGTCTTACGAGCGACGTTCGCGGCCCGTCCCGCGTCCGCGCCGCAGGCGCGGCCATCGAACACAGCCGAGCCGTCGAAGCGCGTGCGCCCCCGGACGCGAGTCTCGACACGCGCATCAGGTGCCGAACGATCCGCCATCACCGACCACGACGGAGCGAGTCTTACTTGCGACCTGTTCGCGGCCCGTCTCGCGTCCGAGTCGTCGAAGCGCGTGCGCCGCAGGCGCGAGCCTCGACGGCTTTGCTGCGAGTCGGCACTGCGGCTGGTGGTTGCGTTCGGGGTCAGTTGGGCTGATAGCAGCATTGCTCACTACTCAGCCCCGACGGAGCGAGTCTTACGAGCGACGTTCGCGGCCCGTCTCGCGTCCGAGTCGTCGAAGCGCATGCGCCGCAGGCGCGAGTCTCGACGGCTCGGACGCGAGACAGAAGGGGGCCGCGAACACGC
>NZ_JBFANN010000066.1:0-27848 GCF_040674855.1 Nocardia sp. NPDC049707 | reverse complement strand
GGTCCTTCGCCGCGCTTTTTTTTCATCGGCAAGCGCAGTCTGCCGCTAGTCTGTTCGGCTCGGACGCGAGACAGCGGGGGGCCGCGAACACGCCGCGCCGCAGGCGCGGCAAAACAAACACGGCTCGCCGATATCGCCGCGCCCACCCTGGTGCTGCGCGGCGGCCCCGGCGGCATGGTCGATCCGGAGAAGCTGGCGATGCTGCGCGACACCATCCCGGACTGCGCGGTGGCCGCCTTCACCTGTGGCCACAGCATCCACCGCGACCGCTATCGCGAATTCGAGGCGACCGTGCTGCCGTTCCTCGCGACGCATGCGCCCACCGCAGGTCAGCGGATCTAGAGTGGAGCGGTGCCCGCGCAAGACCGTCCGGTTCTGTTCTTCCCCGACGAGCAGTCGTTCCGCGACTGGCTCATAGCCGATAATGCCTCGGTGGACGGGGGCCGGCCGCAGGGGCTGATGCATCCGGCCGAGCAATCCGAGATCGATCGGGCCGAGGCCGAGGGCGGCTGGGTCGTGGCGCACGCCGCACAGTGGAAGTTCGCCGACCGACGGGCGTTCGGGCGATGACCGGATTCGAAGGAATGCTCTGTTCGGCGGCGGCCGCGATCGATGTGCCCTTGCCCGGCACGGCAACTCGGGTGTCGGGGTGGTTGTGCGTCGAGCAGCCGGGTGCGTGGGGCCGGGATGTGATCGGTGCTGAAGTGCTCGGTCCGGAGATCACTGCCGAGCTCGCCGCGCGCACCGCTGCCGCAAAGGTGCGTCCGACGCTGATCCGGCGGCCGGGTCGCAATGAATTCAACGGTGTTCGAACGGTTTTGATCGCCAGTTCGCGTCCGCAGGGCTTCTGGTGCGAACGCTTCGAGATCACCGACCTGAAGCAGCTGCTCGACCTGGACCTGGGCCTCCTGAACGGCCCACCGCCGGGAATCGGTGCGCCCGTGCGTGATTCGCTGATTCTGGTGTGCGCGCACGGTAAACGCGATCAGTGCTGCGCGCTGTTCGGTCGTCCGATCGCCGCGAATCTGGCCGCCGACTATCCGGACCGGGTCTGGGAGTGCTCGCACACCGGCGGTCATCGCTTCGCGCCCGCCATGGTGTTGTTGCCTTCCGGCCTGACTTATGGTCGCGTCGATACCGCGGCCGCCATCGCGGCGGTCGAAGCCGTGGGACGCAATGCGGTTTCGTTGGCCGGTCTGCGTGGTCGCAGCGGTCACCATCCGATCGAGCAGGTCGCGGAAATCGCAGTGCGCGAACACGTTTCGGCACGTCTCGATGATCTCACCATCCGTCTCGAAACCGATTCCACCGCAACCGATTCCGATCTTGCCGTGGTAACCCATCGCGACGGCCGTCGCTGGCGGGTGACGACTCGCACCGTCGAATTCCCGCCGCGCCAAGCCAGTTGCGGTGCCGCATCGAAACCGGTCACCGCGGTCGTGGCCGAGCGGATCCAGCCATTGACCACGGGGTGACCGCACAGTCCAACGCCTGGATCGCGCTACGGACCCACGCCTGACCCGTTGCGAAATGCGCCGATCGGACCACCGGCGATGGCGTGGACACCGGTGCGGGTCGGCCCGAACCTCTCATCGCGCAACTCGATCCAAGCCCGCGGTGCGGGTAGTGTCCGGACGATCTGACCGTCGCTCGAGGCGGGGGCGCACCTATCTCCCGGAACCCGCATCGCCCTCGGTGAACGGGACATGGTTGCGACAAATCCACCGCAGCCATGTTCCGTTCGCGGCGACCTTTATCGCCCCCTGCGGGATGAAGGTCGCAGGCTTACCAGTGGGTGCCAGGCACCCAGCGCGCGGCGCGGCGCAGGGCGGTGCCGGTGACTCGGCGGGCCGTCGACTGCTGACGCGGTTCACGTCGCGGCGCAGGGGATCGCGCTGGTTCCCCGGTATCCACCTGCTCACCCTTGGCGGCGGGGGAGTCGGGTAGGGCCCGGTAGTACCGGTGCAAGATGCGGTCACGCAGCTTCGGGGTGAGCAGCGCACCGTATTCGGCGAAGGTGCCGAGCGGGACATCAATGCGCTTGGGCCGTTCGCTCAGCGCACGAACAATGGTGGCGGCCGCCCATTCGGGGGATTGCGACGGACCCTGATCGCCGCTCGGGGTGATCATCGGGGTGCGCACCAGCGGCATGTGGATGGTGGTGAAAGTGATGCCGTCGGTCATGGTTTCGACCGCCGCGACCTCGGTGAACTTATCCAGTGCCGCCTTGCTCGCGAGGTAGGCGGCGTAGCGCGGCGCGGCCACTTGCACGCCCGCACTGCTGATATTGACGATGTGGCCGAACTTGCGCTCGCGCATCTGCGGCAGCAGAGCCAGCGTCAATCGCAGCGCGCCGAAGTAGTTGACCGCCATAGTGCGTTCGAAATCGTGCAGCCGGTCGGTGGAGCGGTGGATGGCGCGACGAATCGAGCGGCCCGCATTGTTCACCAGCATGTCGATGTGGCCGTGCTCGTCCAGGATGGTTTCGACGGTGTGGTCGACGGGGCCGGAATCGGTGACGTCGCACTGATATCCGTAGGCGCTGCCGCCCGCGGCCCGGATCTCCTCGACCACGGCCGTGAGTTCGTCGGCGCGCCGGGCGAGCAGGAAGACGATGGCGCCCTTATCTGCGACGGCCAGCGCGGCGGCCCGGCCGATGCCGGAGGACGCGCCGGTAATGAGCACATGCCGACCCGTCAGGTCGCGGCGATTGCGCCAGACCTGCTCGCGCAGGTCGGCGTCGTCGGCGGAGGCTCGGGTCATCGCTGCTCCTTTGCGGGTCGGGTCGGCATGAACTTACTTCGAAGTAAGTTTACTGCCAAGTGTGCTTCGTCGCATCGAGCGTGCGAATCGGGCCGCGCCGAGGTGTTCGAATCGCTCTCGAATCTATCGAACATATGTGCGATACTCTGCGCATGGCGGACGATCGGATGGCGGAAATCTTTGCCGCGGTGCGGCTCTCCGGCAGTGATCCGGAGGCGGCGCAGCGGATGCTGGCGGAACTGTGGGGCGAGCTCGGCGGCGGTGGAGATCCGTTGCAGCGCTGTGTAATCGCGCACCACCTTGCCGATCTGCAGGGCACGGCCGAAGGTGCGCTGCGCTGGGATCAACGCGCACTGGCCGCGGTCTTCGGTCCCGGCGTTCCGCTCGATGAGGGGCTACGCGGATTCCTGCCCTCGCTCTACCTCAATCTCGCCGACAGTCACCGTCGGGTGGGTGACTTCGATGTGGCCTACATGCAGTTGACCATCGCTCGTGGCCACCTCGATGTCCTCGCCAACGACGCCTATGGCGCCGTGATCCGCTCCGGCCTGGACAAGGTCGAGGTCGCGCTGGCCGAGAAGTCGACGGATCCGCTCTCGGTGTGACGACAGCTTTGGTTGTCGCTGGGGGATTCCGCCGACACGGGATTTCGGTCGGGGTTACCGGCGATGGTTGTCACCGTTTGTAGGTTGTGGCTGTCACTGAGTGTGCTTGGCCCGACGGCCGTTCGCGGCAGGTTGTCGGTGTGGTGAACCTGGTTCCTGCGCGGCGGTGATGAGGATGGTTGCGGCGGTGCAGGCATCGTGGGCTGCGGCTCCGGTGTAGTCGACGAGCCCGCGAGTCTTGACGCCGGTGTAGAGCAGCAGCAGTTGACGCGCCAGGTCGGGCGGCCGGATAGCGCCGGCTTCGGCGGCCAGTTTCTCGAACGCCTCGAGCATCCGGTTGTCGTGTGCGGTAAGGGCCTGGTGGGCGGGATGGTCGGCGGAGAGGAACGACGCGGCACTGTTGATCAGGATGCAGCCGTGATACGCCGGATCGGGTAGTTCGGCGACGAGGAGATCGAATGGCGCCAG
The DNA here is from genome assembly GCF_040674855.1 of Nocardia sp. NPDC049707. NCBI lineage: Bacteria > Bacillati > Actinomycetota > Actinomycetes > Mycobacteriales > Nocardiaceae > Nocardia > Nocardia sp. NPDC049707. The sequence continues at coordinate 24,012 of NZ_JBFANN010000066.1, read as the reverse complement.
CAGGCGCCGGAGCGGGTCGCCGTTGCGCCGTTCGAGTTCGGCGTCCAGTTCGATGAACCACTCGTCGCTCGCCGTGGTCAGCACGGCGTCGATGAGGGCGTCCTTGGATTTGAAGTGTGCGTACACGGTCGGTTTGGCGACGTTGGCGCGTTGGGTGACGGCATCGATCGACACGTGGTAGCCCTCGGCGTAGAACAGCTCGCGGGCGGCTGTCAGTAGTCGATCGCGGGCGGGGGGACGCTGCACCATGCACCAATTCTAACTGGTTAGTTCAGTCTGTTAACCTCTCACTGATCTAACCGGTTAGTTCAGTGAGAGGTGCAGGATGCGTGCTTTGGTCTACGACCCCGCTGCTGGGTTCGGCGTCCGTTTCGACGATGTCGACGAGCCGCGACCACAGCGTTCGCAGGTGGTGATCGATGTCGAGGTCGCTGCGGTGAATTTCGGGGAGCTTGCATTCACTGCCAGGCAGCTGCGGCCGGGGCAGGTGTTCGGCAAGGACGCGGCAGGTGTGGTGGTGCGTGCCGCGGACGATGGTTCGGGGCCGCCGGTCGGGACGCGGGTGACCTCGTTCGCGGGGACTGGCGGCTGGGCCGAGCGCCGGGCCGTGGACACCGCAGATCTCGCCGTGATCCCCAGTACGGTCGATCTGGCGGCGGCGGCCGCTGTCCCGGCGGCCGGGGCCACGGCGCTGCAAGCGGTGCGGCGGCTCGGGCCGCTGCTGGGCGTCGGGTGCTGGTCACGGGGGCATCTGGGGGTGTCGGCCGGTTCGCTGTCCAGTTGGCGGCTCGGGCCGGCGCCCATGTCGTCGCCTCGGTGGGACGGCCCGAACGCGGTGCGGGGCTGCGGGAGCTGGGGGCCGCCGAGGTTCTGTCCGGGTCAGCGGTTCCGGACGAGCCGGTCTTCGGCGTGCTCGACAATGTCGGGGGTGCGGTGCTGGCCGAGGCGTTCGCGAGGCTGGAGGACGGTGGTTTGGCGCTGTCGATCGGGATGGCCGCGCGTGCGGACACGGTTATCGATTTCGAGCAGATGCGGATGCGTGGCGGAATCCGGCGCCTGGAACCGTTCACGGTGTCGGGGCCTTTCGGGCCTGATACCGGCTACCTGGTCGACCTGCTGAACGGCGGTGCCCTCGATCCGCAGATCGGGTGGCATGGTTCCTGGGACCGTGTTCACGAAGCGGTCGACATGTTGTTCAGCCGCCGGGTTCATGGCAAAGCCGTACTGACGATCGGCTGAGTGGTCCGGACGGGCCGCACCTTGCGTCCGCTGCATCAGATCCGGCTGCGCCACAGCTGGTGGCACTGGCCGACCGGCTTGCCGCGCACATCGACACCGCGCACCTCACCCGGTGGCAGATACGACAAGCAAGTGACAGATAGAACCTGTTGTCACACTCGGCCGCCCGATTCGGCGGGTGTCCACACCTTCATCGTGTTTCGAATGTATGTTCGAGTTTGTGAGGAGGTGATGTGTCATGGGTTGGAGCAACGGCCCGCCGACCTGGGCGGAGTTGGAGCGGGTGCTGTCGGGTCGACCAGGGCCGACGAATCCGGATGCGATGTATCCGGGCGACGGCGGCGACAGTCCCGCGTGGTCACGCAAGCGCGGGGATTATCGGCCCGAACCGGTCGAACCAACCGGTGGTCCGATGGTGCCGTACGCGGAGTTGCACGCGCATTCGGCCTACAGCTTCCTCGACGGTGCGAGTCAGCCGGAGGAGATGGTGGAGGAGGCGGTGCGGCTCGGGCTGGAGGCGATCGCGCTCACCGATCACGACGGCTTCTACGGCACCGTGCGCTTCTTCGAGGCGGCCAGGGAATGGGGCATGCCGACGGTCTACGGGGCCGAATTGTCGCTCGGCACTGTGGCAGACGCGCCGCGATTCGCGAATTCGCTCGGCCATATCGGCGCACCCGATTCGGCGCCGCGCACCGGCGCACCGGATCCGGACGGTCCGCATCTGCTGGTGCTCGCCCGAGGTCAAGAGGGCTATCGCCGGCTCTCCGGCGAGATCGCGGCCGCGCATATGGCCGCGGGAGAGAAGGGCATCCTCCGCTACGACCTGGATGCGCTCACCGCGGCGGCGGCTGGGCACTGGCACATTCTGACCGGATGTCGCAAAGGCCATGTGCGCCAAGCCCTGGACCGCGATCTGCAAGCGGGAGACACCCGTCTCGGGCAAGCCGAGGCGGCCCTGCGCGATCTGACGGAGCGCTTCGGCGCCGACCGGGTGAGTGTGGAACTCACCCATCACGGTATTCCGGAGGACGACGAACGCAACGCCCACCTCATCGCCCTGGCCGATCGCCTCGGTCTGCCCGTGCTGGCAACCACCGGGGCGCATTTCGCCGCACCCGCTCAGCGTCGGCGCGCCATGGCGCTAGCGGCGATCCGAGCGCGCCGGAGCCTGGACGATATCGCGGGCTGGTTGGCGCCGACCGGTGGCGCGCACCTGCGTTCCGGTGCGGAGATGGCGCAGTTGTTCGCCGCCTGTCCGGAGGCGGTGGCGAATGCGGTGACGCTCGCCCGCGAATGCGTCTTCGATCTGACATTGATCGCGCCGAGCCTGCCGCCGTTCGACGTGCCCGACGGCCACGACGAGGCTTCCTGGCTGCGTGCACTCACCCTTGCGGGCGCCGCTCGACGTTACGGTCCACCGTCGGGAAGTCCCGAGGCGTATCAGCAGATCGAGCACGAACTCGCGATCATCAACGAGATGAAGTTTCCCGGCTATTTCCTGGTGGTGCACGATATCGTCAGCTTCTGCAAGGACAATGACATCCTCTGTCAGGGCCGGGGTTCAGCGGCCAATTCAGCCGTTTGCTATGCGATCGGCATCACTAATGTCGACCCGATCGCCGCTGAGCTGCTGTTCGAACGGTTCCTCGCTCCGGAGCGAGACGGCCCGCCGGATATCGACATCGATATCGAATCCGATCGCCGTGAGGAGGCGATCCAGCACGTCTACACCAAATACGGCCGCGAATATGCCGCTCAGGTGGCGAATGTGATCACCTATCGCGGCAAGTCCGCGGTCCGTGATGCCGCACGGGCACTGGGCTTTTCGCCCGGACAGCAGGATGCCTGGAGTAGGCAGGTGAGTCGCTGGGCGGGGGTCGGTGCTGAAACCGACACCGATATTCCCGCGGAAGTGCTGGCGCTGGCCACCGAAATCGAAGGGCTGCCACGGCATCTCGGCATCCATTCCGGTGGCATGGTGATCTGTGACCGGCCCATCGCCGATGTCTGCCCGGTCGAATGGGCGCGCATGCCCGGCCGCAGCGTGCTGCAGTGGGATAAAGACGATTGCGCCGCAATAAATTTGGTGAAATTCGATCTGCTCGGTCTCGGCATGCTCTCCGCGCTGCACTACATGATCGATATGGTGCGCGAGTACAAGGGCGAAATCGTCGAACTGCACCAGCTGGATCTGCAGGAAACGGCTGTCTACGAGATGCTTTCGCGCGCCGATTCGGTCGGGGTGTTCCAGGTGGAATCGCGCGCGCAGATGGCCACGTTGCCTCGGCTGAAGCCGCGGAAATTCTATGACCTGGTGGTGGAGGTGGCGCTGATCCGCCCTGGTCCGATCCAGGGTGGTTCGGTGCATCCCTACATCCGCCGTCGCAACGGTGACGAGCAGGTGCGCTATGACCATGACGCGCTGAAGAATTCGCTGAAACGCACCCTCGGTGTGCCACTGTTCCAGGAACAGCTCATGCAGATGGCCATCGACGTCGCCGGTTTCACCGCCGCCGAGGCCGATCAGCTGCGCCGCGCCATGGGTTCCAAACGCTCACCGGAACGCATGGAGCGCCTCAAGGACCGGCTGTATCAGGGCATGCGCGACTTGCACGGCATTACCGGCGAAGTTGCCGACCGCATCTACGAAAAGCTATATGCCTTCGCGAATTTCGGCTTCCCGGAGAGTCATTCGCAGAGCTTCGCCTCGATCGTGTTCTACTCGGCCTGGTTCAAACTGCACCATCCGGCCGCCTTCTGCGCCGGATTGCTGCGTGCCCAGCCGATGGGGTTCTACTCCCCGCAGTCGTTGGTCGCCGATGCTCGCAGGCACGGAGTCCTGGTGCACGGACCCGATATCAATGCCAGCCGCGCCGAACCCACGCTCGAAAACCATGGGGACGAGGTGCGGCTCGGCCTCGCGGCGATCCGCCATATCGGCACCGACCTCGCCGAACGCATTGTCGAGGCCCGTTCGGCCGGCCCGTACACCTCCTTCCTCGACCTGACCGGACGGGTGGGACTCACCGTTACCCAGGCCGAATCCCTTGCCACCGCAGGCGCTTTGGGTTGTCTCGGCATTACCCGACGCGAGGCGCTGTGGGCGGCGGGCGCCGCGGCGGGGGAACGGCCCGACCGCCTTCCCGGCACCGGTGCCGCCACCACCGCCCCCGCCCTGCCCGGTATGAGCGAACTCGAACTCGCCGCTGCCGACGTCTGGGCCACCGGTATCTCGCCGGGCAGCTATCCCACCGAATTCCTACGCCCGCAACTGGATGCACTCGGCGTCGTCCCGGCCGCCGGTTTGCTCGACGTGCCCGACGGCTCGCGCGTTCTGGTCGGTGGTGCCGTCACGCATCGCCAACGCCCCGCCACCGCCGCCGGTGTCACCTTCCTCAACCTGGAAGACGAAACCGGCATGGTGAATGTCGTCTGCTCGGTGGGCCTGTGGACCCGCTATCACCGCCTGGCCCAGAGCGCTCCCGCCCTGCTCATCCGCGGTCGCGTCCAGAATGCCGAGGGCGCGGTCAGTGTCGTCGCCGAATATCTGCAGCGCATGGACTTGCGCGTCGATTCGAAATCTCGTGACTTCCGTTGAGCTTTGCAACATTCCGTTCGCATGGGCGGCCCGCTCCGGAACCGGCTGGATGGCATCCCGATGTTCGACCAGCTTTGGTGTCGGCGAGCGGAAGATATCCATGATCGCCTTCGGCATTCGGTAGTGGCCCGCATGAGTTTCGTGACCGAATTCGCCGCAGCGGCTACCCTGCGTCCATGCGGAAGCTTGCTGTGCTGGTGATCGGCCTGCTGGGTTTGACGTTGCTGGTCGGCTGTGGTGATGACAACGACGACAGATCCGATTCGAGCCAGTCGAGCATGGCGACCGTCGCGCCGATGGCGCCGCCACCGAGTCTGCGCGAGGGTTCCCCGGCGAAGGGGGATACCGTCGAGGCGCGCAAGGAGGTCATTACCGGCAGCGTCGACATCACCGCGGCTGATCCGCTCGAGGCGGGCGGGCAGGTAACCGATCGGGTGCGCGAGGTCGGCGGCCGGGTCGACAGCCGCACCGAGCAGCCGGGGACCGGTGACAACGATCCGCAAGCCACGCTCACCGTTCGGGTGCCCGCGGATAAGACGGACAAGTTCATCGACGGTCTCGCCGGGGTCGGCCGGGTCACCCGGATGAGCACCAACCGCGACGACGTCACCATGCAGTGGGAGGACCTCGACGCCCGGATCAAGGCGTTGCAAGCCTCGGTCGACCGATTGCGCACGCTGATCGCCGGTGCGACCAATACAGCGGATCTCATTGCCGCCGAACAGGCACTGTCGAGTCGGCAGGGCCAGCTCGACAGTCTCACCGCGCAGAAGCGGCACCTCGACGATCAGGTCGCGCTGTCCACACTCACCATCGACATCACCACCGAGGACAAGAAATCCGAGGCGGGGCCAACCAATTTCTGGGACGGCATCGTCTCCGGCTGGCATTCGCTGGTGGATTGGCTGAAGGATGCGGTGGTGTTCACCGGCAAGGCGATTCCGTGGCTCGGGTTCGTCGTGGTGATCGCTGCGGTGGTGTGGGGCATCGTGCGAGTGGTGCGGGGGCGCAAGCGTGACTCCTCGGGTTCCGGCGAATCCGAGGAGGGCACGGTTGCCGTGGTCGGTGCCCCGACCGGGGCGGGCGCGACGGTGGCGCAAGATACCGGTGCTGACGCAGGTGCCGGGACGGGGACTGGTGCGGGCGCTGGAACCGGCTCAGGCGCTGGCGCGGGGAAGGGCGCTGGTGCGGACAAAGGCGCTGGGACGACAGGAGATTCCGATGCCGACGGTGATCAGGGCAACGATCAAACCGAACAGCCGTAAGGGCCCGCTCGTCGAAATCCTCGACGACGGTACCCTCCAGCTCTACGTCCGTGCTCCTGCCGTGGAAGGCAAGGCCAATAAGGCCGCCATCGAACTCCTCGCCGACCACTACGGCGTCCCCAAATCCGCTGTCCGCCTTGCGGCAGGCGCAACCTCCCGCTTCAAACGCTTCGAAGTCGACCTCTGAACCCGAGAAGGTGCCCGTGGCTATTCCGCTGGCCCACACCGTCGAATCGGGTTGCGCGACAAGATCACACGGCGCCGGGAAATCCGAACTGGCGCCACGCCTCGTACACGGTGACGGCGGCGGCATTGGACAGGTTCATCGAGCGGCGGCCGGGCAGCATCGGAATGCGCAGTTGATCGGTGACGTGCGGATCATCGAGTACCTCCGTCGGTAACCCCGTCGGTTCGGTGCCGAACAGCAGCACATCACCCTCCCGGTACGCCACATCGGTGTACCGCGTGCTCGCCTGGGTCGTGAACGCGAACACCCGCTCGGGCCGCAGCGCCGCCCACGCCGCCGCGAGATTCTTGTGCACCGTCACCGAGGCCAGATCGTGGTAATCCAATCCGGCCCGCCGCAACTTCGCCTCGGAAAGGTCGAACCCCAGCGGCTCGACCAGATGCAGCTCACACCCGGTTCCAGCGACGAGTCGGATCGCATTGCCGGTATTTCCGGGAATCGCGGGCTCGTGAAACATCAAACGAAACACCCGTGCAGTCAACCAGGTCGATCGGGTCAGCCAGGAACGACATCGGGCAGATCCTGCGCGCCGGTCACGAGTTTCAGTTCATCGACCGATTCTCGGATGAGTTGCGACAGGGTGTGCTTGCCGCTGTCGCCGACCCAGCTCTCGAAGGCGATCTTGAATACCGCGATGCCGGCCTCGGCGGCCAGGCTCGCGGCCGGATCGATCACGCCGCGACCGCGTAACGCCTCGGCCAGCGCGGTGGCGAGTGTTGCGAGCTTGATCAGCTCGCGCTCCTGAAGTTCGGCATTGGCCGCGATGACGGCTCGGCGTTGCCAAGCGAACTCGCGGCGCTGCTCGAATACGGTATCGGCGACCTGGGTGAGCGCCGTGGCGATAGCCTCGATCGGCGGCATGGCAGCGGGCGCTTCGTGCACGCTCCGCACGAGGGCCTCTTGGAGCGCGCTCGCCCCCGCGAACAGGACCTCGCGCTTATCGGCGAAATGCCGGAAGAACGTGCGCTCGGTAAGTCCTGCACGCTTGGTGATCTCGGCGACGGTCGTGCTCTCGAACCCGTTCTCGCGGTACAGCTCCAGAGCCGATTGTTCGAGGCGGCCGCGCGCATTGGGCTCCCATCGGCTCATGAGCCGATCCTATCTGATGACAGTAACTGTCATTGGATGTACTGTTTGATGACAGTCACTGACATCACTGCCCAATGAGGGCATCTGAAGACTTGGAGTACTTCCGTGCGGATTTTCATCACCGGAGCATCGGGACACATCGGTTCCGCGGTCATCCCCGAACTGCTCGATGCCGGACATCAGGTCGTCGGACTGGCTCGCTCGAACGAATCCGCCGCCACGGTGGCGGCGGCCGGTGCCGAGGTGCGACGAGGAGATCTCGACGATCTCGACAACCTGCGCGACGCCGTCGCCGCGGCCGACGGCGTCATCCACCTCGCCTTCAAACACGAAGCCATGCGAGCCGGCGACTTCGCCGCAGCGATCACCGCCGATCTGCGCGCCATCGAGACGATCGGCGCTGCGCTCGCGGGCACCGGTAAACCATTCGTGGGCACATCGGGCACGCTCACGCTCGCGTTCGCTGGGCTGACCCGGGTGAGCACCGAAGCCGATGCGCCCGACGTCGGGCCGCGAGTCGACGCCGAGAAGGCGGTGGCCGCGCTTGCGGACCGCGGGGTTCGATCGGCTGTCGTCCGACTCCCACCCACCGTGCACAGCTCACTCGACCGGCACGGCTTCATTCCGACCTTGATCGCCACCGCCCGCGACAAGGGCGTCGCCGCCTACGTCGGCGATGGGAACAACCGCTGGCCCGCCGGACACACACTCGATGCTGCGCAGCTGTACCGGTTGGCGCTGGAGAAGGCCCCCGCGGGGGCGCGGCTACACGCCGTCGACGACGAAGGCGTGCCCTTCCGCGAGATCGCCGAGGCAATCGGTCGCCACCTGGATGTGCCAGTGATCAGCATCCCGCCGGAGCAGGCGGACGCACACTTCGGCTACCTCGGTAGCCTTGTCTCGCTGGACAATCCGACCTCGAGTGCACGGACCCGGGAACTGCTGACCTGGAAGCCTACCCATCCCGGCCTCATCGCGGACCTCGACCAAGGCCACTACTTCAACGCTCCGTAGCGGCCCGCTCCGGGAGGGCGCATGCGTTCTCTCGCCGTCTGCAAGAATCGGGGCGTGACCGACGTTGACTCGTCTGCCGCCGAACGGCAGCCCGACCGGACCAGCCCGGGTGCGCAGTTCCTGCGCAGCCACCTGCCGATGTTGGTCGTGACGGCGGTCATTCTGCTCGCGGTTGTTCTCGTGGCCTGGGACCGCTGGCGTCGCGGCGCCTTGTTCTTCGGCGGTGCCGCCCTGATCGCGGCCGCCTTCCGGCTCTGTCTGCCGACGGCCCGGGTCGGGCTGCTCGCGGTGCGCAGCAAGCCGTTCGATGTCGCAGCGCTGAGCCTGCTCGGTACCGCCATCGTCTTCATCGCCGCCACGATCAATACGTTGGGCATCGGCTGAGACCGAAGCGGCGCAACGATTTTCGGTCCACGACAGCAGCCGCTAGTTGTGACAGGTGTCTCGGTCGTTGTAGAGCATTATCTGGGTGACCTTGGCATCGGCCGGCATATTCCGGTAGATGCCGAGGAAGCCATAGCGCGCGGGTTGGTCTGGTGCCACGGCCGAACTCCAGTTGTAGCCGATCTCGAGCGCGGGATAGGTGGCGCGCACTTCGTCGACAGTGGAACCGACGGTAATGCCCTCTGGGGTGCGGATCGGAAGTCTGCCGGGCATGATCGCGACTATTTCGCCCTTGTTGGTGAAACCCTGCCAACCGGCTCGTGCGGTGTAGCGACCGCAACCGGGCGGATCGTCGGTGTCGTCGAAGGTCGCGATTTCACCGGTGGCCTCGGCCTCGCTCCGGCTCATCCCGAGCCGCAGCTTGCCGAAGCCGAGCGGCCCGAGCACGGTCGGCACCGGTGGCAGGGTGGTCGTCGACGCCGGTGCCCGGGTAGTGTCGGTCGGCTCATCCGAGCACGCCGTAGTACCGATCAACATCACGCCGAGCAGCGCGAATATCAGTACGGCACGATGAATACGCATGGTCTACCCCCGATGTCGTCCATGAACCGGAATGCCCGCCGAGCTGAGACGGTGCGATGCCGGCCCAGTCTGCACATCGGCGACTCCCCGAGTCAAGGTGACGTCCATGGACCGACGTCAACCTGATGCGTGCTCGTCGGCACACCCACCGCACCGCCGACCGAATGACGGCCCGTCGGAAGTCACGACTACTTCAGCCGGTGCGACCGATTCGCGCCAATCGCATTGTCTCGGTCAGCAGTTTGGCGACCGCGGCGGCTTCGGTGAGGAAGCCGTCGTGACCGTCATGGGAGTGCACGATCTCCAGGCCCTCGCAGCCGGGCAATCCGTCGGCCAATTCCCGCTGAGTTCGCAACGGGTACAGGCGATCCGAGTCGACACCGCCGACCACGCACGGTACCGGGGTGGCGGCGAGGGCGGCCGCGATCCCGCCGCGCCCGCGGCCGATATCGTGTCGGTTCATCGCCTCGGTCAGCAGGACGTAGGTGGCGGGATCGAAACGGCTGCACAGCTTTCCGGCCTGGTGGTCCAGATAGCTCTGTACCGCGTAGCGGCCGCCGTTGCGCGGATCCTCGTCCCCCTGCGCATGGTTCTCGAAGCGGTGATCGAGTTCGCCCTCGGTGCGGTAGGTCAGATGGGCGATGCGGCGGGCGATGCCCATACCGGTCATCGGGGCGCGATCGGTGTCGTGGTAGTCGCCGCCCTGCCAGTCCGGATCGGCCTTGATGGCGGCGATTTGCGTTGTCTGCGTGCCGATCTGGTCGGCGGTCGCGCGGGCGCCGACGGCGAGTACCAGTGCGGATCCGACCCGCTCCGGCGCGCCGACCATCCACTCCAGCACCCGCATACCGCCCATCGAACCGCCGACGACGGCGGCCAGGTGTTCGATGCCGAGCCGATCGAGCAGTGCCGCTTCGGCGGTTACCTGATCCCGGATCGATATCTCCGGAAACCTTGCGCCCCAAGGCTTTCCATCCGGCGCCAGCGACGAGGGGCCGGTGCTGCCCTTGCAGCCGCCCAGCACATTCGTCGCGATGACGCACCATTCGTCGGTATCCACCGGTGCACCGGGGCCGACCATGCCATCCCACCAGCCGGGCAGCGGATGAATATCGTCGGGCACCCCGACCACATGCGAATCACCGGTCAGTGCGTGCTCGACGAGCACCACATTGTCCAGGGCGGGGGAGAGCTCACCCCAGCGCTGCACGGCCAGATGAACGTCCGGGATGGTCGCGCCGCTCTCCAGCCGCACATTCCCGATCGTGATGATGCCGAGCGTCCCGTCCGGCGGTGGCAGGGCCACCGCAGCCGAGTGTGCGGTACTTGGTTCGGCGCTCACGGTCACGACTCCGCCTCGCCGGCGTTCGGCTCAGTTGTGATCAAGGGCGCGGTATCGGTGGTTTGTTCGGTCACGATGTCGCTCCCGTGAAACCGCAGTGCGTCGCCGAAGCTGGGTGAATCACGAGGGAACGCACCTCCCCGATGTCAGCGATCCGGCTGAACGGGGCCGTGGTTCGGTAGATCGGGGATATGGGCGTGCCGGTGATCTGCTCACTTGCGGCGAACCGATCGATCGCGGACGCGATGGGGTCACTCATATCGTGCTCCAAAGGGTTGTTCGCCAGCAGGTCTTATCGGGGTGCAGGTGACGGACAACAACTCATCGGAAACCTCCTGAAGTGCGCGCTTGCCCTCGACCATCGAGAGCCTGGTCATCACCCGGAGCACCCCACCGCTGCTGGAGGGTTGCCGTCCAGCAAGCCGGGGCTTCGCGCTGGCACTCATGACCTGACGGACATGGTAACCGGCGGGCGGTCGGCGACTGAAATCCGTTACCCGTCTTCCGCCGGTTCGCTCGTCGGCCGTCCGGCGCATACCCGCATGAATTCGTCATAGGACGTGGTGAATGCGGTGCGGGCCTGCGCAGCGGCCGCGCCGGTGTCCTCGGCGTCGAAGATCGCGTTCTGGCACTCCATGCTGAGGTGGCCGATCAGCTGCCAGGCGCCGACAACCAGCTGGACCGGCAGCGCGTCGGGCTGGGTGCCGAGCCGCTCGGCGATCACGTGCGCGATCGCGGCGTTCTTATCGTCGGCCAGCTCCATGCTCTGCGCGCTGACCGTCGGACTGCCACGCAGGATCCGCTGCATCTGCTGGAAGCGCCGGAACGACAGCGGTCCCTCGACGGTCTCCGAGGCCCGGTCGACGATCTGTAGGAAGGCCTCGCGGAGCGATTGCAGCTCGTTGCCGGTGACCGGGAGGCCGCGCAGGCATTCGGCGATGGCGAGGCCGAAATCCTTGACCGGCCCCAGGATGATCGCTTCTTTGCTGTCGAAATACCTGTTGATCGTGCGTGGGGACACATCCGCGCGGTCCGCGATCTGTTCGACCGTCGTCGTGTCGAATCCCTGTGTGTCGCACAGGTCGAGCGCCACCTCGATGATGCGCAATCGGGTCTGCTGCTTCTTGCGTTCGCGCAATCCCATGCTCGCGGCGCCGGGCGCACTGGGCCCTGGATTCGCTGGAGCGCGCACCGCCTCCGCGGCGGTGGCGCTCGCGCCGATCGGCGTTGATGACTCGAGCATGCCCCCATGCTATCGCAATCGGGACGGCTTGTGTCTTTAACGGCCAAATGTCCGAGTGCGACATTTTTCTCTTGACGACAAATGTCTGCCGATGACAGGATGGCCGCACGACTTCGAGACGGCTAGGAGACCAAGGTGAGCGAGACTGCGACAGCGGTGGACGATGTGAAAAGACAAACGAGCTCGGCGCGCTGGTTGGCCCTGGGGGTGATCGCATTGGCCCAGCTCATGGTGGTTCTCGACGCCACCATCGTGACCATCTCGCTGCCGTTCGCCCAGCAGGATCTCGATATCAGCGACGGCAATCGACAGTGGATGCTGACCGCCTACACGCTGATCTTCGGCGGTCTGCTGCTGCTCGGCGGACGGCTGGCCGACTACCTCGGGCGGCGCCGGGTCTTCATCGTCGGCCTGGTCGGCTTCGCCGGGGCGTCCGCGGTGGCGGGTCTGGCGCAGAACGGCGCGGAGTTGTTCGCCGGACGGGCGCTGCAGGGTGCGTTCGCGGCGCTACTCGCGCCCGCGGCGCTGTCCCTGCTCTCGGTGACCTTCACCGAGGCCAAGGATCGTGCGACCGCCTTCGGCGTCTTCGCCGGTATCTCCGCGGGTGGTGCGGCACTCGGACTGATCGCGGGTGGTGCGCTGACCGAATACGCCTCCTGGCGTTGGTGCCTGCTGGTGAACACCCCGATCGCCCTGCTCACGCTGCTCGGCGCGCTGGCCTTCGTGGTGCGCGATGTACCGACCCCGCGCACCGGCGGCTATGACGTGCCCGGTGCGGTCACCGTGACGCTCGGTCTGATCGCCATCGTGTACGGATTCAGCCGCGCCGCCGAGGACGGCTGGGTGGCCGGCAGCACCCTCGGGCTGCTCGTCATCGGCGTTGCCCTGCTGATCGCCTTTGTCGGTATCGAGCGTCGCTCGTCGAATCCGCTGCTGCCGCTGCATATTCCGGGTGAGATCAACCGCGGTGGCGCCTTCCTGGCCGCGCTGCTGGTCCCGATCGCGATGTTCGCGATGTTCCTGTTCCTGAGCTACTACTTCCAGATCACCCTCGGCTACTCCGCGCTGAAGGCTGGCGTCGCCTTCCTGCCGTTCCCGGTGGGCATCGCGATCTCCGCCGGTGTCACCAGCGCGCTGCTGCCCAAGCTGGGCCCGCGGCCGCTGATGGTGGCCGGCGCCGTGCTCGGTGTGCTCGGTCTGGTGTGGCTGGCGCAACTGAGCTTCGGGGACAGCTACGCCGCCGATGTGTTGCCCGCGCAGTTGCTGATCGCGTTCGGTATGGGCCCGCTGTTCGTCGGGATGCAGACCGTCGCACTGCATCAGGTCGAGGCGGAGGACTCGGGTGTGGCCAGTGCGCTGCTGAATGCGGCGCAGCAGGTCGGTGGCGCGGTCGGCACCGCACTGCTCACCACCATCTCGGTGCAGACGGCCAAGACCTTCGCACAGGACAATCCGACGCTCGACAATCTGCTGGCCCGTGCCTCGATCCACAGCTACGACGTGGCGTTCTATGTGGGTGCCGGCTTCTTCCTCGCGGCAATTCCGGTGATCGCATTGATGATTCGAGACAAGCCGGAAAATCTGATCGAGGGATCCGAGGAGGGTGCGCGGATTCCGGTCGCGGTCTGATCATGAAATAGCTGGTCCGGGTGTCCAACGGGATGCCCGGACATTGCTATTTCTGAGGTGGTGCACGTCACTGCCGACCTACTTGTCGGTAACAATTTCGAGCGGCTTCAGATGGGGGGCTGCCCGCGCGGTGTGGTCAACGGAAGCAGTACGCTTGTCTTGTTTGCACCACACGTCTCGCGGACAACGCGGGACGTATATACGTTGTCTGTTGGAACAGCTGGGGTCCGCTCACAAGCGTGTTCGCCTGGCCGTGCAATGAGGGCACCATCCTAGGAGGACACGAAGATCCATGTCCAAGATCAAGGTTGAAGGCACTATCGTCGAACTCGACGGCGACGAGATGACCCGGATCATCTGGCAGTTCATCAAGGACAAGCTGATCCACCCGTATCTCGATGTGAACCTCGAGTACTACGACCTCGGCATCGAATCTCGGGACAAGACAGACGACCAGATCACGATCGATGCGGCGAACGCGATCAAGGAACACGGTGTCGGCGTCAAATGCGCCACGATCACCCCGGATGAGGCCAGAGTCGAGGAATTCGGCCTGAAGAAGATGTGGCGCTCGCCCAACGGCACCATCCGCAACATCCTCGGCGGAACCATCTTCCGCGCGCCGATCATCATCTCGAATGTGCCGCGTCTGGTCCCCGGCTGGACCAAGCCCATCATCATCGGCCGTCACGCGTTCGGCGATCAGTACCGCGCCACCGACTTCAAGGTGTTCCAGGGCGGCACCGTCACCCTCACCTTCACCCCCGACGACGGCAGCGAGCCGATCGTGCACGAGGTCGTGAAGATGCCCGAGGACGGCGGCGTCGTGATGGGTATGTACAACTTCAAGAAGTCCATCGAGGACTTCGCGCGGGCCTCGTTGAACTATGGTCTGCAGCAGAACTACCCGGTCTACATGTCGACCAAGAACACCATCCTGAAGGCCTACGACGGCATGTTCAAGGACACCTTCCAGGAGGTGTTCGACGCCGAGTTCAAGACCCAGTTCGACGCGGCGGGCCTCACCTACGAGCATCGCCTGATCGACGATATGGTCGCCTCCTCCATGAAGTGGGAGGGCGGTTACGTCTGGGCCTGCAAGAACTACGATGGCGATGTGCAGTCCGACACCGTGGCCCAGGGCTTCGGCTCGCTCGGCCTTATGACCTCGGTGCTGCTCACCCCGGACGGCAGGACCTGTGAGGCCGAGGCCGCGCACGGCACCGTCACCCGGCACTACCGCCAGCACCAGCAGGGCAAGCCGACTTCGACCAACCCGATCGCGTCGATCTTCGCCTGGACCCGCGGCATCGAGCATCGCGGCAAGCTGGACAACACCCCCGAGGTGATCGGCTTCGCGCAGACACTCGAGGATGTCGTCATCAAGACCGTCGAGGGCGGCCAGATGACCAAGGATCTGGCGCTGCTCGTCGGCGGCGATCAGGGCTATCTGACCACCGAGGAGTTCCTCGGTGCGCTCGACGCCAACCTGGCCCGCGCCCTGCGCTGATCTTCCCCGCCGCTCCGCGCCTTTCGCCGGTCCTGACTGCCACTGAGGTGTCGTCGCGGGCCGGCGGAAGAGCGCGGGGTCGGCTGCTGGGCGTACCCGGTGAGTTACCCATGTGCTCACGAAACCAGTTGTTGCTTGCGCGATGTTGGTGATCAGCGCCAGGCGCCACATACGGGCACCCGCACCACTCGGTGGTATGGGTGCCCGCTCTGTTTCACGAGGTTTCTCCACGCTGACGTGGGGGAACTCACGATTGCCCGGGAAGCGGAAGGCGTCGCCGGGCGGTTACATGAGTACGTGACCAGTACCGTTGCCGCGCAGACCCCAGTACCCACCGAGGCCGAGCGGACGGACTGGCATATTCCGGCGATGCTCGCGCTGGCACTCGGTGGATTCGGAATCGGCACAACCGAATTCGTCACCATGGGTTTGCTGCCCGATATCGCGAGTGCCATGCACGTATCCGAGCCGACGGCCGGTCATGCCGTATCGGCATATGCGCTCGGCGTCGTCGTCGGCGCGCCGCTGATCGCCGCACTTGCCGCGCGGGTGCCGCGCAAACGTCTGCTCGTCGCGCTGATGGTGGCGTTCACCATCGGAAACGTGGCGACGGTTATCGCGCCCACGTTCGAAACGTTGGTCATCGCGCGGTTCGTTTCGGGCCTGCCGCACGGCGCGTACTTCGGTGTCGCCTCGCTGGCCGCCGCCACATTGGCACCTAGAGGCCAGCGCGCCAAGGCGGTTGCGGCGGTTATGCTGGGATTGAGCGCCGCCAATGTTGTCGGCGTTCCCAGTGCGACTTGGCTGGGCCAGCATTTCGGCTGGCGTGATGCCTTCGTTGTGGTCGCGGTGATCGGTGTCGCCACCGTCGCGGCCCTGATCCGCTTCGTTCCGGAGCTGCACGGCATCCGGATCACCAACCCGATGACCGAACTCGGCGCACTGCGTCGCTCGCAGGTGCTGCTCACCCTGCTCGTCGGCGCGATCGGCTTCGGCGGCATGTTCGCCGTCTACACCTACATCACCACCACGTTGACCGATGTAGCCGGGCTGGAATTCGGTCTGGTGCCGTTCGTCCTCATGCTCTTCGGGCTCGGGATGGTCGCGGGCAACATCGCCGGCGGGATACTGGCCGACCGCGGCGTCGACCGAGCGATCTCTGTCTCGATGATTGCCATGGTCGTCATACTCGCGGGATTCGTTGCCGCCGCGCACAATCCGTATACGGCGGCCATCGGCGCCTTCTTCATCGGCGCGTCGGGTGCGGCGCTCGCGCCCGGACTGCAAACCCGGCTGATGGATGTCGCTGCCGACGCCCAGACCCTCGCCGCGGCGCTCAATCATGCGGCCCTCAATCTCGCCAATGCGGCGGGCGCGTGGTTGGGCGGTCTCGTCATCGCCGCGGGTCTGGGTTACACCGCGCCCGCGACCGTCGGTGCGGGACTGGCCGTGCTGGGTGTTGTGCTGTTCATGGTGACCGTCTGGACCGGTCGTCGGTCAGGGGCTTAGCTGCTGGATTCTCCGGAGCTGGGTGTCAGCGCGACGACCGGAATCACCCGATCCGTCTTGGTCTGGTATTCGGCGAAGCCCGGCATGGCCGCCACCATCACCGCAAAGAGTCGGTCGCGTTCCGGACCTCCGGTGATAGGGGTGGCCGTCGCCTCGATGGTCTCGGTGCCGACCTCCAGCGTGACCCTCGGATCGGCCAGCAGGTTGTGATACCAGGCCGGGTTCTCGGGTGCGCCGCCCTTGGACGCGATGATCACGAACCGGTTGCCGTCGCGGATATAGGCCGTCGGATTCGTCCGCGGTAGGCCGGTTTTCGCGCCGGTCGTGGTGAGCAGCAGGAGATCCTTGCCCTCGAACGGGCCGCCGACCTTGCCCGCATTCGCTCGGAACTCCGCGATGATCTGCTGATTCCAATCGTTGGCCATCTGCACTCCTCGGATCGAGAAATCGGGTCGAGGTAATCGTCGCTGATGGGCAACCCGATCAGATCACCTTTCTGAAGAATCCGCGCAGGTCGGCGAGTAGCAGGTCGGGAGCTTCGTGGGCGGGCCAATGCCCGCCGCTGTCGTATTCGTGCCATTGCACGAGGTTGCGATGATCGCGTTCGGCGAATTTGCGCGGCAGTTTGAAGTCGAATCCGAACGAGGCCAATCCGATCGGCACCGTGGTCGGCTCGGTCGCCGTCGGCGAGCGATGGTGCTCGAAAAAGAACCGGGCCGCGGGCGCCGAGGTGTTGGTGAACCAGTAGATCGCCACATTGGTGAGCAACTCATCGGTGCTCAGCGCGTTCACCAGCGCTTGGCCGCTCCAGGCGAGCTGGCCGACGGGAGAATCCGACAGTGCGTGGCCGAGGGTCTGCGGCTGCGCTTGCTGGGCGGCGTTGTGAATGGCGTGGGCGCGGAACTTCTGCCCGAAGTACACCAGAATCAGCTCGTATTCGCTGAGCCCGTCCAGCTCGCCCGGTTCACGCCTCGGGAAGGAATAGATCTGGGTGACGTGCACGCCGACGACCCGGTCCGGGGCGAGCCGGCCGAGCTCCGGTGCGACGATGGCGCCGCAGTCGTTGCCGTGCACAGCGTAACGGTCGTAGCCGAGGCGCTGCATCAGCTCGTCGAATGCCGCTGCCATGCGCCTCGGGCCCCATCCGGCGGTGTGCGTCGGTCCCGAGAAGGCGAAGCCGGGATAGGACGGGATCACCACATGGAAGGCGTCGCTCGGATCGCCGCCGTGTGCGCGTGGGTCGGTCAATTCACCTACCAGGCCCAGGAATTCCGTGAACGAACTCGGCCAGCCATGTGCGAGCAGCAGTGGTATCGCGTCGGGTTCGGGAGAGGTGACATGCACGAAATGGATGGTTTGCCCGTTGATCTCGGTCGTGTATTGCGGAAATGCGTTGAGCCGCCGCTCTTGTGCGCGCCAGTCGAATGTGTCGCGCCAGTATTCGTGCAGGCGCCGGACGAACGACAGCGGAACGCCGTACTCCCAGCCGGGCCGAACCGGCACTCCTGGGTACACCCGGCCCGCGATCTTCCGAGCGGGCAGTTCCTGTACGTGCCGGGTGTGCGTCAGGCGATATGCGAGGTCGTCCAAGTCGGTCTGCGGGATCGCGATTCGGAAAGGTTTGATCTCGGACACCGCCTCAGCCTGCGAGAGCCGCGCGGCTGGAACAACGCCGAATCCGACTGTCTTTCGATCACTTTCGCTTATCGGCCACGCCGCCGACCGCCGCGACGGTCAGCTCTGCACCAACGGCCCCAACTCACGAACAATGCTCGCCAAGGCCTGAATCTGCTGGGTTTCGCCGTCACTACGCCAGACAAGCGCCCACCGGACCAGGTGCGAATCGCTGATCGGCACGTAGCGAATGCCGGGGCGGTTGTAGTAGCGGGCGACATGGCTCATGGCCATGGTGAAGGCTCGGCGGGTGCTGGCGACCGTAAGGATGTCCTCCACCGTCGAGACGGTGGAAATGCGTTCGATGGGGCGGCCACGAGGTGTGTAGAAGGGGCTGATGGCGTCTTCCCAGTAGTCGGGCATCGGTTTGCTCGGTGCCAGCACCCCGCGATCGCCGAAAACCTCCAGGGATAACTGCTTTTCGCCCGCGAGCTCGTGGTCGTCGCCCACAATGGCCACCATCGGTTCGGTCGAGATGATCGGCCCGACAGTCAAATCGGGCTCCTCCACCGGTAACCATGCGATGACGATGTCGGCCTCGCCGCGTCGCAACGGGTCGAACTGTTCGATGAACTCGATACTCCGAATCTGTAGTTCCCACTCTGGGTGCCGGGTTCGGAAGAGTTCCCAAAACGGCCGGTAGTCATACGAATTGAAGCCGATCATCGCGATGCGAAGGATCCGGGCCGCCCCCTGTGCGGTAGCGCGAGCGTTCTCGATCGCCTGGGTCAGATCGTGATAGGCCGGGCTCAGGTCGGTGAGCAGCTGGTCGCCCAGCGCTGTGAGCTGGATATTGCGTGGATTGCTACGGTCGATGAGACGTCCGCCGATGCGACGTTCCTGATTCTTGATCGACTGGCTGATCCGGGCTTGCGAAAGATACATCCGTTCCGCGGTCCGCCCGAAGTGCAATTCTTCGGCCAGCGCCAGAAAGATTTCGATATCTCTCAGTTCCATCGTGGTGCTCCTGATTGGGTTACGCCACCCAATCAGATCACTTTTCGACGGAACACGCTCATCTTGGTCAGTCGCCCACGGCGGATATCCGGGCGGCATGGGGACGGGCAGTGAAGCGTCGTCGTTCGAAGTCCCAGTAGCGGTAGATCGGCCATTGCACCGTGTGCGCGAGCCATGCGCCGATGATGAAGGCGCGATGGTTGCCCCGCACTTGGAATCCTTGATCTGTCATGGTGCGCAGCCCGGTCATTTGGAAGTGCCACCACTGACGGGGGCTGGTTCGGCGGCGCCGCGCCGAGGTTTGGGTACGCATATTCGTCAGCTGATCGATCGGGAGACCACGTTTGGTCAGGCACAGCGCCAGATCCAGATCTTCGACCACGTCTACGCGGACTGCGGTGTCTTCTCGTACCGCCAGCCAGGCCGTGCGCCGGATGGCCATATTCGCACCTTGCAGATTGCCGACCCGACCGCCGAACTTGCCGCGCCGATGCTGTAGGTAGATGCCGAATTTCAAGAGGAAGCCGACCGGTGAGTCGTGGTAGGCGGTGATGCCGGTGAGTGCGGCCGTATCGGGGCGTGCGATGAAGTGGCCTCTGATGACCTCGCCCCAGTTCGGATCGACCAGCGTATCGGCGTCGGTCCTGGCGATGAAATCGCCACGCGCCTTGTCGAATCCGAGGTTGCGGGCGGCGGCCACGCCGCGCTGCGGTTCATCGATGACTTCGACCTTCGGGTGGGCGAGCGCATAGGCGCTCACGATTCGGCGCGTATCGTCCTCGCTACCGTTGTCGACGACGATGATTTCGCTTATCGCATCCTGAGTGACCAGACGATCCAGGGTCCGGACAATGGTTGTCGCTTCGTTCAGCGCCGGAATGACGACCGATAGCACGGCTGGTTGCTGGCTGGACACGACAGACTCCTCGGTGTGTTTGCGATGTGCTGCTTCAGCCTCTGCAAGGTCGCTACCGGGAACAACGCCGAATCCGACTGCACTTGATCACTTTTGCTTATAGGTCGCTGCGCTGGCCCTGGTCGCAGCCGAGGAACTCGCGCGCTACGGCGTCCGGGTCGATGCCATGCGGCATGGCGGGCAAGCCGCCGACCCTCGCCGAAGCCTCGGCCATGAAGCTCTTCGCCGCCGAGGCACGGAGGTAGCCAGGGAGGCGGTCCAACTCTTCGGCGGCAACGGTTATATGACCGAATACCGAGTGGAACAGCTCGCCCGCGACCCAAATCCCTCACGATCTACGCGGGCGGCAATGAAATCCAAGTCACCCACTAGCCAAGGGCCTGCTCGCCAGGTAGCGACGGTCAGACCGCGCGCAAATGGGTGCGGCTGGCGTAGATGTGTTCGGCGATCAGGGTCGCGATGCGGTCCGGGGCTTCGAGCATGGGGACGTGCCCGACGCCGTTGACGAGGATGCGGTCGGCGGAGTCGGGCAATTCCTGCAGGAAGCGGCGGGCATATATGCGGTTGGGGAGCACCCGGTCGTATTCGGCCATCAGCAGGCGCACCGGGGTCGGGAGGTTCGACAGGTCTTGCAGAGCGGGGGCGCGCAGGGTGCGCAGGATCATCGGGAGCATGGCATCGCAGTGCAGTGCGGCGGTGAGCACGGCGGTGATGTCGCGGCGCGAGACGGCAGCGGCGTTCTTGCTGAGCAGCAGAAGCGCGAAGCGTTGCGCGATCGGATTGTTGATCGCGAACCCGCCGAGCCGCTTACCGATTTCGACGATCGGCACCAGCGACAGGAACTTCGCGCCGACACGCAACTGGGTGAGCGAGGGCGACTGCCAACCGCCCGCCGGCGCGATCGCGGTCAGGGTGCGGGCCCGGCCGCGGCGGGCCAATTCGAAGCCGACCCAGCCGCCGAGCGAATTGCCCGCGATGTGGCAGGTGCGCCAACCGAGTTCATCGAGTTGATCCTCGATCCGGTCGGTCAGGGTATCGACATCGGTGGACCAGCCGTTGATCGGGTCTCCACCCCAGTGCCCGGCAAAGGCCGGGGCGAACACCTCGCAATGCGCGGAAAGCCGCAGCGCAACCTGTTCCCAGCAGTGCGGCGAGAGCATGAACCCGTGCAGGAGCAGGACCGGATCACCGGAACCGATATGCAGCGCCTTGATCGGCGCGAGCGGGGTAGTGGAATTGGTGGTGCCTGACTTCATCGTCATGACCCCTTCCTGGACGGCGATGTCCGGGGGAATTCATCTGACCAGCATTGTACGGTCGATAGGTGGCTTATATCATCTCGTCGATCAATGTGAACGGCGTCCGTGCGGCGACGGGCAAGACCGGCAGGGGGATGCTCGAGTGGCTGGCGGCCACCGAGGCCGACATCATCTGTCTCCAGGAGACCCGGGCAACCGATGCACAGACCCGCGCCGCGCTCGCGCCTGCACTGGACGCGGGCTGGTATCTGACACATGCGGAGCCGGGAGCAAAGGGGCGGGCCGGGGTCGGCATCCTGTCCCGGCGCGAACCCCGTGCCGTGCGCATCGGACTCGGCCGCTGGCAGGACGGAACCTGGCAGCCCAGCGCCGAATTCGCCGCTACCGGGCGCTATGTCGAGGCCGAATTCGATGAGTTGACCGTGGCCAGCGTGTATGTGCACACCGGCGAGGCGGATACGCCGATGCAGGACGAGAAGTACCGGTTCCTCGACGAGATCGGCGCCCATCTGCGGGCCCAGACCACCGATTTCGTGATCTGCGGCGACTGGAATATCGCGCATACCGAACTCGATATCAAGAACTGGAAAGGCAACCTGAAGAACTCCGGCTTCCTGCCACCGGAGCGGGCTTGGATCGATGGCATGCTCGCCGCCGGATACGTGGATGTGGTACGCAGCCTGCATCCCGATGTCGCGGGCCCGTACAGCTGGTGGTCCTACCGGGGCCGCGCCTACGACAACGACGCGGGCTGGCGCATCGACACGGTTTACACAACACAGGGTATCGCATCCCGCGCTGTCTCGGCGCGGGTGGAGCGTGCCGAGACGTATGCGTTGCGCTGGTCTGACCATGCCCCGGTCACTGTGGAGTTTGCGGACAAGGTGTCTGAACCGCTGGTGAGTAGCAATCCTACGAGCATGAGCGACTGTGTGACCGTAGCCAGCGGCTAGTCCAACCTTTCATGTCGGATACCTTGTTACTTTGCGGCGTCTTCTCGCAGCAGGTCGCCAGGCGTCAACGATGCTGTCCCTATATGCGGGTTGGGGAGAAGGGCAATTCCTGTCTGGGCTCAAAGGAATTGGCCCATTCATAAGCCTCAGGAGTGAATAGACCGAAGCAATGCATAAGGCTATTCGTATCAAGATTGAGAAACTTCAGGGCATTGGCCTCTGGGGCGAAGCTAGGGCTAAAATAAGGTATGTAGTCGTAAGGAGCGCCTCCGTCGTCGATGAAGTCCAAATCCGTACGTTCTATTGCGATTGACGAGCCGCCTAAGCTGGACTGATATGCCTCTTCAAGATAAACGATGTCAGAAAATTGGACAATCGACAAACCTACTAAATCGCGACGCAGCCACCTCCGGCAACGCGCTTCGAACTGGGCTAGAATATCGACTCTAACTGAATTCTCGCTACGCGAAGCAGGTGATGTCAGTGCCAACTCCTGCAAAGCGATTATTGCTTCCTTGGGGGTAATCCAGAAGAATTCTCTTCTATCGCGGATGCGCTGGCTCGCGAACCGTTCGTGTAGCTGTGCCTCGACAGACTTGCAATCTGTCACCAATTCATCGTAAACGACAATAAATTCTGTCGGAATTCCTGTATGTTGAGATAGTTTGCTAGCCCTAACTTCGGCAAGGTCTTTGGTGAGGCCAATTTTAATCATATTGCTAAAAGAAGGGTTGATCAAGATGTACACGAACCCGGCCTTCTCGGCGGCTGTTTCGGCCTCGCTCATCGTCTCTAGATCCATTCTGGTGTGGCTGCTGGGTGAAGTACCCTCCTACTATCTCATAGACCACTGACAAGTGTGTCGACCCTCATTTAAACCAAACTGCCACGGCGAGGAGTTCGATACGCTTTGGCTGGATCTCAGCTACTCGAAAAATTGAGAGTACACGTGCACTATGCGTTAATGAGTACGGATTTGCATTGCTCTACGGATAAGCGCCCGGGCAGCATCCCTGGTCGCGGACTGTCCGGCAAGCATATCGAACGCCCGGCCGTACTGAGCTATCTCCCGTGGTTGGGTAACCCTGAGCTTCGCGGTAGAACCTTCTTCGGTCACCAACCGGTTGTCGTACATGACGAAGTTGTTGAATAGCACTCGTGCCTCTGTCGTGAGTGGGATTATCCCGAACGTGACTCGTGGAAGGCTTCCCGCCGACCTACTCGGATTCGAAGATGCCGCCCGGAAGGGCAGAGATGAGCTCAAGCGCACGCGGGCAGGGGTATCGCCCCCTGGGGTACTACACAGATTCCTACGACCAGGCGAACCCTTGTTTCTCACTCGGATTCGCACACACCCAGCGGCGCACCGGACTCAGCTCCGGGAACGCAGTCCACGCGGCAACTCAAGCCCAGATACCCAGTGCCGCAACCCAAGTGCCCCACACGCACCCCTGCGCCCGGTACCCCAGTGCCTACCCGCTACCCCCCCATAGAAGGGGTCACCTGAATCGCCCCGGCTTTGGTGCACACCGTTTTATCTGTCACCGGCTGGTTGCTCGGCGCGGTGTGCATAGTAGTCGGCTTCATACTCGGCTGGTG